>CAZTAU010000038.1:0-37591 GCA_964611565.1 uncultured Mucilaginibacter sp. | reverse complement strand
ATGTTCCTAAAGAAAAAATTATCGCAGCATAAACTAAAGTAATACGCATAATTACCAAGGCTAATGACTTTTTTTTCATAATTTTGTTAATGTTAAATTTTGGTTAAAGTTTAGCACAAAACCCTCTGTTACAGATTTATAATCTGTTGGATTCTTCTCAAGAGAATTGTGGGAAATTAATGGTCGGCAGTGTCCCGAAACACTGTCGGCTTTTTTTGGTTTTCAAGTATCTTTTATCTCATATATATTTTACAATTAAGGTTAATTTATAAGTAGGTTAATTTTTGTTAGCTAAATTATTGTTGCACCCGGCACCTGTTAATACAATGTGCCCGTCATTAATAAAGTATTTTACATCAAGGGCTTTGCTTATTAAATCAAGCTTTTCAAGCAAATGCTCTTCTGCCAATGATGCCGTTAACGGGCATCCTCCTATTTCCTTTTCATTATATAATATGTTTACGTTATATGCCTGCTCAATGCGGGAAATTACTTTACTAAGCGGAGTATCATTAAACGTAAAAACATCCTTAGATACATCTGCAGATAGCATTAAGGGTTCAACCAGATTTTCTTTAACAAGGCTATTATCACTGGTATTATATATAATTTGTTGATTTGGAATTACGGCAATTGATTTAGCCTGCAAATTGCTCAATTGTTTATTGCCGCTATCTTTTTGTGTAACTATTACTCTACCTGTATTTACGATTACTTTATACTCCTTAGTACCATTGTAGGCTTTTATAGTAAAACTTGTGCCAACTACGCGGGTAATTAAATTTCCACTGGTTACAAAAAATGGATGTTTGGGATCCTTACTAACCTCAAAAAAAGCTTCCCCCTCTAAAGTAACAGATCGGGTGGCTCCCTTAAAAAAAGTAGGATAATGTAATTTGCTGCCTGGAGCTAAAATAACCGATGATCCGTCGGCCAGTTTAACCAGCATTCTTTCTGCGGTTTGGTTAATTGTATTCTTTATTGTGTAGGCTATTACTTTGCCTGCCGCTGGTTTTTTTAATTTATTATATAAGTAAGGCATCATCAAAAGGCCCATTATTAACACGGCAGCAATAGGATAAGATAAAAACTGATTAAAATTAATACTATCAGACCATTTTGATTTTGCATTGCTGCTTATTTGAACCCGCTGCTCCAAACTGTCTATCATGCTGTCAATTTCGGTATCAGAAAGCGTACGAACAGGCTTTACATATAATGCTATAAGGGTTTTTTGGGCAAGTTTAACCGTAGGGACACTTGCAGGGTGTGCAGACACCCATGCTTCCCAGAAAATAGCATCCTTTTCAGAATTATTTATTACCCAATTGATAAAGGATTCGTCTAAAAGAAAATCCTCTACTTTATAGGTGCTGTAATTACCCATGAAGATAGTTTATATCGGTTTTGTTACATATAATATGCAGAAACTGTAAAAATCTACTCACCAAAAAGAAAAATTTAGTTGTCATATGCAATAAAAAAGCATATGTGGCTGATTTTCAGCAATATATTTATTAAAAAAAATTAATAAATTCTGCTTTTTTACGAAGAGTAGTTATAGACCGATATAACAAATTGTATACAGACTGACGATTGAGTCCCATGGTTCGGCCTATACCATCATGATCCATATCCTCAAAAAAGTGTAGATATAATATTTCCTTCTGCCGTTGGGTAAGGCCGGTTAAAATTGTCTGTAGTTTTTGTCTTATTTCTTTGGAAGTTTGTTCTTGTATCAGGTGCGATTCGATATTAAAATCATCTTCAAATAGAAAGCTATCCTCAAATGACGATGAATTATTCCATTTTGACTGTTCACGGAATATCCTTAAACGTAACGATTTAAATAAATATGCTTTTACATTTGCTGCCTGGCTTATTTTTTCGCGCCTATTCCATAATTCAAAAAACACATCTTGTATGCAATCTTTTACAAAATCTTCGTCTTTTGAAAACTTACATCCATAACTAAATAAAACATTGGCATGCTTACGCAATAGTAGCGTATACGCTTTATGATCACCCGCCCTGAAATTAAGCCATAAAGATTCGTCACTGTCTGCAGCACCCACAGTTAAAGAATCTAGATCCTCTTTTGCAGTAGCATTCGCACTCAGTTCATCTTTAATAGCAATAATTAATTTCTCCATACGGTTTAATTATGGCGCAATATCTTTTTTATAAAAAACTATACTTTACGATATAGTTAATAGCAGAAATACAATTGGTTTAATTAGTTATATAAATATATAAACAATTATTTATTTACAACTGCACAAATTAAAGCATATTTCTTTTTAATATAAGCAATTGTAAATATTTGCATCAGATATTACAGTACCATGTTAATACATAATACCCCTATAAGGCCTATAACAGAAACCATTGTTTCCATTAACGACCAAGATAAAAATGTATCTTTCATTGATAACCCAAAGTATTCTTTAAATAACCAAAAGGACACATCGTTTACATGCGAACAAAACAAACTACCCGCTCCAACAGCAAGTACCATTAAATTGGGGTCCACCCCATTGTTTAATGTAAGTGGATAAACTATACCCGCAGCAGTTAAACCTGCAACTGTAGCCGAGCCTAAGCATAATCTTAATATTGCGGTAATTACCCAGGCTAAAAACAAAGGTGGCAAATTAATGCCTTGCAGTATAGCCGCCATTTGAGTACTTACACCACTATCGATAAATATTTGTTTTAAAATGCCGGCGCTGCCAATTATCAATAATATCATGGCAATATCTTTTACTGCTTCGGTATAAACACCCATTACTTCGGTTAGCTTTTTGCCTTGAGATATGCCCAATGTAAAAGTTGCTATAACTATAGTACCAACCATAGCAATATTTGCCTCGCCTAAAAATGTCATTGCATTTACTACACTGGCATTGTTGCTAAATAGTGTTGAAATAACAGTTGTTGCACCTATTAATAGTACTGGTAATAATGATGACAGTATACTATTGGCTATCCCCGGCAGCTTTTCATCAGGGATTTCCTCAACCGGCAAACTTATTACCGAGTTGGACTTAATATTTTTGAGCGTACTTCCAAAAATTGGCCCGGCAATGACTATAGCCGGAATTGCAATTACAACTCCATATAAAAATGTTTTAATCAAGTCGGCATTAAACTGTGTAACTAAAGCCATTGGTGACGGGTGTGGTGGTACAAAACCATGCATTACCGAAAGTGAGGCCAGCATTGGTAGCCCTATATAAACCAATGGTAATTTGTAATTATAGGCTACCGAAAATATAATAGGTATTAACAATACAAAACCCACATTGTAATGCAAGGGTATGCCCACAATGAATCCGGTAAGGGTCATGGCCCAGGCTACATGCTTTGTACCAAATACAGATTTTAATACTTTGGCTATTTTTTGGGCCGCGCCACTACTGGCAACCAGCTTGCCAAGCATACCTCCTAAAACTATAATTATAACTAACGATCCCAGCATATCGCCAACGCCTTTGGTAACAGATCCTGCTATTTTAGTAACCGGGATACCTAATAAAAGGCCGGCCATTATAGAAGTTAGCAGAAATGATAAAAAAGCATTTACCTTACCCCAGGTTATTAATAGCACCAGGGTCACAATACACAGGAAAACAATTAATATGGTCATCGTTAGTTATATAAGTTTTAATGCGAGTCGCGGGTTACTTTTGAGCCTGAGCAACCTACAAGGAAATCCAGATCGGCACCTTTATCAGCCTGCTGTACCGTGTCAATATACATTTTTACGTAACCACGCTCGGCCATTGCAGGTGGTGCTTGCCATACTTTGCGGCGGGCCTCCAGTTCCTCATCTGATACTTCCAGCTGGATCAGCTTTTTAGGCACATCCAGTGTTATCATATCGCCGTTTTGAACCAAACCTAAATTGCCACCAATGGCCGACTCCGGCGATACATGCAGGATTACGGTACCAAAAGCAGTTCCGCTCATACGGCCGTCTGATATCCGCACCATATCGGTAACGCCTTTATCTAATAGTTTTTTAGGCAATGGCATATTACCAACTTCGGGCATACCCGGGTAACCCACAGGGCCCACCGTTTTAAGTACCATTACGCAGGTCTCGTCAATATCCAAAGCCGGATCATCAACACGTGCGTGGTAATCTTCAATATTTTCAAACACTACAGCGCGACCAGTGTGCTGCATCAGCGCAGGCGTAGCGGCAGATGGCTTTATAACACAACCGTTAAGCGCCAGGTTACCTTTAAGTACAGTTGTTCCGGCTTCAGGTATCAATGGTGCATCGTAGGTGTAAATAACATCACTGTTGTAAATGGTACCGCTATTAGCAATATTTTCAGCATGAGACTTGCCTGTAACTGTTATAGTTCCCATGTGCAGCTCAGACTGTATTTGTTTTATGATAGCTGGCAAACCACCGGCATAGTAAAAATCTTCCATCAGAAATTTACCGGAAGGCATCAAGTTTAACAACAATGGCATTTTTGAGCCCAGGTTATCAAAATCATCAATGTTAAGATCAATACCCACACGACCGGCAATTGCGGTTAAGTGGATAACAAAGTTGGTTGAACCACCAACAGCTGCGTTTATCTTAATAGCATTTTCAAATGCCTCGCGGGTTAATATTTTAGATATGCGAAGATCTTCTTTAACCATCTCTACAATACGGCGACCCGATAGCTGCGCTATTCTTTTTTTACGAGCGTCAACAGCCGGGATAGCAGCCATGCCACTTAATGACATTCCTAAGGCTTCAACCATAACTGCCATGGTTGATGCTGTACCCATTGTCATACAATGACCCGGGCTGCGCGACTGGCAACTTTCTGCCTCGGCAAACTCGTCATAGGTCATTTCGCCGGTTTTCAACTTATCGTTAAATTTCCATAAGGCAGTGCCTGAGCCAATATCCTCGCCCTTAAACTTACCGTTAAGCATGGGGCCGCCCTGTACAACAAGTGTAGGTAAATCAACACTGGCTGCGCCCATTAAGGTTGATGGGGTAGTTTTATCGCAACCGGTTAATAGCACAACGCCGTCAATAGGGTTACCACGTATAGATTCTTCAGCATCCATACTCGCCAGGTTACGGAAAAGCATGGCGGTTGGCTTTAACAAGGTTTCGCCTAATGACATGATAGGGAACTCAACCGGGAAACCACCAGCCTCTAACACACCACGGCGCACGCTCTCTGCAATATCGCGCAGGTGGGCGTTACAAGGGGTAAGTTCAGAGTAGGTGTTACATATACCTATTACTGGGCGCCCATCAAACATATCCTCGGGCATACCCTGATTTTTCATCCAACTGCGGTAAAGGAAACCCATTTTATCCTTTGTACCAAACCAATCTGAACTGCGAAACTCTCCCATAATATTTTTAATCTATTGTATTATAATCTATTTTTCAAAAAAAGGGGATAAGAACTTTTGCTCTTATCCCCTCTGTACTTTTATTATAAGGTACCGTTAGTGGTGGTACCGTTAACTAATCTCCAGATGCCTAATGGATTTGAATTTTTCAATTCATCAGGTAGTAAAGATTGTGGCAAGCCTTGATAAGATACCGGCCTTGTAAAACGCTCGATAGCTGCAGTACCTACAGATGTGCTTCTGCCATCAGTTGTTGATGGGAAAGGACCGCCATGTACCATAGCGTGGCAAACTTCAACCCCGGTAGGGAAACCGTTTATCACTATACGACCGACTTTTTGTTCTAAAATATCTAACAGGTCTTTATAATCTGCCAGATCTTTTTCTGTACCATGTACAGTAGCGGTTAAGTGACCGGTAAGGTTACGTGCTATGTTTAAGATATCTTCTTTTGATTGTGCTTCAACCACTAAGCTGGTTGGGCCAAATATCTCTTCAGATAATTGTGGATTATCGCCTAATACCTGGCTATTAGTTTTAAACAATATAGGAGATGCAGTATTCAAAGCGTCAGACTGTGCGCCTTTAGCCAAAGTTTCAACACCAGCAACTGATAAATGATGCTCAACACCTTGGTTGTATGCTTTATAAATACCACTGGTTAGCATTACGTTACCTGCAGTTTGTGCAAACTGAGTTTCTAATTGACTAGTTAACTCTGTACCGTTCTCCTTTTCATAGATCAACATACCCGGGTTGGTACAAAATTGTCCAACACCTAAAGTAACTGAACCTGAAAAACCTTTAGCAAATGCTTCTGCCTGGCTTTTTGCAATTTCAGGCAAAATAAATACCGGGTTAGTACTACCCATTTCGGCATAAACCGGGATAGGTACTGGGCGGCTAACGGCTGCATCAAATAATGCTTTACCACCGCTGTATGAACCTGTAAAACCAACAGCTTTAACCTCAGGGTGTTTAACTAATTGCGTACCAGCGGTTGATCCATCTCCAAACACTAAAGAGAATACACCATCAGGCATACCGGTTGCTTTTGCTGCTTTAATAACCGCGCCAGCTACTAATGAACTGGTTGCAGGGTGTGCAGAGTGTGCCTTTACAATTACCGGGCAACCTGCCGCTAAAGCAGATGCTGTATCGCCACCTGCTGCCGAAAACGCCAGCGGGAAGTTACTTGCGCCAAATACAACTACGGGGCCTAAACCTATCTGCATGTAGCGGATATCTGGTTTTGGAAGTGGTGTACGATCTGGAATTGCAGTTTCAATACGGGCATCAACCCATGAACCTTCTTTTAATAATGCAGCAAATAAACGTAACTGACCGGCAGTACGGCCAACCTCACCTTGAATACGGGCTTGTGGTAAACCTGACTCTGCGCAGCA
Source organism: uncultured Mucilaginibacter sp. (assembly GCA_964611565.1). GTDB lineage: Bacteria > Bacteroidota > Bacteroidia > Sphingobacteriales > Sphingobacteriaceae > Mucilaginibacter. The sequence goes on along the minus strand of CAZTAU010000038.1, from coordinate 30,803 downwards.
GATATTAACTAACTCTTCGCCTAATGCAACTATCTCATCAGCAGCTGCATCTAAAAAAGCTGCTTTTTCTTTACCTGATTTTTTACGGTAAACCTGAAAGGCAGCCGCGGCTTTAGCTACTGCTCTTTCAATTTCGGCGGGTGTAGCTTTGCTAAATTGCGCTAAAGTTTCACCAGTTGCCGGGTTTATTGATTTAAGAACATCTGTTCCTTCGCCTGATTGCTCAAACCCTATAAATTGTTTTCCTAAGCTCATGATTATTGTTTTACTGTATTTTCAAGTGTACCAATACCTTCAATGGTTATTTTAACTACGTCACCAACATTTAAGGTGAATTCATCAGCAGGGATGATACCTGTACCTGTCATTAAATATGCGCCAAACTCAAAATCAAGCTCTTTTGTTAAGTAGCTCACTAATTCTGTATGGGTTCTTTTCATTTGGTCAATAGAGATCTGTTCAGCAAAAACAGCCGAGCCGTTTCTAACGATCTCAATACCGATAGTTGAAGTCGGTTTAATTGGCGATTCGCTAACTAACAAACATGGGCCAATAGCACATGCGCCGTTATATGATTTTGCCTGTGGCAGATATAAAGGATTTTCACCTTCAATATCACGAGATGACATATCATTACCACAAGTATAACCTTCAATAGTACCGGCAGAACAAACAAATAAAGTCAATTCAGGCTCAGGCACGTTCCATTTTGAATCTTTACGGATACGCACATCAGCACCTGTACCTACTGTACGGTAAGCAGGAGCTTTAAAAAATAACTCCGGGCGCTCTGCATTATAAACCCTATCATAAAAAGTACCGCCTCCGGCATCTTTTGACTCTTCAATACGAGCCGAACGGCTACGGAAGTAAGTTACACCCGATGCCCATACCTCTTGGTTAGCTATCGGTTTAAGCAATTCATTACTGATAGCGCTTGCTAAACCAGCATCTGGTTGTAAGGATTTAATTTCCTGGCTAATGGCTGCATAGAGCCCTTGCCTGTTTACAAATGTATCCCAGGCTGTTTGCTTTGAAAGGAATAACTGTCCGTTGTCATCAATAACGATGCCCTTTTTAGTGTTATAAATTTTCATTTTTTTATTAGGCGTAAAATTTGGCGCCAATATACTGGTTATTGGTTATAGTTGGTGTAATAAATTTAATATAAGTCCTTATAAATAGCCTGTGTTTTACCTATACCTATCTAAAATGCCGATTTGACACATGCCAGAGTTGCGTCACTGTAATATATCAAAGAAATAGAAGTTGGCACATACTAGCCCTTAATATTTTAAAACAGCGCATTTGACGCGAACTTTATACAAAGCTTGCAAGCCAAATTATAAATCAACAAAATACACAAGCATTTGACCAATTTTTCTAAAATTTAAGCATAAAACCGCATTCCTATTTAAAGTAAATTTTCATTTTAATATAAATAAGACCAAATTGGTTTAAAACCCATTTATTTTTATTGAAAATTATCATTTTTTATAGCCTAAATTATAATTTGATCGATTTTAGCACCAATATCCTGAACATTTTTTCTAAAAATAATAAATATATATAATGCTGATTAATAATTATTTAGCAAAATACACTGCTTGGCATAGTGTATAAATAACACAATATTGTTATTTATTTTTAAAATATAGGTTACATTTGTTTCACTTGATGACAAAAGCCATGTTAGATTTTAATAGAAACTTATAGGAAATCGATTGCAGAAAACAAAAAAACGCCTAACTTGCACATTGTAACGAAAACCATGAAAAAAGCCACCGCTTCCTTACGTATTCTTTCTATTGATATAGGTGGCTCGCACGTGAAAGCAACTATTTTAAATAGTAAAGGCGAACTGCAAATGGATTATAAAAAGGTTGATACTCCATCTACTGCCACACCCGACAATATAATTGCGGCTATACAAATGTTGGTTGAAGGTTTTCCTCAATATGATCATATATCAGTTGGTTTTCCGGGTTATGTTAAAAATGGTGTAGTTAAAACTGCACCTAACTTAACCACCAAACATTGGGCTGATTTTGATTTGAGCAAACACTTAGCAGAGGCATTAGGCAAACCTGCCAAAGTAGTTAATGATGCGGATATGCAGGGACTAGGCGTAGTAAAGGGCGAAGGGTTGGAATTAGTACTTACTTTAGGTACGGGTTTCGGTTCGGCATTATTACTGGATGGCAGTTTACTACCACATTTGGAAATGGCTCATCACCCCTTAACCAAAAGCGCTACGTATGACCAATACATTGGGGATAAAGCGCTGGATAAACTGGGCGATAAAAAATGGAACAAACGTTTAAAACATATTATTAAAGTTTTAAAAACAGTATTTAATTACGACACCTTATATATAGGCGGAGGAAATTCGCGTAAAATAAATTTCAAACTGGATAAAAATATAAAAGTCATTACCAATGAGGACGGCATAAAAGGCGGGGCAAGACTATGGGTAACTGATAAAGAACAACAGCCTGTAATATTACCGGCGGCTAAAAAAAGTAAATCACCAAAAACTATTATAATTCAATAAAATGGCAACTACAAAAAGCATCGAAGAGTTAAGCATTGATACGGTACGCATTTTATCTGCAGACGCTGTACAAAAAGCTAATTCGGGTCACCCGGGTACAGCTATGGCATTAGCGCCGGTAGGACACGTACTTTGGAAAGAATTTTTAAACTACAATCCGCAAAACCCTGATTGGGCCAATCGCGATAGATTTATCTTATCTGCCGGACACGCCTGTATATTACAGTACAGCTTTTTACACCTATTAGGTTATGACCTATCGTTAGATGATATTAAAAACTTCCGTCAATTACACAGTAAAACTGCTGGTCACCCGGAGTACGGCTTGTGCCCTGGTATTGATGTTACTACCGGTCCTTTGGGACAAGGTTTTGCAAATGGTGTAGGTTTTGCCATTGGTCAAAAACACTTAGCTGCACGTTATAACAAACCTGGTTTTAACTTATTTGATTACCATGTTTATGCTATCTGTAGTGATGGTGATTTGATGGAAGGTGTTACTTCTGAAGCCGCTTCATTAGCAGGTCATTTAGAATTGGGTAACATCATCTATTTATACGATGATAACAAAATATCAATTGAAGGCAGCACCGACATCACATTTAATGAAGATGTTGACGCTCGTTTCAAATCATATGGCTGGCATGTACAGTTTGTTAATGATGCCAATGATATCCATGCTTTACAATTAGCTATTACTAATGCTAAAGCCGAAACTCAAAAACCATCATTAATTCGCGTTCGCTCGTTAATTGCTTACGGTAGCCCTAATAAATCAGGTACTGCAGGTTCTCACGGTTCGCCGCTTGGTGCTGATGAAATTAAATTAGTTAAAGAATTTTTTGGTTTTGACACCGAAAAATCATTCAATATACCAACTGAAGTTGCCGAGTACTACAAAAAAGTTGGCGCGAGAGGTATTGATACAGAGAAAAAATGGAACGAGCTATTTAAAGAATATAAAGCTAAATTCCCTGAATTAGCTGCTGAATACGAAGATGCCGCTGCAGGTAAATTACCAAAAGGTTGGAAAGATAAATTACCGGTATGGAAAGGTTCTGACCCTAAAATGGCTACCCGCCAGGCATCAGGAAAAGTATTAAATGCTATTGCCGGTAGCTTACCAAACTTTATAGGTGGTTCTGCAGATTTAGGTCCATCTACTGAAACAACCCTAAAAGAATATACTTCATTTACATCTGAGGACCGTACCGGCCGCAACTTCCACTTCGGTATTCGTGAGCATGCTATGGGTTCGGCATTAGTAGGTATGTCATTAACAAAAGGCATTATTCCTTTTGGTGCTACTTTCCTAATGTTCTCAGAATATATGCGCCCGCCAATCCGTTTGGCAGCCATTATGAAGATTGCCCCGATATTTGTTTATACGCATGATAGTATTGGTTTAGGTGAAGATGGTACAACCCACCAGCCTATTGAACAATTAATATCATTACGCTCTATACCAAACATTACGGTTATTCGTCCGGCTGATGCTAACGAAACTGCACAAGCATGGCGCGTAGCTATCGAGAAAAAAGATGGCCCTACTGTATTGGTATTTACCCGCCAGGGATTACCTATCCTTGACCAGGACAAATACGGCAAAGCAGAGAACCTTGAAAAAGGTGCTTATGTATTATCTGAAGCCTCAAAAGCACCACAGGTAATATTAATGGCTACCGGGTCTGAAGTTGCTATGATATTAGATGCACAGGCTAAATTAGAAGCTGACGGTATCTCAACCCGTGTGGTAAGTATGCCGTCATGGGAGTTGTTTGAAAAACAAAGCGCGGCTTATAAAGAATCTGTATTTCCTAAAGCTGTTAAAAAACGTTTAGCTGTTGAAATGGCTTCACCACTAGGCTGGCATAAATATGTTACCGACGAAGGTGACATTTTAGCAATGGAAACCTTTGGTGAATCAGCTCCTGCAGACGAGTTATACAAATACTTCGGCTTTACGGTTGATAACGTAGTTAAAAAAGCGAAAGCTTTGTTATAGTGATTAGAGATTGGAGAATGGTGATTAGTTGCTGTTCTCCAATATTTAATATATAAAATGAAGAAAAAGCACTTTTATATCACTTACATGATCATGCTTTGCATGCTTATGTTTTCAGATATGAGAGCCCAATCTTCCAAGGATGCGGCGAGCGCACAAGCATTTGTTCAACAATTTTATAACTGGTATTTACCGCTCTCTAATAAGCCTACACACAGGAAAAACCCTGTAGCCGCGGATGTGGTAGCGTTAAAACAAAAGCCGGAGTACTTTGATAAGCCCCTTCGCGAGGCATTGCTTGCAGACGTGGCAGCACAGTCAAAGTTTCCCGGCGAAATTGTCGGGTTAGACTTTGACCCATTTACGGCAGCACAGGATGATGTGTTTAAGGTTAAATTAGGGGGTGTTAAACAATTGGGGAGAAGATACGTGGTGGTGGTTGATGCAACCCGAGTAATTGCAGAAGTAATTAAAACTGACACGGATTGGAAGTTTACAAATTTCATTTATCCAAATAGTAACCTAATGCAAACCTTAACAGATTTGCGTAAGGAACGTGAAAAGCGGGGTAAAAAATGAATTGGAACAGTACCATCGTCAAAAACCTAGAATGGAGCGATACCATCAGCAATAAAGAGGCAAAACAAAAAGTAGCCGAAAAGATTGCGGAGAAGGTGAAAGATGGTGATGTAATAGGTGTAGGGTCAGGGTCAACATCATTTATGGCGTTGATAGCTATTGCTGATAAAATAAAAGCTGAAAAGCTTAACATTAAAGCCATACCCACTTCAATTGAGATTGGTATGTTTTGCAGCAAATTGGGAGTACCCTTAACCAGCTTGACAGAGGCCCGGCCCGACTGGTACTTTGATGGCGCGGATGAGGTGGACCAAAATAAGAGTTTAATAAAAGGCCGTGGCGGCGCCATGTTTAAAGAGAAGCTTTTAATGAGCTGCAGCCCGGTTAATTATATTATTGTTGACGAAAGCAAACTGGTTGAAAAACTGGGTTCAAAATTCCCGGTCCCGATAGAGGTTTTTCCGGCGGCATTATTGCACGTAGAAGAACGGCTAAAAGCACTTGGAGTAAACAATCTGACTATACGACCTGCAAAAGGCAAGGATGGCCCGATTATTACCGAAAGCGGCAACCTGGTATTAGATGCCCGTTTTGAAGACATAGACAGTAATATGGAACAAAAAATAAAAGCCATTACCGGCGTTATTGAAAGCGGACTGTTTATTGGCTATAATGTAGAGGTACTGGTAGCCTGATAAGTGTTCCATTTTTTGTGAATGGAACACTTTGGAACACCAAATAGTAAATTAATATGACCATAGGTGGTACACTTATTGTCGCCAATAAATAGAAATTAAATTGTTAAAAAAATAATCACAATACAATGAACAACGTAAAACAAATACACAGCTTCGGCCAAAGCATATGGTTGGATTTTATTGATCGTGCCATTTTAAACAATGGTAAATTAAAAAGTTTGATTGATGTTGACGGCGTTAGAGGTGTAACTTCAAACCCTGCAATTTTTGAAAAAGCTATTACCAGCAGTTCTGATTATGATGCTGATATCCGCACTTTAAGCGATGGCAGCAAATCTACTGAAGAAGTATTTTTCGGTTTAGCTTTAAAAGACATCCAGGCAGCGGCTGATCTTTTTAAAGGCGTGCACGCAGAAGATAAAATGGACGGATATGTAAGTTTAGAAGTATCTCCGTTTTTAGCATTAGATACCGAAGGTACTTTTGAGCAAGCAAAAAAATTGTGGAAACAAGTTGACCGCAAAAACGTAATGATCAAAATCCCTGGTACGCAACCGGGTTTATCCGCTATCCGTCAGTCAATTGCGCAAGGTATCAATATCAACGTTACTTTGTTGTTCGGTTTAGACCGTTACAGAGCAGTAGCTGAAGCATACATTGCAGGTTTAGAGGATCATTTAGCGGCAGGACATGAAATTGGCCATATATCATCAGTAGCCAGCTTCTTCTTAAGCCGTATTGATGTTATTGTTGATCCGTTATTAGACGAAAAAGGCTTAGGCGAGTTAAAAGGCGAAGTTGCTATCGCGTCAGCTAAAAAAGCTTACGAAATTTATAAAGAAGTATTTAGCGGACCACGTTGGGAAAAATTAGCCGCTAAAGGTGCGCAGCCACAACGTTTGCTTTGGGCAAGTACCAGCAGCAAAAACCCTGCGTTTAAAGACACTAAATATGTTGAGGCATTAATTGGCCCTGATACTGTTGATACCGTTCCTTTGGAAACTATCGAAGCATTCCGTGATCATGGTGTTGCAGCTAATACATTAGAGCAAGGCTTAGATACCGCTACCGAAATTTTAGCTAAAGTAAAAGCAGCGGGTATTAACATGGACGAGATCACTCAAACTTTAGAGGATGAGGGTATTGATAAATTTAATAAGCCGTTTGAAAAATTATTAAAATCTATCGAAGATCAGGCTGCTAAAGTAAAATAAGCTGCTAATGAAAACCGACGATATTAAAATACTATTTTTTGATATAGGCGGCGTTGTACTTAGCAATGGCTGGGGGCACGCTTCGCGTAAACTGGCTGCCGAAAAATTTGGGCTGGATTATGAAGAGGTAGAGATCTTACACAATTTTATATTTAACGTATATGAAATTGGAGCCATTACTTTAGACGAGTATTTAGATACGGTAATATTTAATTATCCTCGCGATTTTACTCGCGAGGATTTTAAACAATTCATGTATTCACGCTCGGTTGAACTGGAAACTTTAGCCTGGTTAAAAAAATGGAAAAAGGACTGCGGTTTCCGCATTATATCTATTAATAACGAGGGCAAAGAACTTAACGACTATCGCGTAAAGAAATTTAAACTGCATGAGTTTTTTGATGCATTTGTATCATCATGCGAAGTAAAAATGCGCAAGCCCGATCCGGGCATTTTTAAGCTGGCCATGGGCATTGCCCAGGTAAACCCTCAGCAATGCGTTTATTTTGATGACAGGATAATGCTGGTAAATGCAGCCCAAAAACTGGGCATAAGGGCATTTCAGCATACTGACCTGGAATCAACCAAAGCAATATTGGAAAAATTAAAAGAAGAAAATCACAACAAATAATATGAGCACACCAACAAAGTACGATTTTGGCATGATAGGCCTGGGTGTTATGGGTCGCAGCCTTTTGCTAAACATGGGCGACCATGGCGTAAAAGGTGCCGGATTTGATAAAGATGCCAGCAAAGGGCAGGCATTAGAGCAGGAAAGCCCTAACGGAAACCTAAAAGGTTTTAGCGAAATTAAGGAATTTGTAGCCAGCCTGAATACGCCACGTGCCATTATGATGTTGGTACCTGCCGGTAAAATTGTTGATGATGTTATTGAAGAGTTATTACCACTAATTGATAAGGGGGACCTGATCATTGACGGTGGTAACACTTTCTATACCGATACCAATCGCCGTTTTGATTACCTGAACAGCAAAGGGATCCACTTCTTCGGTATGGGTGTATCAGGTGGTGAAGAAGGTGCACGCCGTGGCCCAAGCATGATGCCGGGCGGTGATAAAGAAGCTTACAATGTAGTTAAACCTATTTTTGAAGCCATTGCCGCTAAAGTTGATGGCGAACCTTGCGTTACTTATTGCGGTACAGGATCGGCCGGAAACTTTGTAAAAATGGTACATAACGGTATTGAATATGGCGTAATGCAACTATTAGCCGAAACTTATGAGATACTAAAAAAAGGCTTAGGCTTGGATAACGATGCCATTGGTAAAATATTTACCGAGTGGAACGACGGCCGTTTAAAATCCTTTTTAATGGAAGTTACCCGCGATATATTTCGCTACAAAGCACCGGGTGCTGACCATTTATTATTAGATGATATTAAAGACGAAGCTCGTGCCAAAGGTACAGGTAAATGGACGTCACAAGTAGCGATGGACCTTCAGGCCCCAATACCAACTGTTGATTCATCTGTCGCTATGCGCGATCTATCTAAGTATAAGGACCTACGCGTTAAAGCCGAGGGTATTTATGGTGGTGTTCAAAGCAAATTAAACGTTGATAAAGATGCGTTTATAAAATCATTGGAAGAGGCATTCTACTTCAATATGATCATCAGCTATGCGCAGGGTATACATATGCTTACCCGTGCATCTGCCGAGTTTAATTATGGCTTAAACCTGGCTGAGATCGCTAAAATATGGAGGGGCGGCTGTATCATTCGCTCTTTATTCTTGCAGGATATTTATAAAGCGTTTAGTGCCAACCCAGGATTAGAACATTTATTATTAGATAGTGGTGTAGCTAACGAAGTTAAAAGCGCTATTGGCGGTGCCCGTACGGTTGTATCGGCTATCACTGCTGCCGGTATTGCTGCACCTTGCTACGCTGCTTCATTAAGCTATTTCGATGCTTTCCGCAGTGGTAGGATGCCATCAAATTTAATACAAGCACAACGCGATTATTTTGGCGCCCATACATATGAATTAATTGGTAAAGAAGGAACTTTCCATACCCAATGGGTGCCTAAAAATTAATAAACAGAAACCAACAATATCATGTCATCAAAAATAACTTCAGATCCTACTATATTTATCATATTTGGAGGTACCGGCGACTTAAACGCCCGTAAACTGGCTCCAGCCCTTTATAATTTGTATTTGGATGGATGGATGCCAAAGCAGTTCTCTATCATTGGTACAGGCCGTACTAAACTGACAGATGAGCAATTCAGAGCTAATTTATTAGATGGTATCAACCAGTTTTCGCGCAGTGGTAAAACCACCAAAGCTAAGTGGGAAGATTTTTCTAAAAACATATATTACCAGGTATCTGATGCTAAAGATGCCGAGACCTATAAAGAGTTTGGCAAGCGCATAGAAGCGCATAATACCGAGTGGAAAGCCAAAGCTAACGTTATTTATTATTTGGCAGTTGCTCCTGAGTTTTTCCCTATCATAGCATCCAACATCTCCAAAGCCAAATTGGCCGAGGACCCGGAGAAAGCCAGGATAGTAATTGAAAAACCTTTCGGCCATGACCTGGAAACAGCTAAAGAACTTAATAAGCTATTGCGGGGTATTTTTGATGAAAAACAGATATACCGTATTGACCATTATTTAGGTAAAGAGACCGTTCAAAATATAATGGCGTTCCGTTTTGCCAACTCCATTTTGGAGCCAATATGGAACCGTAATTATATTGAGCACGTACAGATATCAGTAACCGAACAATTAGGTGTACAGGACCGTGGCCCTTATTATGAAGGATCGGGTGCGTTGCGCGATATGATACAAAACCACCTGCTGCAATTACTTTGCTTTGTGGCCATGGAAACCCCTATCAGCTTTAGTGCGGATGAGGTGCGCGATCGTAAAGTGGATGTGTTAAAAGCCATGCGTAAATTCACTCCTGATGATGTACGTACATCAGCCGTCCGCGGGCAATATGGCTCAGGTTGGATAGAGGGCCAGGAAGTACCGGGCTATCGCCAGGAAAGCAATGTTGACCCTGATTCAAATACCGAAACTTTTGCCGCTATAAAATTCTTTGTAGACAACTGGCGCTGGCACGGCGTACCTTTTTATGTACGTACTGGTAAACGTATGCACCAATCGGCATCTACTATTAGCATCCAGTTTAGGGATGTACCACATTTGGTGTTCCCTAAAGAAGCAACCGAAAGCTGGCAGCAAAACAGGCTGATCATTAGCATACAACCCGAAATGAGTATCCGCTTACAGGTACAGGCTAAACGCCCGGGTATTGATATGATATTGAATACCGTGGATATGGTATTTGATTATAAAGGCACTTATACTAGTGAAGCTCCTGAAGCTTACGAAACCTTGTTATTAGATACCATGAATGGCGACCAAACACTATTTATGCGTGGCGACCAGGTAGAAGAGGCTTGGGACCTGATCATGCCGATATTGAGCACCTGGGAAGCTAAAAAGAGCTTAAACTTCCCTAATTATTCGGCAGATTCATGGGGCCCTGAAATTGCAGAGGCATTAATTGCCCGCGATGGCTATCATTGGTTTACCCTACCGGTGACTAATAAGGAAAAGAAAAAATAATGTCCTTTTGTCATTCTGAGCGTAGCGAAGAACTATTCTCTTGAACGAAGTGAAAAATCTATACACAAGCCAGCCGCTTCATAGATTTCTCGCTATGCTCGAAATGACAATTTTAGTTTTTATAAAAAATGAAGTTAAATATATTCTCTACCGCTGATGAAGTGCTTACTGCTTTAGCTGCCTATTTTGTTGAAGTAGCTAATGAAGCTATCACGGCACGCGGTAAATTTACGGTATCGTTATCGGGCGGCAGCTCGCCTAAAAAATTGTACCAGTTACTGGCATCTCCATCTTTTAAGGACCAGGTGAACTGGGAAAAGGTTTATTTCTTTTTTGGTGATGAACGCTATGTGCCGCATACCGATGCGGAAAGCAATTACCTGATGGCTCAAAAATCTATTTTCGATACTTTAGAAATTGATCGCTTGAACATTTTCCCGGTTGATACTACATTAAGTCCTGATGATGCCGCACAAAAATACTGGGAAGAAATTGAGCAATTTTTTGATGATGAAGAACTGGCATTTGACTTAGTATTATTGGGACTGGGTGATGACGCGCATACCGCTTCATTATTCCCACATACGCCGGTTTTGCATGATACTACACCATCTGTAAAAGCTAATTATTTGCAGGATAAACAAGTTTACCGCATAACAATGAATGCGCCTTTAATTAATGAGGCACGTCATATAGCGTTCTTAGTTTATGGCGAAAGCAAAGCAGAGGCCGTGCGCCATATTATAGAAGATGAGGAAGATATTGATAACTACCCGGCACAGTTAATTGATGCTATAACCGGTGAAGTTCAATGGTTTTTAGATGAAGCCGCTGCCGCTGATCTGGAAGAAAGATAATAAAAGCGTCATTGCGAGGAACGAAGCAATCTCTACGTAGGACAGTCTCGCAGATAAATGTCTTTTAAAAAGAAACATTACGGTTTTGATTTGCGAGTGCAGGGATTGCTTCGTTCCTCGCAATGACGTTATATAAAATAAAAAAAGGCCCTGAAATCAGGGCCTTTTTTTATTTTATATAAGCTATTACAATTTACGCTTAACTTCTACATTTTCGTAAGCTTCTACAATATCGCCTACTTCAATATTGTTGAAGTTCTGAATGTTCAATCCGCACTCATAGTTTGCTGATACTTCTTTTACGTCGTCTTTGAAACGTTTCAATGAAGCCAGTTCGCCAGTATAAATAACTACCCCTTCGCGAATGATACGTATTTTACTGTTACGGTTAATTTTACCATCCAGTACCATACAACCTGCAATAGTACCCACTTTGCTTATCTTGAAGGTTTCACGTATCTCTACGTTAGCAACAATCTTCTCTTCAAAGGTTGGTGCCAACATACCTTCCATTGCCGCCTTAATCTCGTTGATAGCATCGTAAATAATAGAATATAAACGGATATCTATTTGCTCGGCTTCGGCCAGCTTACGCGCACTTTGTGACGGGCGTACCTGGAAACCTATAATTATTGCGTCAGAAGCAGAAGCTAACAATACATCAGACTCTGATATTTGCCCGACTGCTTTTGAAATGATATTTACCTGTATTTGCTCGGTAGACAGTTTCAGTAATGAATCAGATAGTGCTTCAATAGAACCATCCACATCACCTTTAACAATAATATTCAACTCCTTAAAGTTACCAACTGCCAAACGGCGGCCGATCTCATCAAGCGTGATATGTTTTTGTGTACGTAAGCCTTGCTCGCGTTGTAATTGCAAACGTTTGTTAGCTATCTCACGTGCTTCAACTTCGCTTTCTAAAGCATTAAACTTATCACCTGCTGTAGGGGCGCCTTGCATACCCAATACCTGTACCGGTGTTGAAGGACCTGCGCTATCAACTCTTTGTCCACGCTCGTTAGTTAACGCTTTAACACGTCCGCTATAACAACCTGCAAGTATAGGATCTCCAACTTTTAACTGGCCTGCTTGTACCAGGATAGTAGTAACAATACCACGTCCCTTATCAAGCATAGACTCGATTACTGTACCAACTGCACGTTTATTAGGGTTGGCTTTAAGTTCTAATAGCTCGGCTTCTAATAATATTTTTTCTAATAGCAGATCAATATTTAAACCTGATTTGGCAGATATTTCCTGGGTTTGGTATTTACCACCCCATTCTTCCACCAGGATATTCATGGTTGATAATTGCTCGCGTACTTTATCAGCATTAGCACCCGGTTTGTCAATTTTATTGAATGCAAAAATAATAGGTGCACCTGCAGCCTGCGCGTGGTTTATAGCCTCGCGGGTTTGCGGCATCACGCTATCGTCTGCTGCTATTACTATAATTACAATATCTGTAACCTGTGCACCCCTTGCACGCATAGCGGTAAACGCTTCGTGACCCGGAGTATCCAGGAATGTTATTTTTCCTTTATTATCAGGCAAGGTTACCTCATAAGCACCAATATGCTGGGTTATACCACCCGCTTCGCCACCAATTACATTGGTTTTGCGTATAAAATCAAGCAATGATGTTTTACCATGATCCACGTGACCCATAATGGTTACAATTGGTGCGCGCGGAACCAGATCTGCCGGATCATCGGGCTGATCTAAGTTAGCCTCTTCATCCTGTGGCTTAACAAACTCTACCTGGAAACCAAACTCTTCGGCAACTATGCTTAGCGTTTCGGCATCTAACCTTTGGTTGATAGATACAAATAAACCAAGGCTCATACAGGTAGAAATGATCTGTGTTACAGATACATCCATCATTAATGCCAGTTCATTAGCGGTAACAAATTCTGTTACCTTAATTACTTTCGACATTAATTCCTGCTCCATTGCCAATTCCTCGGCACTGGAAGCAACATCATCACGTTTTTGACGACGGAACTTAGCACGCTGGGCAAACTTACCGGATTTACCGGCACCACTTAACCTGGCTAAAGTTGCCTTAATTTGATCTTGTATATCTTTTTCTGAAGGTTCCTCTTTAGGACCTCCGGTATTTCCTGTAGTATTACGGTTTCCTCTGAAATCCGGGCGGTTACCTCCCGGAGGAGTTATACCATTATTAGCACGGTTCCTGAAATCGGGACGGTTAGCGCTTACGTTACCTTGCGGCGGCTGACCTGCACCACCACCTTGCGGTTGGCCAGGAGCACCTTGCTGATTAGGATTTCCACCACCTTCCTTACGTTTTCTTTTACGCTTGTGATCTGCGCTGGTATTGGATGATGAAGCTATCGGGTTACGCTTAGGCGCATCAGCCGGTAGTTGTATCCTTCCAATAACGTTAGGGCCGGTTAATCTTTCGGCTTTAGCGCGTATAACTTCATTGGGTTGATCTTCATTCGCATCCTCTGTTACCACAGGAGCAACAGGTGGAACCGCAACAGGTGCTTCAGCTTTTGGAGCTACAGGTACTGCCTCTTTTTTAGGTTCCTCTTTAACTTCTGCAACCGGTTCGGGTTGCTTAGGTTGTTCTATTACAGGTTCTGGTTTTGGAGCTACTGCTTCCTTAACTGGCTCTGCTTTTTCTTCTTTCTTTTCAACAGGCGGCGGAGTTGCTTTTTTAGCATCCAGGTCTATTTTGCCAACAACTTTTACACCAGGTAATACCTCATTACGTTCTTCACGTTTTTCGGCTACGGGTTCAGGTTTTGGTTTTTCAGCGGGTGGCGCGTTAAATTGCCCTGCGTTTTTTATCAGTATCTCTTCGTTCTCAAAGTCTCTTGAGCGGCGTGCCTCAACCGGTTTTTCTGGAAGCTGGCCCGGCTCTTCTTTTCTGATCTTTCCTATACTGATCTGCTTGGCTTCTTCCTTAATACTTTTATCAACAGCAAACTCTTTCAACAGCACATCATACATTTCGCCCTCAATTTTAGCATTAGGTTGCTTTTCAATTTTGAAACCCTTTGACGCTAAAAAGTCAACGATAGTACCTGTACCGATATTCAGCTCTTTTGCTGCTTTAAATAATTTTATGGATTTGTCTTCTGACATTTATTATTTCTTTCTCCGCTTTGTTTATTGCAAAAATACGATTTTAATATTTGGTTATAGCTATTTATTCAAACTCGGCCTGTAGGATAGATAAAACATCTTTAACTGTTTCTTCTTCCAGATCAGTACGTTTAACAAGTTCACCTACGGTTAATGCTAATACTGATTTTGCTGTATCTAAACCAATGCGTTTAAATTCATCAATTATCCAGCTTTCAATCTCATCTGAAAACTCTTCAATATCCACATCCTCGTCATGCTCATCCGCTTCGCGGTAAACATCAATTTCATAACCTGTTAATTTACCGGCCAGTTTAATATTATGTCCACCGCGACCGATAGCTAATGATACCTGATCAGGTTTTAAATATACCGCCGCTGTTTTTTTCTCATCATCTAGTTTAATAGAAGTGATCTTAGCAGGCGATAAAGCACGCTGAATATATAGCTGAATATTGTTGGTATAGTTTATAACGTCAATATTCTCGTTTTTCAATTCGCGTACAATACCGTGTATACGTGATCCTTTCATGCCCACGCAAGCACCCACCGGATCGATACGATCATCATACGATTCTACAGCTACCTTGGCTCTTTCGCCCGGCTCGCGTACAATTTTTTTGATGGTGATCAACCCGTCAAATATCTCAGGCACTTCCAGTTCAAACAAACGTTGTAAAAACTCGGGCGCGGTACGTGATATAATGATCTTAGGGTTGCTGTTCAGCATATCCACTTTATGAACAATAGCTTTAACGCTGTCGCCTTTTTTAAAGTAATCGGCAGGTATTTGTTCTGTTTTAGGTAACAACAACTCGTTACCCTCATCATCCAATACTAACGTTTCTTTTTTCCAAACCTGGTAAACCTCGCCGGTAACGATCTCGCCTACGCGATCTTTATATTTTTTAAATATCTCGTCTTTCTCCAGTTCTAATATTTTAGACACCAGTGTTTGGCGGGCAGCTAGAATAGCACGACGGCCAAAATCTTCTAAAGTGATCTGCTCAATATACTCGTCACCCACTTCCAGGTCAGGATCTAAAGTTTTTGCTTCTGCCAACTCAATTTCTAAGTCATCATCCTCGCTAAAACCATCTTCCATCACCTTACGGGTACGCCAAATCTCCAAGTCACCATTATCTGTGTTAACAATCACGTCGCAATTTTCGTCGGTGCCGAATTTTTTGCGGATCATACTCCTGAACACATCTTCCAGCACACTCATCATCGTTGGACGATCAATGTTTTTAAAGTCCTTAAACTCCTGGAAAGAGTCGATCAAATTAATATTGCTCATTTTTTTACTTAAATGATATTAAAACCTTTGTTTCTGTTATTTGCTCAATGGGGATAACGCTTTCAATGATCTCAGCCTTTTTCCCTTTTTGTTTAATTTTTTCTTCAATAGTGATAGCAGCTTCATTAACCGCGGTTAATTTACCCTCTCGCTTAGCCCCGTCAGCCATTTTTATAGCTAACTCGCGCCCAATGTTTTTATTGTATTGCCTTTGCGATGAAAGCGGAAAATCAATTCCCGGCGATGAAACCTCTAAATTATAAGCGGTTTCTATCACATTTTCTTCTTCAAGCTTAAAACCCACATATCGGCTTATTGCTGCACAATCGGCAATGCCAACTCCATTGTCGCCATCTACCAGGATCATCAGTTTTCCGTTGCCGTGCATTTTCACATCAACCAAAAACAGATCGGGCCGGGCCAGTTCGGCTATTTTCTCTTCAGCTAATTCCGTTACCTTCTTTTCAATATTCATATCAGTTTCCCTTAACTATTTGGGATTAATTGATAAATAAAAAGAGGGGGCAAACGGCCCCCTCTGTATTATTGAATGCAAATATAAGCAAAGTTATTGATTTTTCAAGCGCTATTGCTTAAAAATCAAATCAGTGTAGTTGGTTTTTCCGGCACGCCGTTCGCCTTTTATAAAACTCCATATACTTCGATCTTCTTCATAATGGTAGTAGCGTACAAAATAGGTTTGCTGCTGTGCAAAAGGTGTATCTGGCTTAAAAAATATAACACTATCCTTAACCAAATATTTACCTGGCTGTATAGGTTGAAAGTCCTTCATATCAACATCCACCGGCATACGGTAAACCTGTATCAACTGCTGCCATTTATTAGTGGTGGTATCACGGTTGATATCCTGCACAATGGCATTGCTTAGTCCGGTGATTTTAAGTTCTTGCTTATTATTATCCAAGCTAATGTAAAGCATGGGTTTATTGGTTTTAGTGGCACAACTAAAACACAAGCATAACAACAGAAAAGAAAGCAATAATCTCATTTTGGTAATATTAATAATTATATGCCGATACCATCAAAACAAAAAGCATAAACCGTAAATTTATAAAATATGCTGCCATTACTCACCGCCCAACAGATACGCGAAGCTGATGCTTATACCATAGCCAATCAACCGGTATCATCAATTGATTTGATGGAACGTGCGTCAAAAGCATTTTTAAGCTGGTTTGTTAATTGTTATCCTGATAAAAACCAAAGTATTAGTGTTTATTGCGGCACGGGCAATAATGGCGGTGATGGCTTAGCTATTGCACGGCTTTTAAAAAATCATCAATACAAAAATATCAATGTAAAAATTGCCAGGTATACTGATAAAACCTCAGCAGACTTTAACGGCAATTTAAGGTGGCTGTGCAATACAGGCATACCTATAATTTCATTAAAACCCGAAGAGGACCTTCCTGTTGAAAACAGCGATATTATTATAGATGCCCTGTTAGGAAGTGGCTTAAACAAACCACTTACCGGAAATTATAAAAAGCTGGTTGAATATATAAACAGCTTGCAAAAAACAGTACTTGCTGTTGATGTACCCACCGGATTTTTTACTGAAGGGGAGATTAACCCGGAAACAACGGCTATCAAAGCCAACCTGGTGATCACCTTTCAGCAGACCAAGATCAATTTTTTATTGCCTGAATCTGCAGCGGCAATTAAATGCTGGGAGGCGGTGAATATTGGTTTAGATGAAGGATTTATACAATCGCTAAATTCGCCTTACCAATTGCTAGAAGAATGTGATATCAGGAAACTATTAAAACCTCGTCGTCGGTTTAGCAACAAGGGGACTTATGGGCATGCTTTACTAATTGCCGGGCACGATAAAACCATGGGAGCAGCATTGCTTACCGCTGCAGCCTGTGCTTATGCAGGAACAGGCTTAACCACCGCTTGTATTCCCGAAAGTGGACTTACCGCCTTAAATACATACATGCCCGAACTAATGGCCATCATTCGTAAAAGGGATGAACTGCCTGAAATTAAGTGGGATCAATACAGTGCTATTGGAATAGGCCCCGGGTTAGGGAAAGATGATGAAGCATTAACCTTACTAAAAGGTGTTTTAACTAATTATAACAAACCTATAGTTGTTGATGCGGATGGAATTAATTTATTAGCCGAAAACCAATCGCTATTAAAAACTCTACCTGCCAGAAGCATTTTAACGCCACACATGAAAGAGTTTGACCGCTTATTTGGCAAGCATACCAGTTGGTGGCAACGTATACAAACCGCCATTAAAAAGGCGCAGGAATATAACATCTACATTCTGCTAAAAAACGATTATACTATAAACGCTACGCCAGAAGGCCAAATTTATTTTAATTCGACCAGTAACCCGGCAATGGCAATTGGCGGCATGGGCGATGTACTTACAGGTATAATAACTTCATTACTGGCTCAAAAATATACACCGCAAGAGGCTTGCCTTATTGGTGCTTATATACACGGAAAAGCCGGGGATGAATTGGCCCTGCCCAATAAATTAAACGTGGTACTACCGAGCCAATTGGCCGAACATTTACCCGTAACTATGGCCAAATTAATGGCATAAAAAAACGGATGCAAGTAACACATCCGTCTTTTTCTAATATTACTATTAACTGATCTTATAAAGAACAAATACTTGAAGTAAGTTATCTATAAGACGTATACATTTTACAAAGTGTTACACGAAAACAAAAAATATTTTGCCTAAATGGGCTATAAAGCCTTGATAACCACCATTTCATCCATTGTTGGGTTTTTGCTGCCTCCTTTAGGTTCGCGCGTTACAGCGAATGCTTGTGCTAAGGCTACCGACTTCATTTCTACCATGTCGGCAGTATCTATAACCGGCTTATTAAATACTCCCAGATCCACCGGTTTTCCCTCTACAATGGCCCATAGCTGGTATTGATGAGCTTCATCAGTTGAAGGAAGTTTCATATCTACCATGTCAATCATTACCTTTTTACTCTTAGGGTTCCAGGCAATGGTTAAACCGGCATCCGGGCTTTTTTCTGTGCCTTTTAAACGTAGTAATTTAAATGCAGGGTCTCTGAAAACACTTATTTGCTGCTCTTTTAAGCTTACCGTTTTTGCAAATTGCTGATTCTGCTGAGATAAAGCTAATAATTGGTCATTCGATTGCTCCAATTTGTTATATACATTATACAAAGTGATAGATACACCCAGCAATAAAGCTACTGATGCAGCAAAAGCATATTTATAAAAATTATTTGCTCGCGGTAATGCTATAACATTATCGTCCTTCTGTTTTAATGAGAAAATATTATCATCAGCCAAGTTAGTAACCAGGCTGTTTAAAATATGTGTGCGTTTATCGGCTGCCGGTTCAATAGCATTTTTATGCGCATATACTTCCATGGCACGCTCTATCTCATCCACCTCGGCCCTCACTGTTTGGTGCGCGGCCATCATCTCCTCCACTTGCAGCTTTTCTTCGGGGCTTACGTTCCCCAAAACATAAAGCTCCAATATGCCCGATTCTATATATGCCTGTACTTTGTCCACTAATTATACCTTCAATTAAAGTTTTTCCTAAGTTCAATTATCGCCATCCTTAAACGGGTTTTTATGGTACCAAGCGGTATCCCTAATTCTTCGGCTGCCTCCACATGGGTATAGCCTTTAAAATAAACCAGGTCAAGTATTGACTTTTGCTCGGGCTTTAATGTCGACACCAGGTCCTTTATGCCCATTAACTCAGGTTTGTAAACTGTATTTCTTTGTTCGTCAATAAAAGTTACGTTATTTTCAAGCTCATGGTTTTTGGCCTGGTTCTTAAAATCTTTAGATCTTATCTTATCAATAGCCAAATTACGGGCAATATTAACCATCCATGTAAATAAACGCCCTTTGTCGGCGCTATAGCTCGAAAAAGAATTCCAAATTTTCACAAAAGTTTCTTGCAAAACATCCTCGGCAGTTGGGGTATCTAATACAATTCTTGAGATTACCCCGTATAATGAAGCCGAGTACATATCGTACAGCGCTTCAATAGCCACCTTCTCACGGTTGCCTAAGGCAAGTACTAATTCTTCTTCTGAAAGGGATAGTTTCTTTCTACTCAATGAGTTTCGGCTTATTAAATTTCAAATAAATGCTTTTCGGCATGATAAGATGAGCGCACCAACGGGCCGCTTTCAACGTACCTAAAACCTTTATCGAGGCCAATTTGTTTGTAAAAATTAAATTGATCAGGGTGTATCCAGTCTATTACCGGATGATGATTACGTGTTGGCTGTAAATATTGGCCTAATGTAAGAATTTGAACACCTGCTTGCAGCAGGTCATCCATCGCCTCTAAAACATCCTCTTCCTTTTCGCCCAAACCCAGCATTATGCCCGATTTGGTGCGTAAACCCGCTTTTGATATAATGCTTAAAGCCTCTAAACTGCGGTCATACTTCGCTTGTATACGCACTTCTTTGGTTAAACGTCTTACTGTTTCCAGGTTATGAGATACAACTTCGGGGCGGGTTTCTAAAACGCGCTCCAGGTTTTCCCAAATGCCTCTAAAATCAGGCAGTAAAGTTTCTAAAGTAGTTTCCGGGCTTTCGCGGCGGATAGCATTTATAGTTTCGGCCCAGATGATGGAACCGCCATCTTTAATATCATCCCTGTCAACCGAGGTAATTACACAGTGTTTTACTTGCATTAACTTTACCGAATTGGCTACACGGTTAGGTTCGTCCATATCAACCGCCAATGGCCTGCCGGTGGCAACCGCGCAGAATGAGCATGAGCGGGTACAAATATTACCTAAGATCATGAACGTTGCCGTACCAGCACCCCAGCATTCGCCCATATTGGGGCAATTACCACTTTCGCAAATGGTATGCAGCTTATGTGTATCAACCAAACTACGCACATGCGCATACTCTTTACCTACGGGTAGTTTTACCCGCAGCCAGTCGGGCTTGCGTTGTGGTTGGTTAACAGGAACTACCGGCAAATCAATCATAAAACAAAAGTAGTTAAAAACACCATAACGCCCTAAAGGCTGTCTGCAATAATTAGCATTATTAGGAATATTACAATGGTTTGATAGAATGAAGTATTTTAAAGATGCTAAATTTGTTCATCAACAAATAATTATGGCAACTATACATACTACCTATCTTGGCGGGTTACGAACCGAAGCCACCCACCTGCAATCGGGCACAAAAATTATTACGGATGCGCCTACTGACAACAAAGGTAAGGGCGAAGCATTTTCTCCAACCGATCTTCTAGCCGAGTCATTGGCGAGCTGTATATTAACCACTATGGGTATAGCGGCTGATGTGCATGACATTAACATAGATAGTACCGAGGCAGAAGTTACCAAAGTAATGGCTGCCAACCCGCGTCGTGTAGCAGAAGTTGTAGTAAACCTTAAATTCCCAAAAACTTATACCGATAAGGAAAAGAAAATATTAGAACATGCTGCTTTAAACTGTCCGGTTCATGTAAGCCTGCATCCTGATGTAATAAAGACAATTGATTTTGGATGGGAATAAAAGATTAGCTATTGAAGATTAATTGCTTATTTCTTTTACTAATCTTTAATCCCTAATCTTCAATCTTTATGATTAACTAATCACTGTCAACGCCTCATCAATCGATATACCGCCATGCGATTGGTCGAGTATGCATTCGCCATCTTTAATTAAAAGCAATTGGGGCGACTCATGGTATACCTGAAATAATTGCGCAATTTGATTGGATATTTCGCGGTATTGTATCAGGTCCAAAAAGTAAAGTGGTATTTCTTCAGGCAGCGAGTCCCAATCCAACTCGAACCGCCTTTTAGCCATCATGCTGATGGAGCATCGGGTACTGTGTTTAAATATGATGCTGTAGCCCGGTAAATTTTTTATTTCGTTAAGCTGATCGGTTGATTGCAGTTGTGTCCAATTCATATAATTATAATACTCCTACAAAATTACAACTCAAAGCCGGGTAAGTTTGAAGCTAATTATAAAAATGACATTTAACTGTTAGCGGCCACCGCGTGGGTACGAACCGTAAGCCGGGCAAAGTTTATTTGAACAAGAAGAAAGGCTGCCCATGGCAAGGGTAGCTATCAGGGCTATGTAGATCAATTTTTTCATAATTGGTAATTATACGAATTATACAATTAAATTGTTAGCTAAGCTAATCATTTTTATAGCAGTAACGGCTGCCTCGTCCCCTTTATTGCCATGTTTACCGCCAGACCTGTCAATAGCTTGTTGTTGATTATCAGTAGTTAACACGCCAAAAATAACCGGCTTTGAATATTTTATGGCCACGTTACTTAAGCCATTGGCAACCGCATTACAAATAAAATCAAAGTGTTTGGTTTCGCCTTGTATAACGCAACCCAGGCATATTACCGCGTCAACATCCATACTTTTTAACAAAATATCGGCACCGGCGGTTAACTCAAAGCTACCCGGTACGGTATGGCTATAAATATTGGCAGGTAAAGCACCGTGACTAATCAGGCTTTGGTATGCACCCTGGTATAAGGCATTAGTTATCTCGGTATTCCACTCAGATACCAAAATGCCAAACTTATAGGCTGCCGCAGATGGTATAGCTGCGGTCCCGGTAAAATCAGATAGATTTTTTAAATGAGAAGCCATGGTTAGTGATTAGAGATTAGAGAATGGAGATTAGTTAATTAGCGACATTACTAATCACTAATTAACTAATCTCTGATCACTACAATTTCGCTTCCGCACGAGCTATATACTCGTCTATGCTTTGCGCTTCGGTACTTTCAGGATAATCAGATTTAATGGTTTTGTAAGCCTCACTTGCCGATTTATTATCGTTAGTGGCTTCATAAACCAATCCTAATTTTTTTAAATACATAGGTGATAAAAACTTATTTTTTGCTTTATCTATCGCCTTATTAAAATAGGTTTCTGCTTTATCGTAATCTTTTAACTCCACATAAGCATCGCCTGTATTACCTAATGCTTGTGCAGCTATCATGCTATCATCGCCCCTGTAAGCAGTTAAATTATCAATAGCCTTGCGGAATTCACCTTTATTTAAATAAGCAATGCCTAAGTAATAATAGGCCAGGTTTGCAGCTTTAGTATTGCTGTACTCACTTACAATTTTTTCTAACCCCGGGTAACCGGCATCGCCTTTAATAGCTTTATCCCACTCTTTTTTGGCCCAAAAATCCTGCGCAACATACATTTGGTTAATTGCATCAGCCTCACGCGGCGCTAAATATAATTTTTGGTAGGCTATGTATATAATGATCATAGCCACTATAGCCGCAGCTATAAATGTTAAGCTTTTTTGATTGTCGCGCACAAATCTTCCGGTTTGCCCAAATTCGGCATTACTAGTACTGACGTTGGTAGTCGCTTGGTCTTTTGACATTTCTATTGTAAATTATTAAAGTTTGCAAAACTACATTATTTAAAAAGTTTTAGCAATAGCTTTTTATTTAAATACTTATCCCGCTAATTTTAATATGGCCGATAGTAAAAAGCACCGTGGTAAAGTGCTAAATTTGAAGCACGCATATATGTATCTGCAACAACTATCAGTTATCAATTTTAAAAATTATGCCCAGGCCGAATTAAGCCTTAGCGAGGGCGTAAACGCCTTTATGGGTAATAATGGCGCGGGCAAAACCAACCTGTTGGATGCTATACACTACCTATCATTATGTAAAAGCTATTTTAACCCTATTGATAGCCAGCAAATAAAACAAGGGGCCGATTTTTTTATCATTACCGGCTCATTTAACCGCGATGATAAGCAGGAGGCTATTGCCTGCTCGGTTAAACGCAATCAAAAAAAACAATTTAAACGCAACAAAAAGGATTATCAGCGCCTGGCAGATCATATTGGTTTATTGCCCTTGGTGATGATATCACCATATGATACTAGTATCATTATTGAAGGCAGCGAAGAACGGCGCAAGTTTATTGATAATGTAATATCCCAAACAGATAACCAATACCTTGATGAACTGATAGCGTATAATAAGGTATTACTTAACCGTAACGCGCTATTAAAAACCATTGCTTCTACGGGCAGGTATGACCCCGGTTTGCTGGAGGTGATGGACGAACAATTGGTAGCATCGGGCAGCCGTATTTTTGAAAAACGCAAGGTATTTATGGAGGAATTTACCGCCATATTTAACCAGCACTATCAATTTATAAGCGGCGATGCCGAGTTAGTTTCATTAACCTACGAATCGCAGTTATTGCAAAATGACCTGGCTGAATTATTAAAGAAAAACATAGAAAAAGACCGGGTGCTGGAACGGACCACATCCGGCATTCACCGCGATGACCTGCAGTTTTCTATACATGGTATGCCCATGAAAAAATTTGGGTCGCAGGGTCAGCAAAAATCTTTTTTGATAGCATTAAAATTAGCGCAATATAGCTTCCTTACTCAAAAAAAAGGGTTTAAACCTTTGCTATTGTTAGATGATATTTTTGATAAACTGGATGACCTGCGGGTAACCAAGCTAATGCAAATGGTATCCAACAACAACTTCGGGCAGGTTTTTATTACGGATACCAGTACCTCAAGGGTGGAGAATATTTTTAAGGATATTAACGTACCTGTTAAACTATTTATGGTTAAGGAGGGTGAGATAGATGCGTAAAGCCAACGATAAATCGTTAAAAGAAGCTATTGAGCAAATGATGCAGGTTTATAAAATTAAGCGCAAGTTTGATGAAACCGGCATTATAGCGCACTGGCCGCAGTTTGTAGGTAAAGCAGTAGCCAACCGTACTAAAGAGCTTTTTATCCACGATAAAAAACTCTTTCTCCGTATTGAATCATCCGTCATAAAAAACGAGTTGATGATGATGCGTGGGCAGATCATTGAGAAGATAAATGAAGAGGCTAAGTGGACGGTAATAGATGAGATCATTTTTCTTTAGCCTAAAACAAAAAGGTCCAAACCCTTATCGGGCTTGAACCTTTCTATTGCAATCAAATTCTCTTAAAACCTTTCGAAGGCTGAAAAGAAGAAATTACCTTCAATAGCAGCATTTTCATCAGAATCTGAACCATGTACCGCGTTAGCATCAATTGATTTAGCAAACAGGTTACGTATGGTACCCGGCTCGGCTTTTGACGGGTCAGTAGCACCAATTAGTTTACGGTAATCTTCAATAGCGTTATCTTTCTCTAAAATAGCAGCCACAATTGGGCCCGATGACATAAACTCAACTAAAGCTTTGTAAAAAGGGCGTTCTTTATGTACACTGTAAAATTCCCCGGCTTTTTCTGCACTTAATGCGGTGTATTTTAAAGCCACAATTTTAAAACCGCTTTTGGTAATCTTATCTAAAATAGCACCGATGTGGCCATTGGCAACAGCATCGGGCTTGATCATTGTAAATGTTTTATTATTTTCCATGTATATTATTCAATTGCCGCAAAAATAGGGTTTTAAGCCCGAACGCTGAAACCTTTTTTTATTATAGTAATTGGTTTATATTAATTTATTTTAGCTTTGCAACTCTTTTAAAATTTGAATGTTAGACTTAGTCTCTCTTATTGACCTTTTAGCTACTCCGCAGCAAATAGTAATTACTACCCATCATAAACCTGATGGCGATGCTATGGGCTCATCTTTAGGTTTATATCATTATTTGATACAGCTTGGCCACCATGCCAAAGTTATTGCCCCGACAGATTACCCGGATTTTTTAACCTGGATGCCGGGCAACGAAGATGTTATTATCTATACTGAAAACACACAGCAATCGGCAGATTTGATTGCCAACGCAGCACTTATATTTTGTTTAGACTTTAATAACCTAAGCCGCATTAATGAAATGGGCGAATTGGTTAGAGCAAGCAAAGCCCTAAAGGTGATGATAGACCATCACCTGGAACCCGAAGATTTTGATGATTACCGCCATTGGGATATTAAAGCCTGTGCTACAGCCCAATTGGTATATGATTTTATTACCAATTACCTTAACCATAAAGAATTAATAAATGCCGATGTGGCTACCTGTTTATATACAGGTATCATGACAGACTCTGCTTCGTTCAGGCTACCAAATACTACATCTGCCGTGCACCGTGTTGTTGCCGATTTGATTGATGCAGGCGCGGTAAACTGGCGCATACATGAACTGGTATATAACAGCGCGAACGAGAATCGCCTGCGCTTTTTGGGCCATTGCCTGACCAATTGTTTAGAGGTGCTTCCTGAATATAATACCGCTATAATTGCAGTCAACAAACAAGATATTGAAAAATATGGTGTTAATACCGGCGACACCGAAGGCATTGTAAACTATGCATTGGCCATAGCCAGCATACGCTTAGCTGCGTTTATTGTAGAGCGCGATGATAAAGTAAAGCTATCTTTACGTTCAAAGGGCGAATTCCCGGCCAATGAAATATGTAAAAAGTATTTTAGCGGCGGCGGACACCGTAATGCAGCAGGAGGTCAATCATCTGATAGCCTGGAAGAAGTTATTAACCAATTTAAATTAATTTTACCTGAGTATAAAAAACTATTAATACAATAAAAATGAAAAAAAACTTAATGTTTTTAGCACTTGCAGCCGCGGCGTTAGCAAGTTGTAATGGCGGATTTAAAAAAGGCGACAGTGGTTTATTATATAATATCCATACCGACAAAAACACACCAGTTTTACAAGTAGGTGATTTTGCAAGCCTGAATGTTGTAGCAAAAAACGATGGCGACTCGGTGCTGTTTAGCACTTATGACTCAGGTCATCCTCAATTTTTATTTCTGCAGGCACCACAAACTAAAGGTGATGTTTTTTCGGGAATTGCTTTATTAAGTGAAGGCGATAGCGCTACTATAAAAATTTCGGCCGATTCACTATTCAAGGGCGGACCAAGACCTCCAAACTTTAAAGGCAAATACCTTGTTTACGATATTAAAGTAGAGAAAGTAATACCTAAGGGAAAATTGACCGACCAGGTGTTCCAGGACAATGTTACCAGCTATGTTAATACGCTAAAAGAAGCTGAAAAAACCGGCGAACCTAAAAAGATAGAAAGCTATATTGCTGGCACTAAATTAACCTATAACAAAACCGCATCAGGCTTGCGTTATATAATTACCAAGCCAGGCTCGGGCCCTGCAATTGCTATAGGCGACACAGCAGTTGTAAATTATGTAGGCAGGTTTTTTAACGGAAAACTATTTGATACCAACATTAAAGCTGAAGCTGAAAAAGCTAAAACAGTTAACCCCCAGGTCCCGTATGAGCCTATACGCTTCGTAGTTGGACAACGAGCTGTAATAACCGGCTGGGATGAAGGTATGCAACTATTAAATAAAGGCGCAAAAGCAAGTTTTGTAATACCATCAAACTTAGCTTATGGCGAGCAGGGTAACCAAATGATAGCGCCGTTTACTCCGCTTACTTTTGATGTAGAGATTGTTGATATTATAAAAGGAGTACCTCCAACTGCAGCAAAATAAAACATTACACATATAGCCTTCCTGTTAAAGCAGGAAGGCTTTTTTAATTATGAAAAGATATATCTTATTTCTGGCAACTATTGCGTTAGCAATTAATACAAACGCCCAGGCACCTGTTAAGGTTACTGCTACAGGCTCGCAATTACAAATATTAACCACCAACAACGGCCGAAAAGTAAAATTGGATGATATTATTACCTTCCATGTAATTCAAAAAACTGCCAAAGATTCTATTCTTTATAGCAGCTATACTGCGGGTAACCCGGTACAGGTTAAGGTACAACCACAAGGTGATTTAATGGATGTATTTCCCTTATTAGCCGAAAAGGATAGCGCGTTGGTAAAGGTTAGCACCGACTCGATATTTAAAAACAATGAGGCGCAGCGCCCAGCATTTTTGCCTAAGGGTAGTTTTATATCATGCTTAATTAAAGTTGAAAAAGTACAATCATTGGATGAAGCTATCGGCGAAAGAAAAGCAATGATGGATGGCCTGGCAGCAAAAGAAACTGCCGACATGAACAAGTATATTACTGATAAAGGTTTAGCATTAACCACTACCGCATCGGGCTTAAAATATAGAATTACAGCGCCATCTATCAAACGCAAGCCGGTTGCCGGTGACAGCGTACAGGTAAATTATACCGGACGCACCGTAGAAGGCAAGGTATTTGACTCGAGCATTGAAGCTGATGCTAAAGCAGGTGGATTAGTACAACCCGGTCGCACTTACGAGCCTATAGCTTTTAGAGTAGGTCAGGGCATGGTCATACCCGGATGGGACGAAGGATTATTACTACTGGGCGAGGGTGCAAAAGCAACCTTTGTTATCCCATCAAAAATAGCATATGGCGAACGTGGCGCAGGCGAGGATATCAAACCTTTCAGTACCCTGATATTTGATGTACAGTTGGTGAAGGTTATACCTGCTAAAAAACCTATGGCCAAAGCCGCGGTTAAAAAATCAACCACAACGGCTAAAAAAACTACAGCTACTAAGTCGACAACCGTTAAAAAGACAACCGTCGCACCAAAGAAAAAAAGCTAAACAAAAAGCCTTCTGTAACCAGGAAGGCTTTTTTATTTTTGCAGCATGTTGTTAACTGATACCCATACCCACCTGTATTATGAAACCGACACACAAAAACGGGCCGAACTCATGCAGCGCTGTTTTGATCATCATATCAACCGACTGTTTTTACCTAATGTGGATGTGGAATCAGTAACACAGGTATATGATTTAGTCGATGCTTATCCCGGCACCTGTTTCCCAATGCTTGGGCTTCACCCCTGCTCGGTTAAGGAGGATTGGGAACAAGTATTAGCCGCCATCAAAGCATCGCACCAAAACCATAAAATATACGCCATTGGCGAAATTGGCATCGACCTGTATTGGGATAAAACCACCCTACCCCAACAGGTAGCCGCTTTTAAGCAGCAAATTGCCTGGGCCAAAAGTTTACACCTGCCTATAGTTATTCATTGCCGTGACGCGTTTGACGAGGTTTTTGAAGTGCTGGAACAAGAGCAGGGCGACGACCTGCGTGGCATATTTCATTGCTTTACAGGCAATTTAGAGCAGGCAAAAAAAGTTATCGACCTTGGTTTTTATCTGGGTATAGGCGGCGTGGTGACTTACAAGAATGCCGGACTGGATAAAATTTTACCGCAAATTGATTTAAGCCATATCGTTTTAGAGACGGATTCTCCGTATCTTACACCCGTTCCGCACAGGGGTAAACCCAATGAAAGTTCTTATTTGATTTATGTTGCCCAAAAGGTAGCCGATGTTTACCAAACTAGTTTGGAGGCAGTGGCCGACATCACTACGGCAAATTCAAAGAAAATTTTTGGTGTGTGAGGACGTTATTTGTTGAAGCTATTACTCTAATAACCCCGACCTTATGAGTCAAATACTTATCATCTATACCGGTGGCACCATAGGTATGATGACCGATCCGGTTACCAAAACGCTCAAGCCTATCAACTTTGAGCAGATAATGGATAATGTACCCGAATTGGAGAAACTAAACTGCAAGATCAAGGTACACTCGTTCGAAGAAATTATTGACTCATCAAACATGAACCCGGCTATTTGGAGCCAGCTGGCAGGATTAATTGAAAGTAATTATGACACAGTTGATGGCTTTGTAATTCTGCATGGATCAGATACGATGGCGTTCACGGCATCGGCATTAAGCTTTATGCTGAAGAATTTGGCCAAGCCGGTTATTTTCACGGGTTCGCAGTTGCCTATAAGCGCTATCAGGACGGATGCTAAGGAGAACCTGATGACGGCCATTGAAATTGCCAACGCCAAAAAAGGCGATCTGGCCCGCGTGCCCGAAGTATGTATTTATTTTGATTACAAGCTATTCAGGGCCAACCGCTCGTTTAAATATAACTCCTCTAAGTTCGAGGCATTCCGCTCGCCTAATTACCCTATTTTGGCTGAGTCGGGTGTGCATTTAAGATTTAGCGTGAACGATATACGCGTGCCCAAACCCGAAGACAAACTACAGGTACACAAAAACCTGGTGAGCGACGTTGCCGTGCTAAAACTTTACCCCGGCATTAGCCCTAAGGTGGTTGAGGCCATTCTTAATGCCCCGGTACGCGGTATAGTAATGGAAACCTTCGGCGCGGGCAATACCACTACCGACCAATGGTTTATTGACCTGCTTAAAGCTGCTATTGATGGCGGTAAGGTAATATTGGATATCTCGCAATGTAAGGTAGGTACGGTTGAACTGGGCCGCTACGAAACCAGCAAGCATTTAAAGGATATTGGCGTAGCCAACGGTTACGACATGACCTACGAGAGCGCCGTTACCAAAATGATGCACCTGCTGGGCCAGCTGGACGACCCTAAAGAAGTTAAGCGGCTGTTAGAAACCGACATACGCGGCGAAATAACCGTTTATTAACCTGCGTTAACACAACTTAACACATTTTGGAATTTTATTTGATTATTTTATTGATAATCAAATAGTTATAAAATTAACCATTCAAAATGTGTTAACCATGTTTTTATCGTTGGTTTTTTACACTAAACAGCCCTGCTGACACACTTCTGTCACCACTTTAATTTTTAAAAGCCCGATATTTGGTTGCTTCGCAGAGGTATGTATTCCCAGATTGAAACATCCGCCGCTCAGTTGCCGCAGAGGCCTAGTCCTTTTGTCTTGACACCAAAAGAACCAAAAACTAAGCGCAGCGACCTCATGAACACCTATAAAAAACAAATTAATAAGCACGTAAACACCTAACACCACCGAGAACATAAGCGGGCAAAGGCCTGCCGGAAAACCGGGCCAGGGAGTTTTGCTTGTGGGCGGAAGGTTTTTTCCGGCTTGATGTTTGGTTACTTTGCATCTAAGGTAAAGTAACAGCCTCCG
>CAZTAU010000037.1:0-38380 GCA_964611565.1 uncultured Mucilaginibacter sp. | reverse complement strand
GATACAACAACTGTCCATTAGTTCAAATGTAAAATCATTAATTATAATTAACCACAATGTTCAAATATTTTACAATTCATTCATAAAGCCCGGCTATCCTTGATAGGTATAAATTAAGTATGGATTTTTATCCTGTTAAAATATTTATTTCACCGACAAATACCCGTCTTTCCCCGATTTACATACGACACTTGTGTTAAATATATCTACTTTTATTTTATGGAAAACGCGTTAATAACCGGAGCAACCAAAGGCATGGGCCGTGCAATAGCTATTGCATTTGCAAAGCAAGGCGTAAACATTGCCGTTTGCTCTCGTAACCAGGATGATCTGTCGGCATTTAAAAGCGAACTGCTGCAAATTAACCCCGGCATTAAGGTTTTTACCGCCGTGGCGGATGGAAGCAAAAGGCAAGAGTTGTTGCAATTTGCAAAAGCTGCCGAAGCTGACCTGGGAAATATTAATGTACTGGTAAACAATTTGGGTACTTATCAATATTCCGGAATATTGGATGAGCCCGAAGGCACATTTGAAAAAATGCTGAATACCAACCTGATACCCGCGTATGAGCTTTACCGATTTTTTGGTAAAAAAATGATAGCGGCAGGCAAGGGACATATTTTTAATATATGCTCGGTAGCCGCGTTAGATGTAATTGCCGAAGCAGGCAGCTATAGCGTAAGTAAAGCCGCACTGTTAAGCCTTAATAAAGTAATGAAACTGGAAATGCAGCCGCATGGGATAAAAGTTACTGCAGTAATACC
The DNA here is from genome assembly GCA_964611565.1 of uncultured Mucilaginibacter sp. Classification (GTDB taxonomy): domain Bacteria; phylum Bacteroidota; class Bacteroidia; order Sphingobacteriales; family Sphingobacteriaceae; genus Mucilaginibacter. The sequence goes on along the minus strand of CAZTAU010000037.1, from coordinate 37,616 downwards.
CGGCTCGACATTAACAGATTCATGGAAGGGCCAGGATGTTGACAAAAACAGCATGGTTTTACCCGAAGATATTGCCTCGGCAATAATTAATATTTATAAAATGAGTGCCGGCGCAAATGTCGACGAAATAACAATTAAGCCTGTTAAGGGCCAACTTTAAACAAAGAACAATTAAACAAATAAAACAATGGACAAAAAGCTATATAGAGACGAACAACACAAAGTAATAGGTGGTGTTTGCGCAGGTTTAGCCGACTATTTAAATATAGATGTGAGCATTATACGTGTCATTTTCTTAGCATCGCTGGTAATGAAGGGCGTTGGATTTTTACCTTACATTATATTATGGATAGTACTGCCTAAAAAGAATTACATATTTAATGACCCTACGGTAGATTATAAAGTACCGCCCGATCCAATGGGCTACTATAACCCAACCGAGCCTTTCCCTGTGAAGAAAAAATCAAACTTTTCGGTAATAGCGGGCGCGATATTAATTGTATTAGGATCATTCTTTTTGCTGGATGAACTAAATATTATTCCTGATGTTGATTTTGGCGACTTATGGCCTGTAATATTAATAGTTATAGGTTTAGGCTTCATTTTTTCGGGCAGTAAAAAAGAGCCATGGCAGGATGATAACTGGGCCAGGACTAACAAAAAAGAGGATGAGCCGAAACAGGAAGATACACCAACCGATAACCCACCAAACGTACAGTTATGAGAAGCAATAAATTAATACCGGGTATAGTACTGGTACTTTTAGGCACAGTTTTTTTACTGCGCAACTACGGATATATTGATATACATTGGAGCAATTTCTTTCACCTGTGGCCCATATTTATTGTAATTGCCGGGGTTAACTTAATATTTGCCAATAACAAATCGCCCTGGGCAATGGGTATAAAATTGGCCGTTATAATAGGCGGTTTTGGCTTGTTGTTTTTCGGAAATTTTGGAAACAGGTTTGGCTTTTGGCCACGCGGCAATTATGAATTTGATATAGATGACGATGGTGACAGAGTGCATACTGATGTTGTAGGAAGGGAAAGTACCCGCTTTTTTGAAGAGCCTTATAACGATAGCATCCGCACCGCAAGGCTAAATATACATGGTGGTGCTACCAGCTACAGCCTAAACGATACCACCAGCCAGTTGTTCAGTGCAGAAGCACGCGAGTATTATGGAAAGCATACACTCAGCACGTCAACAACGGATTCATCATCAGTAATTGATTTTAGGATGAGGAACAACCGGTTTAAAAACTTTGGTTTTAATAACAATAAGTCAAACAAGGCAACTTTTAAATTGAATGTAAACCCTGAGTGGGAACTGGATATCAATGCAGGTGCTACCGATTTAGATTTTGACCTAACCAAATTTAAGATACGCACAGTGCATATTGATGGTGGCGCGGCATCATTTAAAGTAAAATTTGGCCAGCCATTAAATGTAACCACTGTTAAGGTTAACACCGGTGCGTCTGATGTAGATATCAAAATACCTCATGGTGCAGCCGCAAGTATAGATGTACACACCGGTTTATCATCAGATGATTTTGAAGGTTTTAATAAGGTGGGCGATCATCGTTATGAAACACCGGGTTATGCCAGTGCGACTAATAAATTCAACATTAAAATCAACGGAGGTGTATCTGACTTTAATGTAAAACGCTACTAAACCCCAAACCTTATCACTTATAAAAGCAAAAGCCCGAACATTAATTTGTCCGGGCTTTTTTTATTTCCTTATCCTTATCATGTAGGTCTTGGCCAGGTTATCGTACCATTGCTGTTTGTATTCGCTGCCAAGAATACTTAAAAACGGCGCCATCGTTAAAGCGATGGATAATATGGCCCCAACATTACGGCCCAACGATTGCAGTAGGGTTATCTTCTCGCCATTAACATCAATTACACGCAACCCACATATTTTTTTACCAATAGTAGCCTTCCAGCCGGTTAGCTCAAAAAGGGTATTATAAATTAAATAAATGCCATAAAATAAAGCCTGCATTTTAAACATGGTGTCGTTATCGGGCCAAACAAACTTACCGTTAGTAGGTAAAGTAACCCAGCCCAATTGCAGAGCTATTACTTCAACAATTACAGATAATAAAAGATAATCTATAATAAAAGCCAGTGTACGCCAGCCAGGGCTTGCCAAATTATCCAGCGTTGGGAAGTAAATATCTTTAGCTTCAAAATATTCGTAAAGTTCAGGTATTTCCGAAGCGTATTGCCATTCGCTGGCCTTTGGTGCCAGTATGCTGGTATGAATATCAATATCCTTTTTTATCAGCTCCTCAAAAGTAAAGGGGCCAATTTTTTCTTCGCCTTGTTGTATGTAGTATACGTCGTTCATATAATTTCCCTTTCGGGTTGCAACTGTAAAAATAGCTATTATTTAATAGAAGGGCATCTTTAAATAATCCTTAAATTTGTATCTCAAAATAAAATCCTGCATGAGTGCTGATGCTATAAAATTGCTGCAAGGCCGTTACTGTAATTCGTTAACTCAATATTCGCGGTTTATAACCCGCGAGGTTGCTATTGGCGATGTGCCTATGGGTGGCAATAACCCTATCCGCATACAAAGCATGACCACTACTGATACCATGGACACCATTGGTACGGTGGAGCAGACCATCCGCATGGTTGATGCCGGCTGCGAGTATGTTCGCATTACCGCACCCAGCATTAAAGAGGCACAAAACCTGGCCGAAATTAAAAAGCAATTACGCCAGCGCGGTTACACCGTTCCGCTGGTGGCTGATATACATTTTACCCCCAACGCTGCCGAAGTAGCCGCCCGTATAGTAGAAAAAGTCCGCGTAAACCCCGGGAACTATGCCGACAAAAAGAAATTTGACCAGCTTGACTATACCGACCTGGAATATAAAGGCGAGCTGGAACGCATCTTCCAAAAATTTACCCCATTAGTAAAAGTTTGTAAAGAGTACGGCACCGCTATGCGCATTGGTACTAACCATGGTTCGCTGTCTGACAGGATAATGAGTCGTTATGGCGATACCCCACAGGGAATGGTAGAGTCGGCGATGGAATTTATCAGGATGTGCGAGATGCTGAACTATCAAAATTTGGTGGTTTCCATGAAATCGAGCAACCCACAGGTAATGGTGCAGGCCTACCGTTTATTGGTAGAGACCATGGTAGCCGAAGGGATGAATTATCCATTGCACCTGGGTGTAACCGAAGCCGGTGACGGCGAGGACGGGCGCATTAAATCTGCCGTTGGTATTGGCACTTTATTAGAAGATGGCCTGGGCGATACCGTCCGTGTATCCCTAACCGAAGAACCCGAAGCAGAGGCGCCGGTGGCTATTGCTTTGGTTGAACGATATAGTAAGCGAAAAGCAGAAAGCAAAAAGCAAAAAGCAGAAAGCGACCATGGACCATGGACCATAGACCATGGACTACATAATCCGTATGAGTACAAGAAACGCCAAACTTACGAGGCCAATGCTTTTATAGGCGGGCACATGGTGCCGCGTGTGGTGGCCGATATATCAAAAGCTAACCTGAAAGACCCGGCGATACTGAATGAGGTAGGTTATTTGTATTCGCCCATATTGGATAAATACAACATGGCCGAGCAATCGGTTGATTTTGTTTACATGGCGGATAAATTGCCGTCGTTTACCTTGCCGGGTAACTTGAAGCAGTTATATAATTATAACACCTGGAAAAGTTTAAAAGATAAAACCCTTTGCCACCCGCTATTTACTTTACAGCAATATATTGCTCCGGATGCCGACCGCTCATCAGCTTTAAACTTAGTAAGTTTAAAACCTGCCGATATTGATTCGGACGAGTTTGGGGCATTGCCTTTCGACAAAACATTGGTGCTTGTGTTAGAGACCGATGCCCTGCACGGCATGCCAGACCAGCGTACCTTCTTCTTCAAAATGGAAGAGCTGGAGTTGGATATACCTGTGATTATTAAAAGAACTTATAGTTTTGGTAAAGACCATGGACCATCGACCATGGACCATGGACTAATAACCAATCTACAACTCTACGCCGCCACAGACCTTGGCGCTTTATTGGTTGACGGTTTTGGCGATGGGATATGGATAGATGCCCCGCAGGTGGATACTCAAACCAATACTTCTACCGCATTTGGTATTTTGCAGGCTACCCGCTCGCGGATATCAAAAACTGAATATATATCATGCCCAAGCTGCGGCCGAACGTTGTTCGACCTGATGGAAACCACCCAGATGATCCGCAGCCGAACAAGTCATTTAAAAGGATTGAAAATTGGCATTATGGGCTGTATTGTAAATGGCCCCGGAGAAATGGCCGATGCTGATTATGGTTACGTAGGTTCGGGTACTGATAAAATTACCTTGTATCGTGGTAAAGAAGCCGTGAAGAAAAACATCAACTCGGTTAATGCGCTGGATGAATTGATCGAGATCATTCGCGGGGATGGGAATTGGATTGAGCCTGCTTAGTTAGATAGGAACAAAACCTGATAGGAAAATTCATTATCATTAATTATTCTATTCTGTTTGTTAGCCGGTGTCCATTTGGCTGACCTAAATGCTTCCTCTATCTTTTTTTGGATTGCAGAATCTAGTCCTAAGTTCTTTATTGATTTATCGGGGATAACAAATTTCTTTAAGTTGCCTGCTGTATCAATAGAAATTATGACCTCTAATGCCCCATTCTTCCCAACAATATCCCTTATTAATTTAGAAAAAACTTCAACTCCCATAGCTGGTTTTGCGTGAATATTCCCATCCAAATTAATACTAACCTCTCCGATAAATGTAATATTGTCCAAAGTTTTTTGATCCTTTACAGGAATATTGTTTTGTGCTACGGCTTTATTATTAAATAAATTGAAACCTAATAAAACTATTGCTGCCGATGCCCATTTTTTCCAAAACGAAATATTGATGGGTTGCGGTGCCATTTGTTGTGCAGTGAACTTTGCGCAAATATTATAGTTGTTTTGGGCCAATATCACATCCATTTGATCCTGAGTGCAATTGGTTAGGTCAAATACTTTTTTTTGACATTGATGGCAATTTTTACCACCTACGGTATCTTCCATACTGTCCCAGTTAACGGGGCAGTTAAATTTTAGCTGTGCGTTTGTGATTGGCTTTGTCATTGTGGCTAGGCTTATCAAATCAATTTTTGTATCGTTAAGGTTTTTTCGCCAATATATATTCGCCGTCAAAATAACTGGGGGCCCCTCTTGCATTTATCCGTGTTTCCAGGTCAGCTAATGCTTTTGGAATCTCTTCAGGAGGTATGCCTTGTCCATTTATTACAGGCATTCCGGCTGTACTTATCGGTTTGGCACCATTAACTTTTAGCTGATAAGTAATTTTTGACGCATCGTTGGCAGATACACCCAAAAGTTTGAGTTTGATAGCCATCTCAAAAGTGTAATTTTTCTTCACATCAAAGTGCTCCGCAACCGTTATACCATCGTTGTTATAAATAGCTATCAATGTATCAACTTCCTTAACACCTGCAACCCTAATCCACTTATGTTTTTCTGTAAGAATCTTATTATTGCGACTCATAATTGAATCTAACGCCCTGGCAGTTGTATCTCCCTCACGGTTATTCTTGCTAAATACGCCAGGTCGCGGATTGAGGGTTAAGTCTAAACTGCGCGATTCCATATTAATAGGAAATGTAAAACTTCTATCATTATCAGTAGCTGCCGACTTTTTAATGGTAAGTGTAATACCTCTTTCAACAATTTTAGCTACTTGCGCCGGGTTATCGGCATGAATAATAAGATATAGGTCATCATTATTATTTGCTATGGTATACAGCAACTCGGTAGCATAGTTATTAGCCTTATACTGGTTGTTCCATTCGGTAGCTTTCCCGTCAATTTTAAAGTTGGTTGGCGCCCAAACGGAAGCCTCTTGTTTATTGGGTAATTTCGTCTGCGAGTATACGGTTTGCATCAATGCACAGCACAGGCACGTAAATAATAGCTTATTAAATGTTATTGAAGGCATAGGTTTAGATTTGGTTAATTAAATGTAAGAACATTTTAATTAAATGCCTAAGCTTTTGAAACTACCTACTGCATGTACTTCCGCCACCACTCACTATTATAAGCGCTTACCTCAGTAGGTTTGCCCGGTTCGGGTACAAATAGTTCAATATTTTTTTGCTGCGCGAATTCAACCAGTTTTTCAATAGGTTCAAACCAATCATGCAGTGCTAAATTAAAAGTGCCCCAATGTATGGGCATCATGATCTTCCCTTTTAGGGCGATGTGCGCGTTGGATGCATGGTCGGGTCCCATGTGTATATCGGGCCAGTTTTTGCCATAAGCACCAACTTCTAGCATGGTCAGATCAAACGGACCGTAGGTAGCACCAATAGCCTGGAAGCCGCTGAACCAGCCCGAATCGGCACCGAAAAATATATTATGCTGCGGACCCTTTATTACAAAGGATGACCACAAAGTTTCATTGCGGTTAAACATTCCCCTGCCCGAAAAATGGCGGGCCGGAGTTGCAGTTAAAACAATATTGCCATCTATCATGGCGCTATCGCCCCAATCCAGTTCGGTAATATAATTGCCTGCTACTCCCCATTTGGTAAGGTATTGCGCCACACCCAATGAACAATAAAATGGTGTTTTTTTACCTTTAAAAAATTGAATAGTAGCCATATCTAAGTGGTCATAATGGTCATGCGATACAATTACAGCATCCAAAGGTGGCAGGTCGGCTAACGCGATGGGTGGCTGAAAAAACCTTTTTGGCCCAAAAAACTGTGTAAATGATACCCTGTTGCTCCAAACCGGGTCGGTCAATATGCGCTTGCCGTCTATTTCAATCAACAAACTTGAATGCCCCACCCAAGTAACACGTAAACCGCTTTCAGGCGGGGTATTATATATAGATACATTTGTTTTAAACGGACCTAAAGTTTTTTTTGGTGTTCCTTCGGCTTTATTATTAAGGTATTCTTTTAATATGGGAATCATCTTATCAAACCCGGCTTCATCGGTAGGTATGGGGTTTAAAAACTTCTTTCCTTTTTTTTGTGATCCTGATAAACTCATTTATAATATTATATAAGGAATTAATAGTCATCCTGTTAACACAGGCTTTGTGGTTTAGTTTTTATTAAAAAAAGCGATGGTTTTATCGCAAAATTCAAGTAACGTATCCGGCAGGGCTTTATCTGCATAAGGATGCGATCCGCCCAGTGTATGATCGCCTTTTTTTATTACCACTAATTTAGCTTTGGGTTGCGCGGCGGCTAATTCTTCGGCGTGGCTTAGCGGTACGGTTTGGTCCTTATCGCCATGAACAAGTAACCAGGGCTGGGCTAGTTCGGCAGCCCGTGTTTGTATATTTAAGCGGTCGGGGTGCCTGTCCAGGTCATCTAACAAGGTCGATTTAACCGGCATTTGCTGCCCGGTGCGCGCATTAGGGAAATACATAATCCCTTGCAAACGCCATTGCTCCTCGGCTTTTTTTGGCCATAGGTTACGAAAATTAGATACCGAGGCCATGGTAACCAATTTTTTAACCCGCTTATCTTCGGCAGTTTTGATGATACTGATGCCGCCACCCATGCTGTGCCCAATTAAAAAAACCTCCTTAACACGCGGCATGGATGATCCGCTGCATACAAAATCTATCACTGTGTTCAGGTCCTCCAGTTCAATAGTAAATGTATTCTCGCTAAAGGTGTTCAGGTCGGTAAAATCAACCGGGCTGTTAACCGTAGTGCCGTTGTGCGAAAAGTTGAATTTTAAAAAACGAAAACCATGTTTGGCAAAATAATTAGCCACCAGGTTATGCGTGCCCCAGTCTTTAAAGCCTTTAAACCCGTGCGCAAAAATTACTATGGGGGCATTTTTAAATTGGTCGTCATAGGTAATGTCAACCAGCATACCTACGCCTCTTGCACCTGATAATGTAAAAACGTCTTTTTTGATCATGTTAATTAGGTAATATTACCGCAATAAGGCATGCCATCCAAATTTTAGACTAACAAACTCCCCCGGCGTTACAATATGTTCATATAAGACGATCATCAGCCTTAAATACTTTATTTTTCAGTGTAAAATTTTAATGATCTTCGTCACTTTTTTGCCCCTTTTATTGTTTAATTTACTGATTTTGTAATACTTAACACTTAATTTATAAGCGTTCTAAATACTGTTGTATGACAAAGTGTTGACATTGGTTGCTGTTTAGCTTCTTATTTTTGTTGGGTCAAATTTAGAGATACCTTGAAGTATTTAAAAGTAATAGCTTTTACGCACAAACAGATCGAGCTGAAGGAGTTGGGAAAACTGGTTATTTGCCAGGAAAGCTTAACTGATAAACTTCATGAGGTTAAAGAAGCGTTTGGTATAGCCGAAATTTTTTACCTGGCTACCTGCAACCGTGTAGAATTTATTATGGTTACCCCCCAGGTAGTTGACAAGGAATTTGCCAAAAAATTTATCGAGCACTTTAACATCGGCCTATGCTCGCAGCATATGGGTACTTTTTTAGATGCCGCCTTAATTTATGAAGGCAAGGACGCGTTGAACCACTTATTGCGTACATCATGTTCATTGGAGAGTTTGATAGTTGGCGAAAAGGAGATCTTGGCACAACTGCGAAAGGCTTACGAAGATTGTAAGGAAGCAGGCTTAACCGGCGACGGGTTGCGAATGTTTATGAACTGTGTCGTCAAAACCGCTAAAGAGGTTTATACGCACACCAATATCTCCAAAAACCCCATATCGGTAGTATCGTTGGCCTACCGTAAGTTAAATGACTTAAAACTTTGTTCAAACGCGCGCATCCTCATCATCGGCGCAGGCGAAACCAACCAGAATATCTCCAAATACCTTCAAAAGCATAAATTTTCTAACTTCTCGGTTTTTAACCGTACCCTATCAAAGGCCCAAAAACTGGCCGCCGATTTGAACGGCGAAGCTTTTGACCTGGAAGCGTTAAAAACATACAATAAAGGTTTTGATGTGATTATTACCTGCACATCGGCAGTCGAGCCTATTATTACGCCTGAGTTATATGCATTATTATTAAACGGTTGTACGCACCGCAAAACTATAGTTGACCTTGCCGTACCTAATGATACTGCGCCAGAGGTGTTAGAGCAGTTTCCGGTTAATTTTATCGAGGTACACTCGTTAAACGAGGTAGCTAAACGCAACCTGCAGGAGCGCTACCAGGAGCTTACCCACGCCGAAGCTATAATTGAGCAAAATATATGCGAGTTTTTGCAAGCGCAAAAGCAACGTAAAGTGGAGTTGGCTATGCGCCAGGTGCCCGAAAAGATCAAAGAAATACGCCATACGGCCATTAATACCGTATTTGCCGATGAAGTTCAAAATATGGACGAGCAATCGCGCGAGATACTGGAACGTGTAATGAACTACATGGAAAAAAAATATATCAGCGTACCTATGGTAATGGCTAAGGATATATTGATCAACCAGTAAATTTTCTCAACTTATTTATTACACCATTGTCATTGCGAGCAGGCAGTGCAAGGACCAAGAGCGAGCGAAGCAATCTCGTCGTGTTTATTCCCGTACTATCCGTGTTGGTATCACAAAATTGATTATAATGGCGTTGCCTGCGGCCCGCGCTGTACGCTCATACTGCACAGGCCTTAGTCGCTGGCTGGTATCCGCTCCCATCGCTAACGCGGTTATTTTGCATCTGTTTTCTCCAACAACGCCGGTAACTTTTTACCTAATTGTTTTTTCCAGCCCATTTGCATAATGAAACTTACTAATACCATTTTTAAACCTTTATATCCCGAGTGTTCCATTTTTAAAAGTGTACCACCGCAGGTAGGTTCCAGTGTAAAACTCAAAACCGTGTCCAGTTCGGCAAAAATACCTTTAGCCGCTTTATCTGCAGTGTCCGAATGTATACCAGCACAGGCCAATGCTTTTTCGCCGCTGGCTTTGCCGCTATAGGTATATGCTATATATTTATTAAGTTCAACAGCGGTGATCTGACAATGTGTAATACCATCCCAGCCTTTTTGGGGTGCCATTTTAAATTCAAACTCATGCCCTATAACCGGCTTAATGTCGTTTTGCATAAACCATTTCCCTAACAGGGCGGCTTCGGTTAATGCCTGCCATACCAGCTCGGGTGGGTGGGGCAGCATTTGTTTGAGTTTGATGGTCCTGGTCATATGGTGCAAATTAAAAATGTAAAGCTGCAAATGCAAACCTTTAACCATACGTTGTGGTTATTTTAATATGACGCACCACACCCTCCAACGTTTCATCACCGCCCAGCAAAACGCATACCCTATTGCCCTTGCCGAAATTAAGCAGGGCCGAAAGCGTAACCATTGGATGTGGTATATCTTCCCGCAAATAGCAGGGTTAGGTTTTAGTGAAACTTCAAAATATTACGCGCTGAAAAATATCGAAGAAGCGCAAGCCTATTTAGCACACCCCGTTTTAGGCAACAGGCTCATTGAAATTTGTACCGAACTATTAAAACTTACCATCAGCAACGCCACTCAAATTTTTGGCACGCCTGATGATATGAAGCTACGTTCATGTGTAACCCTGTTTGCTGCACTACCTACTACCAACCCTGTGTTTCAAGAAACTCTGGACAAATTTTTTAATGGAGAACCAGATACTTCCACCTTGCGAGTAATAGGGAAATATTTGTTGTGATTAACTTTAAATAAATTTAATTAATTGATTTGCATCACTTTTTAACCTAAACGCTCATCACTATTAGCCGTGTTGGTAAGGGTACATTTGATCAAATTTAAACACCATGAAAAACACAGGCAATCCACTTGCGGCTATGTTTATAGCCGCATTTATTTTTTTAGCCGTTCCGCAAGTCGTAACCGCACAGGTCACTTATCAGCTGGTTCAAAGTCCGGCGGTAGTAATTAAAGTATCAGGCAAGTCCAACGTACATGATTGGACAATGACCGCAACTGGAATTGAAAGCCAGGGTAAGTTTAAACTCAACGGCGATAATTTGACTGATGTTACTTCTTTAAGTTTTACAGTTGCGGCCAAAAGCCTTAAAAGCGGTAAATCATCCATGGATAACCGCACTTATAAAACCATCAAGGCAGATCAGTATCCTAATATCACCTACAAACTCACATCGGCAACAGTATCACACATCAGCCAAAAAAACTACCTCGTTAAAACCAAGGGCGAGCTAACTATAGCCGGCGTAACGCAACCCGTAAATGTGAGCGTAAACGCTACCGTAAATGCCGATAATACTATCACCTGTACAGGTACAGAAAATATAAAGCTTACCGATTATGGCATTAAACCGCCAAGCTTCATGCTGGGTACTATGAAAGTATATAATGACCTGGCTATTCAATTCACCCTCATCTATAAAAAATAATTACCATGAAAATTAAATACCTATTAATAGCCATAGCGCTATTACCCATTAGTGTTAAGGCACAGCAAATGCAATTTTTTCGTCCTAATACGCAATTGGGAACAAACGTTTTTGAAACCAAAAAGGCCGATACCGTTACCTTTAACGGTCTGCAGGTTAAGGTGGGCGGCAATTTTGCCATGGCATTCCAGATGCTGCGCAATTATAACACCGCCCTGCCCGCCACCCGCCCCGGTTTTACAGGTAATGTAAATAGTTTAACTCCGCTTAGTAACGGTTTTAACCTGCCAATGGCCAATCTGAATATTGATGTGCAGTTGTCTGATGGTATACGCTTAAATCTTACCTCATACCTGTCCTCCAGGCACCATGAAGATACATGGGTAAAAGGGGGCTATATCCAGTTTGATAAGCTACTGTTTTTAAAAAGCGATGTCATTGATGAGTTAATGAAAAGCTTTACCATTAAAATAGGGCAAAGTGATCTGGATTATGGCGATCAGCATTTCCGTCGGTCAGACGGGGGAAATACCATCCATAACGCATTTATGGAGAATTACCTGATGGATGCTTTCGCAACCGAAATTGGGGCAAATTTATATTATCACCATAAATCGGGATTGTTTGCCATGGGCGGTATAACCAATGGGGCATTAAACACAACTGTAGTTGCGCCCACAAAAATTGACGCGGCTACCGGGCAGGTAAATAAATACCCGCCTGCCTATTTAGGTAAAATAGGATTTGATAAACAATTGAATACCGATACCCGTGTAAGGTTAACAGGTTCATTTTATACGGTGAGCAGCGCCAATAATAATAGCCTTTATAATGGCGACCGTACAGGCTCGCACTATTATTTTGTAATGTCCAACCCTAACATTGCCGCAGGCACTACCTTAAACAGCGCGGTTGATTATAACGCGTTTTCGGGTAGGTTTAACCCGGGCTTTAACCAGGAAGTACATGCTGCTATGGTTAACCTATTTTTAAAGCATAAAGGGCTTGAAATTTTTGGTACTTATGAAAGATCAAATGGCCGTACCATAGCCGAGGTTAATAACCGCAACGCAACGCAATATGCTGCCGACCTAATATACAGGTTTCCGGCTAGTACCGAGAACTTTTGGGTAGGGGCACGGTACAATGCCGTAATTGCTACTATACAAGGCGCGCCTAATGATGCAAGAGTTAACCGTGCCGTAGCATCAGCAGGTTGGTTTATGACCAAAAATATTATGATGAAGGCTGAATATATAAACCAGGTATATAATAATTACCCTAATAGCAATATACTTAACGGTGGTAAAATTCAAGGCGTAATGCTGCAAGCCTCTGTAGGTTTTTAAGTTATTAGGATACTAAAAAGCATCCGTTGTGGCCCAACGGGTGCTTTTTAATTTAAGTAAAATCCATCATGATCATAGATAATTAATAATTAAGAAAAAAACATTCATTTTTATGCAACCTCTTTTGTAACCTCACCGTACAAGCATACTATACATGATAATAATCATGTTTTTACCTTCTTTTTCATCAATAGCAACGATGGTTTATGAGGTAGATAAATTAGAGGAGAGCCAAGAATGAAATTTTTTAACCCCCAATTAATTAAGCTGTTTGTAGCTATCATTATATTGATAGCCGCGCAAAATGTAAGTGCACAAGCTGTTTATACACTTGCATCAAACACCGCTGTGGAAATTAAGGTATTAGGCAAAACCAACACAGATGATATAGTAATAGCTACCACCGCCATGGAGGGCCAGGGAAATTTCAAATTTGATGGTCAAAATTTAGATGATGTTACTTCATTAAGCTTTAACTTATATGCCGAAAATATTCAAAGCCACAAATCTGCGGTTAACAAAAGGGCTTTTAAAGTACTTAATGCTACAAAAAATCCAAACATACGTTTCAATGTAAAATGCGCTACTGTTATACCCACCCAATACAATAAATACGGTGTAATATTAGGCGGGGAGCTAACTGTAGGGGGGATAACCCAATTAAAATGCATGCTGTTAAGCGCTACCATGAACGCTGATAGTACCATCACCCTTACCGGCCATACCAATATTCAGTTAACAGATGATAACTTAAAATCAGTTAAGTTTATGCAGGGGCCCGTTAAGGTTAATAATGACCTGGCTATACAGTTTACCTTTATTTATAAAAAGAATGTGATGCAGGATGCTCCTATGGATATTCAACCAGGTACATACAACGATTATATTACTAAGCTTTAGGCAACTATAATGGCTTCCCGAAAAGCTGTTATACAAAGGCCCGCCCATAAAGTGGGTCTTTTTTTTAGGTATGAGTTATATATGGCTATAAAGCCTAAGTCATTTATTATCAAACAAATACTTATTACTTATTGTAATAGTTATATATAAACCAAAGTATGCTTTTTTTAGGCGCTGTTATTTTTTTATTAATATTTATAGTCGTTTTTTGGATAACCCGCCGGCATTACAAAAGATATGCACTTAAAGCGGCGCAGGTCGAGAAATGGCATAACACCCTTATTGAAAATGCCGGCGATGCTATTGTTATTTTAACGCTGGAGGGAAAAATTACTTATGCCTCGCCGTCTATACAAAAAGTATTGGGCTATACTGTAGAAGAAGTATTAAAACTTGATCTGTTTGCGATATCCTGGCCTGATGATGCATTTGCCATGCAGAAAATAATGGAACAGGTTTTAGCCAACCCTGGAGTACCTATAAAGGGCCATACCGGGCGGATGCTGCATAAAGATGGCACCTGGCATTGGTACGAAGCAATAGCAACCAACATGTTACATGACCCGGATATTGGAGGTATTGTAGATAATTTTAGAGACGTTACCACGCGTATTGAGGCCGAAAACAAATTGATTACCGCAAACCGGTTATATGCCTTTATCAGCCAGATAAACCAAACATTAGTACATGCGGATAATGAGCAAACTGTTTTTAAAGAGGCCTGCCGCATAGCTGTTGAGTCGGGTAAATTTAAAATGGCGTGGATAGGGTTGGTTGATGCCGCAAACAATAGCATTAGCCTTACCGAAAGTTATGGCGTGCCCGATGAAGATAAGCCCCTGTTTTTTAACATTGTTTATGATGAGGACTGGCCAATAGCCCATATTTTACGTACGGGTAACTCTTTTATTTGTAATGATGTTGAGCGTGATCTTAAATTACCTCAATGGCGGGAATACGCTGCCGCCCGGGAGGTGCAATCGTTTATGATGCTGCCTATACGCAGAGCAGGAAAAATAATAGGAGCCTTTAACCTCTACTCGGGCCAAAAAAATTTGTTTGACAGGCAAGAGGTGCATTTGCTTGAAGAAGTGGCCGGTGATATTTCTTTCGCGATGGATGTTTTTGAAAAAGAGGGCCTTCGCGAAACGGCAGAGCAGAAAATGCGCCATAGCGAAGAACGCCTTAACGAAGCCCAGGCCATAGCTCATGTAGGCAGCTGGGAGCTTGATTTTGCCAGTGGTGTGGCTGTATGGTCAGATGAGGCACTGCGGATATATGGGCTCACACCTGAAGAGAACCATCAAACTTATGAGTCATGGTTGTCCTTTATCCATCCCGATGATCTGGACTATGTAATTGCGGAGATCGAGAAGTCGCATGCTGATTTAAGCAGATCAAATTTATATCATCGTATTATTCGTAAAGACGGACTAATAAAGCACCTATATTCAACCACCGAGTTTGATTTTAAAGATGGCAAACCAATTGGGGTACACGGCGTTTGCCATGATATTACTAATATCCGTATTTCGGAAGAAGCCAGGGAGCAGGCGGATGCTAACCTATTGTTGATCATCGATCAGATTCCACAATCTATTTTTGTGCGTACTTTGGATGGCAAGTACCTGTTTGTAAATAAAACTTTCGCGGCGACTTACGGACTCTCGCCCGAAGCTTTGATGGAGAAATCTGACAGGGGGGAAATAATAGCCGACGAAATATTTTTAGAACATGACAGGGAAGTTATAGCTACAGGGGTTTCAAAAACTATCCCGGAACTTAAATATACCGGCCCGGATGGCAATACTCGTGTGTTTTATGAGCTGAAAGTGCCCTATACTATACCCGGTAAAAATGAAATAGCCGTACTGGGCATAGTATTAGATGTTACCGAACAACGCGCTGTAAATGCCAACTTGCTACAGCGTAATAAGGACTTGGAACAATTCTCGTACATTATATCACATAACCTGCGGGCACCGGTAGCCAATATATTGGGACTGGCCGAAGTATTACAAAATACTGATGTGATAGCGGATGACGAAAAGGCCATCTTAAAAAAGATAAGATCCTCGGTGAAAAGGCTCGACCGGGTTATTAACGACCTTAACTACATCCTGGAGTTTAAAAACCAGGATATGCAGCAAAAAGAATGGGTTGATTTTGCCAGCTTGTTAGAGGATGTTAAAATAAGCCTGGCCACCGATCCGGATAATGCCGGGGTACAGGTAATCGATGAGTTTGACGGTGCCATTGGTATGCACACCGTAAAAAGTTACTTATACAGCATTTTTTATAACCTGATATCCAACAGTATTAAATACCGCCAGCCGGGTGTCGCCCCAGTAATAAACATCACCAGCAGTAGTGACGATAATAAAGTACGCCTGAGTTTTAAAGACAACGGCATTGGCATAGATATGAAAACCAGCGGCAAGCACCTGTTTGGCCTGTATAAGCGGTTTCACTTTCATATAGAAGGGAAAGGCATGGGGCTATACATGGTAAAAACCCAGGTAGATGCCCTGCACGGCAAAATAACCGTAGACAGCGAAGTAGGCAAAGGCACCGAGTTTACCATGGAGTTTGATCAATAGCCACTCGCTATATCTTTTTTCAAAATCATTAAACTAAAAATATTCCTGTTAGTTGTTTTAGTATACATCAATTAAAATCTACAGCTATGGACAACACAAAGAATACGGGCAATCCCGATAGGAACACCATCAACCTTAATGAAGATTATGAAGTAAGCTACTGGACAAAAGAGCTTGGCGTAAGCAAGGACGAATTAACCGAAGCCGTTAACAAAGCAGGCAAATCTGCACAGGCGGTTAGGGAATATTTAAACAAGTAACCAATAGAAAAGCCGACCCAATTCAGGTCGGCTTTTTTGTTGTTATATATTTACAATCTATTCACGCGAAGTTTTACGCTGATAATTTTTATATAACAGGTAGAAAAAATTACCGCCAAGTAAAATCCACACAACTGCAACAGCAACAGTTTTCCATTTAAAATATATGCTTGTAATTACAATACCTAGGACAATAATGGCGATTATAATTCGCCACCAATTTTCTTTTGCAAATTGCCTGTACTTGCTCATAATAGTAAATTTTTGATTTTAGGTTTACTTGACCATGAGGGGTTAAAAGATTTTATGAAAACGCTTGTCTTTATAGCCTATAGAAAAAGTAAGAGATGGTTAAAATCCACCCAATTGTAATTACCGTTTTCCATTCATAATATACGCTGGCAATTACAATACCCATTAAAATAATAGCGACTATATTTCGCCAGTTTGTTATAAATTGTATGAATTTATTCATTACTTAAACAACTTAGGCAGCGTAGTTGCCAGGTATAGTTTACAGTTCATCCAGGTGTGGCCGCCCGGTACTATTTGCGGCTCCACATTGATGCCTTTATCTTTAAACATAGCCAGGTTCTTTTTTACGCTTTCGTACAAAAAGTCTTCGGTGCCTACGCTGATGCTAAGCAGTTTTAACTGTTTATTTACCTCTGCCGCGTTAGGTTTAAAGTTCTCGCCAAAAATTGCTCTAAACTCTTCTGTTTCAGGATACGGCGCGTATGAAGCTACGTAGCTAAACTTATCCAAATTGGTAAAGGCAATATCCAACGTTTGGCCGCCACCTACCGAGAAGCCCGCGATTGCGCGGTTGTTCCTATCGGTTAGGGTAGAGTAGTTGCTCTCAACAAACGGAATAATATCCTTGGTCATTTCGTTAATGATAACATCTTTACGGAAACCAACAGCCGCATACGGCATCACAATAATCATCGGTTTCATTTTGCCTTGCGCTATCAGGTTATCAGCAATTAAATGAGCCTTACCTACTTTGGTCCAGGTTTCTTCCGTGTCCGATCCACCATGAATTAAATAAAGCACCGGGTATTTTTTACTGGCCGAATATCCCGGAGGGGTATAAACCAGCATCTGGCGCGTAGTATTCAACGTGCCCGATTTATATAAACGGTAGCTTATTTTACCATGCGGCACGTTTTGCAACGAGTGTATCAACGGGGTTTTGCCCGGCACATCAACCAAGCTAAACTTAAAACGCTCGTTGGCAAACATATTGGTGTTGTTGGGGTCGGCTACTTGGGTGCCATCTACCACAAAGGCGTAGGGGTAAATATCAGGTTTAATGTCAGCTACGGTAGTGGTCCATACGCCGGTGGCGCCTTTGGTCATGGCTTTCTTTTCTTTCAAAAATTCGCCGGTCAGGAATACCTCTTTAGCATTTGGTGCCGAAAAATTAAACGTTACGCTGTTATCGGCATGCACATCCGGCGATACCGGGTAACCGCGTTGCTGTGCCATCGCGCCAAAACAAACGCTGCCCAGCAATAAAAGTGTATATAATGTCTTTTTCATTTCTGTGTTCAGTATAAATTATTGAAATAGCAACGGCAGGGTTTGTGCCACATAGTTTTTAACGTTCATCCAGGTATGTCCGCCACCGGTTATCAGGCTTTTGGTATTTACTTTATGATCTTTTAAGTAAGCCAAAAACTCCACAGCACCCGGGTGCAAACGGTCCTCGGTACCTACGCTTACCCAAAGCAGTTTTAGCTGTTTGTTGGTTTTTTCGGGCTCGCCGGCTATAAATTTATATTCCTTCTCCATTAGCTGCGGCGTTAGGTATGCACTGTACGAGCAGATGTAGGCAAACTTATCCATATTGCCAAAAGCGGTATGCAACGTATGGCCGCCACCGCGTGAGAAACCGCCAATAGCCCTGTTTTCGCGGTTAGCTATGGTACGGTAGTTTTTATCAATAAAAGGGATAATATTTTTAACAATATCAGTACCTACGTTACGTGCGCGGGTTACTGCCTCGTCACCTTCACGATCTGCCGGGTCATTAGGTTTTTGACCACCTTTTTGCTCGGCTACGCGTGCCTCCACGTTACCGTAAGGCATTACTACTATCATTTCTTTGGCTTTACCTTCGGCAATAAGGTTATCCAGTATCAGGTTTATTTTGCCTACTTTATAAAAAGTTTCTTCGGTATCGGTAGTGCCGCTTATGGCGTAAAATACCGGGTATTTTTTGTTAGGGTTTTTATCATAGCCCGGCGGAGTATAAACCACTAAACTGCCAATGGTACCACCCGCGGCATTGTTATACAACTCGTAATTAACGGCACCATGCGGCACATCCTTAACCGAGTGTACCAGCGGACTATCGCCCGGCACATCCAATAAGCTGCCTTTAAAACGCTCGTTGGTAAAAAACCACTCGTTAGCAGGGTCCATTACCGAAATACCATCAACCACAAAGTTGTACGGGTAAATATCAGGCGTAACGGGCGGGGTAGTAACCGTCCAGGTGCCTTGCGCGTTTTTGGTCATGGCCAGGGGGCCGCCTTTTAAAAACTGGCCGCTTAATTTTACATCCTTGGCGTTGGGTGCAATGTAGCTAAAGGTTACAGATTTGTCGGCAGCGATGCGTGGGCCCGATGCCAGCGGACCGCGTGGCGGCTGCCCCATTACCAGTATCGGCAGGTACAGCAAACAGCATAACAGCGCCGCTTTAAAAAATTTGGTGTTCATAATATTGATTTGATTGGTTTGTTGTAACAGTAAAGTTATAAATGTTTTATAATAAGCAATAAATTTTTTGTTTGTCATCCTGAGCCTATCGAAGTGGGGCTGTCATCCTGAGCTCCGTCGAAGGATGCGTGCGAGGGCCTTTGCCCGCGTATGGTTTCGAGAGCCTCACCATGACAACGCTCTTGTATATAGAATAGAATTGTCATCCTGAGCCCGTCGAAGGATGGGGCGCGCGCATGGTTTCCCTCTTGTGGGAAAATGTTAGTAAACGCAAATGAAACAATGGTTATTTTTTTAACCTTACCGCGAAGATTGACCCCTGGCCCATGACGGACTGTACGGTAATGGTGCTATCCAGCCGGGTAAGCAGATCTTTAACGGTGGCCAGGCCTATGCCGCTGCCGGGTTGGTTAAAGCGGTCGGTAGGGTTTAGGGTAAAGTTGTTTTCAAATATCTGGTCATAATAATCTGCCGGGATGCCAATACCATTATCTGTTATTTGAAGCAGGTAATGCTGCTCATCCTCGGCAAATGTGATCTGGAGGACCGGGATTTTTTTATCATTATACCGTATAGCGTTGCTGATCAAATTAATTAAAATTTGCTCCATCACTATCATGGAGAACTTAATTTGGGGGTTATCGGCAGGTAATTCTACCTGCAGGTTGCCGGGTACATGCAGCAGGCTCAATGTTTTATGTACCAGGGTGTTTAAGCCAAACTCCTGCCTGCGTTGCAGCAGTAGTGCCGGGTTTTTTGAGTAGGCCAGCATATCATCAACCAGTTTAAGCAGGTTATCGGTAGCGACAATATTCATATCTGCCAAACGCACGCAGCCTTCGTCCTGCAGTTTTTGGTGGCGCATTTTAAGTGCCTGCGAGGTTAACCTGATACTGCTTAGCGGGTTTTTAATATCGTGCGCGGCCATTGATGCAAATTTTTGTATCAGCATATTGGCATTAAGCAGTTCCTGGTTGGTTTTTTCAAGTAGCACTATTTTTCGGCGCAGTTCTATCTTGTCAACCACTTGTTTAGCCAGTGCTTTTAGCGCGTCAACTTGTATGGCAGTAAACTCGTGCGTTTGCTGGTCCAACACGCAAATGGTTCCTAACGAATAACCATCCGGGTTTATCAGTGGCACACCTGCATAAAAACTAATGTTGGCCTGCGTAACCACCGGGTTTGTTGCAAAACGCTCGTCGATACGGGCATCGGGCACTATCATCACGTCATCCTGGCCGGCTATAACGTGGGTGCAAAAGGACAGGTCGCGAAAATTCTCGGTAAGGTCGGTCCCTATGTGCGATTTGAACCATTGGCGTTCTTCATCAATAAAAGTAATAAGCGAAATTGGGGTTTGGCAAATGGCCGATGCTATGGAGGCTATGGCATCAAACTCCTCCTCCTCGCCGCTATCCATAATATAGTAGGATGCCAGGGCAGCAACCCTTTCTTTTTCATTTACAGGAATAGGGTGCTTGGTTTGTGGCATGGTTGTTAACAAATGTAACGAATATAAGTCAGGTATTTGTTTGATTGAGGATTGACGAAGGAGTGAATGCGCCTTGGCTTAAAACACCCTTAATTTCGTCGTGTATTGCCCCTGCATAGTTAGCTGCTGTATTTTTATCTTTGGGTGTTATACAAAATCTACAAAAAACCGATCCTATGAGAAAGCTTGTATTCAGCATCAATACCACCCTGGATGGCTGTGTTGACCATGAGTTGGGCACACCCGACGATGAAATGATGGCCTACTTTACCCAACTGATGCACGAGGCCGATACGCTTGTGTATGGGCGCAAAACGTACGAACTGATGGTGCCCTACTGGCCTGACGTTGCTAAAACCCGCGAGGGCGACAAAGCTGATGTTGAATTTGCCGAAGCGTTTGACGCGGTGGAAAACATAATAGTGTTTTCGCGCACGTTAACTATCCCCGAAGGGCAAAAAGGCACCATTGCCCATGGCAGCCTTAAGGAGGAGATATTGAAACTAAAACAGCAGCCCGGCAAAAACATATTTACCGGTGGGGTTGACCTTGCCCGCCAAATGGCCGAGCTGGACCTGATAGACGAGTACCATTTGGTGGTTCACCCCACTATTGCAGGTAAAGGCGTACGCCTATTTGACGGTATTGACCTGCCGCAAATACTACGATTGAAGCTGGTGGAGTCGAAGGTGTTTAAGTCGGGTATGGTTGCGTTGAGGTATGTGAAGGAGTAATGACAAAACTCTCGCCCATACAATCACCACTATGTCATTGCGAGCAGGGAGTGCGTGGCGGAAGAGCGAGCGAAGCAATCTCGTCGCATGGTGCGCAGACTAAATGTGTTCCCTGATTGAAGCACCGTCCGCTCAATTGCCGCGGTGGCTGTTACTTTTGGCTTGATCCAAAAGTAACCAAAAGATCAAGCCGGAAAAATCCTTCCCCCCACAGGCAAAACACCCTGGCCCGCGTTTTCCGGCAGGCCTTTGCCCGCTTTTGTGCTCGTGGGTGTTAATGATTACGTGCTTATTAATATCTCTTTGACCCCTCCCGGCCTCCCCTGATAACAGGGGAGGTGCTGTCAGCGGAATAAGTATATTTTTTAGAATTAGTAAGGTGTCGATGCAGGAGGTAGAATTTACGATTGCCGTCAGCAGATAAGCTTCGGGCGAAATCAGGGGAAAGCGATGATGGGTTGGTGCGGCTGCGGGGCATACAACATTTGCGAAGCGGTGGCCCTGAGCGCCAGGGCAATTTTTGCGGACCCCGCTTTTACCAGATTTGCAGGGCAAAGGCCCCGTGCGGCAAAGAAGCCTCTCTGCTGACTTGATCTTTGGTTACTTTCTATCAAGAGAAAGTAACAAGCCTTTCCCGCGGCGAATGAGCGGGACGATGACTTAATCTGGGACTACATATCTGTTTGACCCCTTCCGGCCTCCCTCAGGGATAAATAAATTCTCCAATTTAAATTAAAGCAATTGGGCAATTTGAATATGGTTGCCGCAAGTATCATTAAAAACCGCAATTTTTACAGGCCCCATTTCGGTTGGTGTTACGCTAAACGCTACACCCATACTTACCAGTCGCTCGTATTCCTGTTGGGTATCGTCAACATCAAACATAGTGTAGGGCATGCCCTTGTCAAAAAGTGCTTGTTGGTAGGTTTTGGCTGCCTCCAAATGGTTGGGCGATGGCTCCAGCAAAATCTCGGGGCCATCGGGTTGTTCCTTGCTTACCACGGTTAGCCATCGGTTGCCTTCGGCTAAAGAGATGTCGTATTTTTTTACAAAGCCCAATTTTTCGGTATAAAACTGTAATGCTTTTTCCTGGTCGAGCACGGGGATACTGATTATTCTTGCTTTCATGTTTTTTGATAATTAAGCCCCAAAATTGGTAAACCGGTTTAAAAGTTACTTTGCGAAAGTTGCTCTTTTTTGAAATTGGATAGGCGTGAGCCCGGTTTTGTTTTTAAATAAAGTGCTGAACGAGCTGGGGCATTCAAACCCGACCGCGAAGCAGGTATTGGTTACGGTCATGCCGTTTTGTAAGTGTTTTTTAGCTATGGCTATGCGTTTGTCGGTTAAATATTGTTGTGGCGTTTGTCCGTAATATTTTTTGAATAACCTAAGCAGATGGAATTTAGAAGCAAACCCAACGTCCGAAAGTGATACCAGGTTTATTTGTTGGTGCAGGTTGTTATTAATGTAGTTTCGGGTGCGGATAACGGCATCCAATTGCCGCTTGTTTGCATAGCAAATTTGTTTGATGCGTAATATTTCTGCCTGGTAAAATGTCATAGCATTACTTTTTAACCTCCTCTGCCAACCCTATTAGCAACCCCTCCACATCACGGATGTAGCAAAGGCGGTAAACGTTCTCATAATTCACCACTTCGCCTACCAGGGTAGCGCCCAGTTTGTAAAGGCGGCTTAGTGTATCGTCCAGATCGGCCACGGTAAACATTAAGCGCAGGTAGCCCAGGGCATTTACAGGGTCGGGGCGGTGGTCGGCTACGGTAGCGGGTTTAATAAACCGGGTTATCTCCAGGCGGCTTTTGCCGTCGGGCGTAACCATCATGGCCATTTCCACTTCTTGCCCGGGCAGCCCGGTAACGCGGCCCGCCCATTCGCCGTCAATGTTCATACGGCCTTCCAGCCGCATACCCAGTTCGGTAAAAAAGGTAATCGCATCGTCAATTGATTCAACAACGATGCCCATGTTGTGTAGTATTAAATTTGGTTTTGACATAGTAGTAGTTTTAGAAATATAAATTTATAAAATTTAAGCGTCATTGCGAGCGATAGCGTCGCAATCCCCGTTTACTTCGCAGATTAATGTATCCCTAGCATATAACATCGGCCCGCTCAATCGCCGCGGGAAAGGCTTGTTACTTTTTCCTTGATGAAAAAGTAACCAAAAAATCAAGCCGGAAAAAACCTTCCGCCCACGAGGCCAGACTCCCTGGCCCGGTTTTCCGGCAGGCCTTTGCCCGCTTTTGTTTGCGGTGGGGTTAATATTTACGAGCTTATTAATCGTAGTGAAATTCGTCAGCAGATAAGCTTCGGGCGAAATCAGGGAAAAGCGATGTAGGGCGGTGCGGCTGCGGGGCATACAACATTTGCGGAGGGGGTGGCCAAAGAGCCTCGGGGCAATTTTTGCGGCCCCCGCTTTTCCCTGATTTGCAGGGAAGGCCCCAGTGCGGCAAAGAAGCCTCTCTGCTGACTTGATTTTTTGGTACTTTTTCATCAAGGAAAAAGGACTAGGCCTTCCCGCGGCCATGAGCGGGGACGATGTTTAATCTGGGATTACACATCTCTGCAAAACAACCCAAATACCGGACTTTCTCAATTTAAAACTGCTGACAGTAGTTTGTCAGTATGATGGTAAAAATCATGGTTAACATATTTTGAGGCGTTTATTTTATAAATATCTGATTATCAATAAATTAATAAAAATAAATTCCAAAATGTGTTAAGTTGTGTTAACCATGATATTATCACGGTAGTTTCATATCCGCAATTAATGCTACAATGATATAAGTAAAAAGTTAAATTTGCCAAGCAATAAAACACCCTGATTTGGAAAGAACATTAATTATAGGAACCCGCGGCAGCGAATTAGCATTATGGCAGGCCAATTTTATAAAAGATAGCCTGGCAGCAGCCAACATAAAAGCTGACCTAAAGATCATTAAAACCCAAGGCGACCGCATACTTAATTTAAGTTTTGACAAATTAGAAGGAAAGGGCTTTTTTACCAAAGAGCTGGAAGAAGAACTTTTGGCAGGAACTATTGACCTGGCTGTACACAGCCACAAGGACCTGCCTACCGAAAACCCTCCGGGACTCATCATCGCAGCAGTTTCAGAACGGGAAGACCCGGCTGAATTGCTGTTGATATTGAAAGATTGTGTGGACGTAAAGCAAAAGCTGTCGGTTAAGTACGGTGCTATAGTGGGTACTTCGTCCAACCGTCGTAAAGCACAGTTGCTAGCCTACCGCCCCGACCTGGAGATTGAGGAACTGCGCGGCAACGTACCCACCCGTATAGGTAAACTCGGCGATGAAAACTACGATGCCATTATGCTGGCTAAAGCTGGTGTAACCCGTTTAGGTATTGACCTGAGCGAATTCCACGTTGAAGAATTAACCCCAACCGAACTGGTGCCCGCCCCTGCACAGGGCGCATTAGCTATACAGATACGCGAAAGCGACACCGAATTATACCAGGCTTTACAAGTATTGCACCACCCCAACGTAGCCGAAGAACTGGCGGTAGAGCGTAAGGTGCTATCACTTTTTGGCGGCGGGTGTCATTTACCTTTAGGCTGTTATTGCCGTAAGGAAGATGGCCAATACCAGGTATTTACCTCAAAGGCAGATACCGGCGAAGAATTCCCTGACAGGTTGTTTTTAGAAGCACCATCCGTGGAAGGCCTATCGCAAAAAATAGTTGCCTATTTTGAAAAAGGCAGGAAGCTGCCGGGCAGCGTTTTCATATCTCGCGAGGTGTCAGAGCAAAGCTATTTTAGGCGGGCAATGGCCAAGCACAATATACAAATTGATGGCCGCTCGTTGATACGCACGGTACCGGTTATTAACAAACTGGATTCGTACATCCTTAAACACGTCGACTGGATATTTTTCTCGAGCAAAAACGCGGTTGATTACTTTTTTCAGTTAGGCCCGCAATTGCCTATAGGTGTAAAGTTTGGGGTGATGGGAGCGGGATCAGAAGAGATGCTGCGCCAAAAAGGCTACTTTGCTGATTTTACCGGTTCGGGCGGCGATACGGCTGATGTTGCTGCTGAATTTGCCAAGATAGCTAATGGTGGTACGATATTGTTCCCGTGTGCCGAAGACTCGTTAAGAGCGATCCAGAAAGGCTTATCAGATACCACCCATATCATTGATCTGCCTATATATGAAACTGTGTTAGAGGATGATGTACAAGCGTCAGGCGCTGATGTGCTGATATTTACCAGCCCATCAAACGTGGAGGCTTATTTTGTAAATAATTTATTGGACCCTTATCAAAAAGTAATTGCCATAGGTAAATCAACCGGCAAAAAGTTTGATGAGATGGGTGTAAAATATACCCTGCCTTTTGCCCCCGACGAAGTTGGGCTGGCCGAGGCGGTGTTTGGACTTTAATTGGTTCATAGTCGATGGTCGATAGTCCATAGACTTTAAAATTTGCAAAGCAACCATGGGCTATCGACCATGGTCCATGGACGAACTTATGTTACAACGACCAAGAAGAAACCGCAAAAGCGAGGTAATAAGGCAGATGGTACAGGAAACGCATTTGAGTGCGGCAAACCTGATATTCCCGCTGTTTATTGTGGATGGTAACAACCAGAAAACTGAGGTTACTTCCATGCCGGGCATTTACCGATATTCGGTAGATAACCTGCTGCGCGAGGTAGAAAGCTGTATGAAACTGGGCTTAAAGTCGTTTGACTTGTTCCCAAATATTGAGGAGTCGTTAAAAGATAAATACGCTACCGAAGGTACCCGCGAGGGTAGTTTATACCTGCGTGCCATCAGCGAAGTAAAGAAAAACTTTCCGGAGGCTTGTGTAGTTACCGATGTGGCGATGGACCCCTACAGTAGCGATGGCCATGATGGTATTGTGGAGAATGGCGAGATACTAAATGATGCGACCTTGGATATTTTAGGTAAAATGGCTTTAGCACATGCACAAGCCGGTGCTGATATTATTGCGCCAAGCGATATGATGGACGGTAGGGTAGGTTATATACGGTCGGTGTTGGATGAGGGGGGATTTACTAATGTTTCCATCATGTCATACACCGCTAAGTATGCCAGCGCTTTTTATGGTCCGTTTAGGGATGCGTTAAACTCTGCGCCAAAATTTGGCGACAAAAAAACTTACCAGATGAACCCCGCCAACCAGCGTGAAGCTTTAATTGAGGCTGACCTGGATGAAGCAGAAGGTGCAGACTTTTTAATGGTAAAGCCTGCTTTATCATACCTGGATGTAATTAAACTGATAAAAGACAATACCGAATTACCGGTGGCAGCGTACAATGTCAGCGGCGAGTACGCCATGATAAAAGCTGCCGTGCAAAAAGGCTGGATAAACGAGCAACGTGCCACCACCGAGGTGCTAACCAGCATCAGGCGTGCAGGCGCCACAGCGATATTAACCTATCACGCTAAAGAAGTGTTGGAGAATAAATGGATATAATGGATGAAACAAAAGATATCAGCAGGGAAAAGTCTGCTGAGTTGTATGCTAAGGCGAAGACATATTTTCCGGGTGGGGTAAACTCGCCGGTACGTGCGTTTAAATCAGTTTATGGTACTCCGCTTTTTATTAAAAAAGGCGATGGCTGCCATATTTGGGACGCGGACGATAACGAGTTTATTGATTTTTGCTGCTCATGGGGACCGCTTATTTTGGGCCACAACCATCCAAAGGTGAAAGACAAAGTTATCGAGATGATGCAAAACGGTATGTCGTTTGGAGCACCTACAGCGTTAGAGAATGAACTGGCCGAACTGATCCTTAAAAACAATAAATTTATTAAAAAACTACGTTTTGTAAGCTCCGGTACCGAAGCGGTAATGTCGGCTATCAGGCTTGCCCGCGGTTATACCAAACGCGATAAAATATTAAAGTTTGAGGGCTGCTATCACGGTCATTCAGATTCATTACTGGTAAAGGCTGGTTCGGGCCTGGTTACTTTTGGCGAAACCTCATCAGCAGGTGTGCCCAAAGCTTTTGCTGATGAAACTATTGTAGTTGCATTGGATGATACCGAAGCATTGAAAAAAGCATTTGCCGATTTTAAAGATCAGATAGCGACGGTAATTATTGAGCCTATCCCGGCTAATAATGGCTTGCTGTTGCAAACCAAAGAATACCTGCAAAACCTGCGCGACATCTGTACGCAAAACGGCACTCTATTAATTTTTGATGAAGTGATATCAGGTTTCCGTGTAGGATTTGAAGGTGCGTCGGGTTATTACCAAATTCAACCGGATATAATAACCTATGGTAAAATTATAGGCGGTGGTTTGCCGGTAGGTATGTATGGCGCATCAGACGAAATCATGAGCCACGTTTCACCGGATGGCGGCGTTTACCAGGCAGGTACCTTATCAGGCAATCCCGTAGCTATGGCCGCAGGTATTGCCCAGCTAACCGAATTGTTGAGGACTGACTTTTATGAAGAATTAAACAGTAAGACCCAAGAGTTTGTAGATGCTTTACAGAGTTTTGCTATCGCCCGTAACTATAAGTTTAAAGTATTTAGCATCGGCTCCATATTTTGGTTTGCTTTTAGCGACCAGGAACACATCCGCAAAGCGGAAGACATTGACCCGGCCAGCATGGATAAATTTAAAAAGCTGCACCGCGAGTTATTAAACCGTGGCGTTTACATGGGCCCATCTGGATATGAGGTTGGCTTCATATCATCGGCACATACCAAAACCGACCTTGAAAAAACAAAAAGAGCTATATTTGAAAGTCTTGACCTGGTATTTAATGAGAAATAAGCCATGATGAAAAAACCACTAATCATATTTTACGCTCTCATTATATATGCTGTTGCACAGCTAATATGGTGGGGTTACCAATTGGTTAGCCTGCAACCCAACCGGGTGGGTATGGTTTGCAGTGAAGGATCAATGTTTGTAGTGGTATTGGCGATAGGTGCTTTTTACCTGCATCGTTCTATCAATAAAGAGCGCAAACTACAGGAGCAGAAAAAGAACTTTTTACTTTCAGTAACGCATGAGTTAAAATCGCCTTTGGCATCAATTAAGCTACTGCTGCAAACTATTCAAAAGCGCGACCTGACAAAAGTGCAGATAAAAGACTTTATTGATAAGTCATTACTGGATATTGAACGCCTTGATGACATGGTAGAAAACATGCTGTTAGCATCAAAAATTGATAACCAATCCTATACTTTCCCTAAGGCAAGTTTCAATTTATCGGTATTGGTTGATAGCATTGTTAACCGCCTTCAATTAACCAAATGTGATTGTAACCAAATGATCATTAATGCGGAAATTGAACCTAAAATTGAGATCACCGGTGATAAATTTGCCCTGACATCTGTAGTAACTAATTTAATTGAGAACGCGGTTAAATACTCCAAACCCTGTCAAACAGTAGATGTTAAATTGTTTGTTAAAAACGGCGAAGTGCACTTTCAGGTTGCCGATCATGGCATTGGTATTGCTGATGAAGAAAAGAGCCGCATTTTTAACAAATTTTACCGTGTAGGCAACGAAGATACACGTAATACAAAAGGCACAGGTTTAGGCCTGTACATTGTTAAGGAAGTGTTGGATAAACATGAGGCAAGTATCAGGGTCAAAGACAATCGCCCTGAAGGAAGCATATTTGAGGTTGTTTTTGGATTAACATAAATCACAATTAGATGCAAAGCAAAAAAAGAATTTTACTAGCCGAAGATGAAGACCATCTTTTAGAAGCCATTAAGTTAAATCTTGAGCTGGAAGGTTACAAGGTATCAACTGCTAATAATGGTAAAAAGGCTTTACAGATATTTAAAGAGGAGCGTTTTAACCTGGTTATACTGGATGTAATGATGCCAGAAATTGACGGCTTTGTAGTTGCAGAAACTATTAGGTTGGAAAACTCCGAAGTACCTATCATGTTCCTTACCGCTAAAAACACCAATGAGGATAAAATAGCCGGTTTGAAAAAAGGCGCTGATGATTATTTAACTAAACCATTCAACCTGGAAGAGCTGATTTTGCGGGTAAATAACCTGGTAAAGCGCAGCTTAAAAGGCGATGACCTGAAAGAGTTTAACAGCTATAAAATTGGCGAAAAAACTATTCACTTCAATTCATTTGAGTTGGTTAACGAGGATGGATCCATCACCCCGTTAACTAAAAAGGAAACCATGTTGTTGAAACTGCTGATTGAGCGCAGAAATGACGCAGTATCGCGCGAGCAGATATTAGAGACAGTATGGAACTATGATGTATACCCATCAACCCGTACCATTGATAACTTTATCTTGACGTTCCGTAAGTATTTTGAACCAGACCCTAAAAATCCGGTTTATTTTCATTCCATTCGCGGTGTAGGTTATAAATTTACTGATCAGCATTAATGTTCACAAACCGGGTACGAATATTAGTTGTAGGGGCTTTTGTAATCATGATGGTTATCGCTATCGATATGAAAGTATATTCGATAGCTGCCGCCACTGCTATGTTTATTGGTATAGTGATTTGGGGTTATTTTAACGAGAGCACCATTATTTTAGCCGCCAAAGCATTTCATAATAAGGATTATGAAAAAACCGAAAGGTTACTGGCGCAGGTGCCTAGCCCCAATTGGTTAAGTAAAAAGCGAAGAGGTTTTTATGAGTTTATTGCCGGTGGCGTAAGCCTGCAAAAGCAGGACTTTGCAGAAGCCGAAAAGCATTATGAACTTGCAGCTCAATACCCATTACGATCAGCAAATGACCATGTGGCGGCATTGGTGCATGTGGCCAATATTAATATTAGGTTTAATAATATTGAAAAGGCTAAGGCCTATTTGCAATTAACCGATAAATACGCAGAGAAAACAACAGCTAAAATGAAGGACGTAATTGCACGCCTTCATAAAGAGCTGGATAATAAATAACTATAGAGGCACGATACTTCGTGTGTCTTATAATAATGTTACCCGGAGACGCAAAGTATTGCGTCTCTACAGAATAAATTATGAGAGATTCATTACTAATAAAAGCCGCATTTTCAGAACAAACCGAGCGTCCACCTGTATGGATGATGCGCCAGGCAGGACGTTTTATGCCCCAGTATTGGGAGATAAAAAACAAGTACTCGTTTCTGGAGATGTGCAAAACACCCGAGATTGCTGCCGATGTGACCATGCTGCCGGTTGACCTGCTGGATATTGATGCCGCTATTTTATTTTCGGATATATTGGTTACCGGCGAAGCTATGGGTGGTGATTTGAGTTTTACTCAAAACGTTGGTCCACGGTTTGCCAATCCGGTACGTACCCAAAAAGATATTGATAACCTGAATGTTGATTGCATTGATCAACTGCAATATGTAGCAGATGCTATTAAGGTCATTCAACAGCGTTTGAATGGTAAAATACCTTTGATAGGTTTTGCGGGCGCACCTTTTACGGTAATGAGTTATTTGGTAGAGGGCGGATCGTCAAAAGATTTTAAGCTGACCAAATTAATGCTGCATAACGAGCCGGAAATGGCACATCAGCTATTATCAAAAATTGCCACCGTAACGGCTGATTACCTGAACCTGCAAATTGCAGCGGGTGTAAACGCGGTACAAATATTTGATAGTTGGGCGCAGGCATTGGCTTGGGATGATTATAAAGAATTTTCACATCGTTATATTGCCGAGATCATTAGCAAACTGAACAGGAAAGATATACCGGTGATATCTTTCTGTAAAGGCAGTTCAGTGTTTGCGCCGTTAATGGCCGAGGCCAAACCGGACGTGGTTTCAATAGATTGGAACGTTGACCTGTTAGATATTAAAAAGCGTTTACCGCAAGGTGTAGCTGTGCAGGGTAATTTAGATCCGCATATTTTGTATGCTGATAAAAAAGTAATTAAAGAACGAATTTACCGCTTGTTTGACCGTATGAAAGGCGAGAACGGTTTTATATTTAATTTGGGTCATGGCATTATGCCGGATATACCATTTGACAATGTAAAGTATGCGGTTGAGGTTATAAAAGAGTTTAAATACTAAAATCAATCTCATGGAAGAATATTATCTATATTTTCTTTCCATACATATCATATTTGTAGTCTGCTGGATGGCGGGACTATTTTACATGGTGCGCCTTTTTATTTACCATACCGAAGCACAAGCCAAACCTGAACCCGACCGAACTATACTTTCCAAACAGTTTGAAATAATGGAAAGTAAACTATGGTGGATAATTACTACCCCATCCATGTATCTGGTAATAGCTGCCGCTATTGGTATGTTATACATTAGGCCCTTTTGGTTGCAGCAACCCTGGATGCACGTTAAACTCACATTTGTATTGGGTTTAATAGTTTACCATTTCATCTGCCAAAATAAAATGGTCCAAATGCGTAATGGTATCTACAAATGGTCTTCAACTCAATTACGATTATGGAACGAGTTGGCTACGATTCTTTTATTTGCTATTGTATTTTTAGTGGTGCTTAAAAGTGCGGTTAATTGGATATATGGGGTGGTAGGTATTGTCGCTTTATCCATAGTGCTGATGATGGCAGTGAAAATTTACAAACGCTTTAGGACTAAATAGTTCTTCGTTAGCAATTATCCCCTACTTCCTGCTTATCCTTCCTGCGATATTATATTTCTATATTTAAGTAATTAAATATTTCATTTACTATGCAACCATTTGCTATCATATGCCATCTTAGCATTAAATGATTTTGTTGAAACCTACTTACACAATTGCTGAATTACTAAAACGTTGCCTGGTGGGCGAACGGAAAGCACAGGAGATGCTGTACAAACAGTTTGCATCAAAAATGCTGGGGGTTTGCATGCGCTACGCAACAGATAGGATGGAGGCTGAGGATATGTTGCAAAACGGTTTTATTAAAGTGTTTAACAATTTAGAAAATTACCGTGGGGAAGGGTCATTTGAAGGATGGATGAGACGTATTATGGTGCATTGTAGTATTGAGTATTATCGCAAACATCATAAAATAATGCAGATAGCTGATGTTAATGATACGAGTAATGAGCCATCAGTAAACCCGGCAGTTATAAGCAATATGGATGTAAATGACCTGTTAGGTTTGATACAGCAGTTATCGCCGGGTTATCGTATGGTGTTTAACTTATATGCTATCGAGGGTTATTCGCATAAGGAAATTGGTGAAATAGTTGGTATTACAGAGGGCGCTTCAAAATCGCAATTATCAAGGGCCCGCGCAATATTAAAGGAGCAGGTTGTTAAAATGGAAAATAAAGCATATGGATATGCAGGATAAAGAATTTGACCGTTTATTTAGTTCGAAATTTGAAGATTTTGAAGCGGAACCCTCAACAAGGGTTTGGAAAAATATTGCAGATGAATTGCACGAAAAAAAGGCAAAACGTAGTATAGTGCTTTATCTAAGCATCGCGGCAAGTGTTATTGTACTGGTATCAGTAGGATTGCTGTTTTTTCGCAAAGCGGAAAATAGTGAAGTGAAGCCAACTAAACCAAACAAAACTATAGTAAAGGTAAGCAAGCCTGCGGTTGATAGTTTGGTTGACAATAATGCAGACGCAGTGCCGGAGAAGGCTACTACACTAACTAACGATGTTAAACAGGCAAAAAAATATATAGTATTTAAAGCCCCCAGGGTAGTGGTTGATAAAGAACCATCTCAAAAAAGTATAAAGGATAATGGTCCTGCGTTAGTTTACCTTAAGCCAATTGATCCGGGGCCGATGCCTGCAGTAACAGAGCCTATACAAATATCGGTTATGGTGGTGCCGGATAAAGAAACATCGCTTGCGGTAATAACCGCTGATAAACAACAGAAAGAAACCATAACAACTGAATCCACATCTACCGAAATAAGTCAAACTTCTGTTAAAAAACGTGGCATACATAGCCTGGGGGGGTTAATAGGCGCTTTGGTAGCTAAGGTTGATAAGCGCGAGGATAAATTAATAGAATTCACTGAGAGGGATGAAAACGGATCAACGATAACAGGGTTAAATTTAGGATTTGTAAGAATTAAGAAAAAATAATCTACTTCAACATTATACACAATTAAACAAAACAACTATTATGAAACACATATTACTTACCGCCACAATTTGCACGGCAGCGGGTTTTAGCTTTGCACAACAAACCACCACAATATCTACTGTTACTACCACAACAACAGTAAGCAAGGATACCACCATAACAAAAAAGGATTCAAAAAAATACAGATTTAGCTTTGGCGATGGACAAAGGCGACGTGACAGTATTAGAAAAGAAGCCGAAAAAAAGGACAAAGTTAACTTTGATATTATTTTCAGATTTGATTTGGGTTACACCGCCTTGATAGATAACGGTAGTTTTACCTTATCGCCACAAAATGATTTTTTAAGTTACCGACAAGGAAAAACAAGTAATGTTGGTTTTGAATTGGCGCAGTTTGGATATCGTTTCGGTAATAATTTCAAAATGTCATTAGGTGCCGGTTTTGATTGGACCTTAATACGCCTTAACCAAAACATCACCATCCAAAGAAATACGCCAACGTTAACTTATGTGGTAGATAACATACAGTATGGTAAAAATCGTTTTTCGTCAACCTACTTGCGGGTTCCGTTTGGGTTTGAATTTAGGACGAACGAAAGCCGTAAAGGAAACCGCTTAACCTGGATAATTGGTCCGGAAGCAGGATTGTTATTAGGAGGCCGTGTTAAGCAAATAAGCGCAGAGAATGGCAAGCAAAAAATGGATGACAATTACCATTTTACCAAATTACGATACGGTGCATTTACCCGCTTAAGCTATGAGTCGGTAGGTATATATGCCAAGTATTATATGAATGATATGTTTGAAAATAGCCCTGCACAAGCAGGCTTAAAAAACTTCGCGATAGGACTTACCATCGAGCTTTAACCCTGCATTTATTTATAATACACAATAAGGCTGTTTTAATCGACAGCCTTTTGCCGTTTTATATATATTTGTGCCATGTCAGCTATCCCGTTTTTACAAGCCCTTTCTATCAGTAAAATTTATCCGGGCGAGCGCCAGTCGGGAGTTAAAAATACCAGTCTGCAAATACAGCAGGGAAAAATTACCGCTATAATAGGCGAGAGCGGAAGCGGCAAAAGTACATTGTTGAGGATGTTGTATGGTTTGCTGTCGCCGGATGAAGGCGAGGTGCAGTTTAAAGGCGAGCGTATTTGGGGCCCCGAAGAAAAGCTGATTCCCGGCCATGATGCCATGAAAATGGTAACGCAGGATACGGATGGCCTGAATATTTACGCCAAGGTTTGGGATAACATAGCGGTATTAATGCCCAATACTGATGTTAAGGCTAAGGAAGAAGGAACCGAAAAGGTTTTAAAGCAACTTAACTTGACCAAGCTGGCTAATAAACGTGTAGCTGACCTAAGCGGCGGCGAAAAACAACGTGTAGCCATCGCTCGTGCATTGATAACCCAACCCGAAGTTTTATTGCTGGATGAACCCTTTAACCAGGTAGATACTTCGTTTCGTGAAGGCTTGCAACAGGATATCCGCCAAATTGTGCAGGATACCGGGTTAACGGTTATCATGGTATCGCATGATCCTGCCGAGGTGCTATCCATGGCAGATGAACTACTGGTACTGCAAGATGGCGAGATACTGGAATCGGGCCACCCCAAAGAACTTTATCAAAACCCGCAAAACCTGTACACCGCACGATTGCTTACTAATTGTAATGTATTAACGCAGGACGACGCCAAACTTTGCGGCATCAAAACCGATAAAGAATATGTGGTGATTTACCCCGAGTGGACAACCACCACCAATAGCTGGATACGCAAAAATTGGATAGTGAAACAAGTGTTGTTTAAAGGCAGTTATGAAGACCTGCTACTGGAAAATAAAGAAGTTACCCTGCGCTTATTAAACGACCAACCCGGTAAGTATAAAGAAGGCGACAAGCTGCATTTAAGATTCAGCAAGTATTTGACGTATTAATGTGATATTATCAAAATTACCTAGTACTGTTACAATTGTAAATGGGATTATAATTCCCAAAAGTAGCCACCAATAAAATCTGGATTCTTTTTCACACAGTGCATATATAAATACAATTAGTGCATAAATTACGGCATATGCAGAAATCAATATTAAACCGGACATTATCCCTTCGAAAACTGCAAGGTTATCTTCGCCATTCTTAATCCGTAATTCTATAGACAATACCCCAAAAAATAAAAAAGCATAAGGTAAATATACAATAAATGCTACCGGGTGTTGCTTAAAAATTTGCCAAACTCTTTTCATAATTGGTAATCTTAATACAGTTTAATGGATAAGGTAACCTTTTCCAAACAATTCCCACTTAATTAGCATTATACCTATAAATATTTACAGCTATGAAAAAGAAAATATTAAGCATGGTATTGCTGGCAGCTATTTGTGGCGCTTTAGCTACAGGTTGCGGGGCATCTATACGTAAACCACCTGCGCCTCCGGGGGCACCGGCGCCACCAAGGTAAAAAATTTGACCGCTGATTTATGTGATTAAATGATACTTATGATTTTATCAACGAAATCAAAAAATCATATAAATCAGCGGTTCTGACTATGCTAATGGCAAACTCACAAAAAAGGTAGTGCCTACACCTTCGGTGCTGGTAAACCAAATCTTACCATTTTGTAATAAAGCATAATCTTTACAAAGCACCAGGCCAAGTCCGGTACCTTTTTCGTTATCGGTACCGTAGGTAGAGTTGGCTTTTAAAGAGAATATGTCGCCATGCTTATTCGCAGGGATGCCAATACCGTTATCTTTTACAGATATCACGCAGTCATTATCCTGTTTAATAGTAGTTAACTCAATTTTGCCCCCGGTGGGGGTGAATTTTATGGCGTTATTCAACAGGTTACGGATGATCAACCGCAACATATCCACATCAGCTTTAACATTTATGTTTTCGCTTATATTGGTGGTTAACAAAATGTCTTTTTTTGCCGCAATATTTTGAAACACCTCCATCTTTTTATTCAAAAGCTGGTTGAGGTTTATTATTTTAATTTGAGGGGTGGCATTCTGCATCTGGTTTTTGGCCCAGTTTAGCAGGTTGTTTAGCAACTCTTCGGCGTTATTAAGGTTGTTCACCAGCTCCGTTTCCAGTTCCTGCCTTTCCTCGTTATCCATTTCCACCTCTTTTAAGGCACTAAAATATTGCTGGGTTAGGGCAAGGGGGCTGCGCAAATCGTGTGAAATAATGGAGAATAATTTGTCTTTCTCAGCATTCAATGTTTCAAGCGTAAGTGTCTTTTCATCGGCAAGCTGCTTTTGTGCGGTATAATTTTTACGGATAGACGAAGTGCCTACATATAAAATGAAAATGATAAAAATATAAGTACCTACATTATCAATAAACATATCCTCGCGGGTGGCGTATTGTATTTTTATAACTGCCGGATCAAAATACTCCATGCAGGTTATGGTAATTACCGTACCCAGGTTTAGGCCAAACCAAATAATCCAATGCTTTTTTTGTGATACAGAAATAGCCATAAAAAGCGATATGGCAAATAATAGTAAGGTACCACCGGCAATCCCCGCGTTAAAGAAATAGTTAAACGCGGTTAATATGTTTATTTCTATACCCGATAAAATAACCGCAAGGTTTAGTTTGTTTTTAAAACGGCTTAGATAATATAACCCAAACTGTATGGCGCAAACTATCGTGCTTATAAGCGCTGGGATAGGCAAATCAATTATCAAATTGAATATTACCTGTATAGGCAGTACAACAAAAGCAATGGCAGAAAATGAATGAAATATCCTGCTCTCCAGCGAGAATTCATCGGTGCTGCCGATAACGAATAACCGGAGCTTTTGATATGGAGAAAATTCTTTGTGGGGCATTAATGTTCAAATTTAAAAAAAGAGCGTTTAGTTATATATTTTAATTGAAAATTTAACGCATTATTCATCTTCATTCATTCTTTTATACAACTATTTAAACTTTTTCATCCAACCACTTGAAAATCAAAAAATAAGTACCTACCTTTGCAGTCCTTAAAATAAGGATAAAACTGTAAATACAAAAAAGGAAAAATGCCTACTATTCAACAATTAGTTAGAAAAGGTAGAGTAGCTATGGTTGACAAGAGTAAGTCACCAGCGTTGGACAGCTGTCCACAGCGAAGAGGAGT
>CAZTAU010000036.1:0-38902 GCA_964611565.1 uncultured Mucilaginibacter sp. | reverse complement strand
TTCATTAACTCGCCAAACGCGTCAAAACTAACTTCAATGCACTTCTACGCTTGGCAGTCAGGTTTAAAAACAGGTATGTACTACTTGCGTACACAAGCAGCATCGCAAGCGGTTAAATTTACTGTTGAAAATCAAGGCGGTAAAAATATGGAAGCTGTAATACCTGAGATAGTTGACCAGGTAGCTGACGAAATACCAGCCGGCCCAACCTGCTCAATGGAAGAAGGCTGCGTGACTTGTAGCGCATAAATTTTTAGTCGATAGACGATAGTCCATGGACCATAGCCCGGCGCTATAGTTCATGGACTTTTTTGTTTAATGACATTTAGAATTCAACTTTAAAATCTGCAATGCATAAATTTGCATAAACTATGGTCTATGGACCATCGACCATGGACTCAACAAACACCAAACACGAGATCATATCCTGCGACCGCTGCGGTGCACGCATAGAGTGCAAAGCCAACTCGTACACCAAATGCCAGTGCAGTGTGGTGCAGTTAACCATAAACGAGGTGCAATACATCAGCGAGAATTATGAAGGTTGTATGTGCTCCGGTTGTTTGCTGGAGTTACAGGTGGAATACCGTGATATGATGGGAATTGCTGTATAATATGTCAACATTTACCTTAAAAGCTAACTGCCATTTTGATGATTACTATTCGGTTGTGATAGAAGACGACGGCCGCGTGGCCTATGCTTATTTAATGGAGGGCGAGGATGCTATTGGCGATGTATGGTTGTACAACCAGCAGGAAGCACCAAAAGATAGCAACTGGGATAAGCAGCAACTACCCTACCTTAATCCCGAAGAATACCTGAATAAAGAAGTACGGGTATCGCCCATAACAGACAAAAGCGAGGTTTACTTTGAGTGGAATGAATCATTAAGTGATGGCTCGATAGAAGCAAGCATCTACATCAGGGATAAATTCATCGCGCAGATCATCACCGGGTCAAAGCCGGGCTGGTCAACTTTGGTTATTAAGGATGGTCCGTTAGCCCAAGTTTATTAACTTTATAACATGGATCAAACCCAATACATCCTCGTCATTAAGGGCAAACCCGAAGGGCCATTTACTTTGGCGCAGCTAAAGGAAATGGGCATCAAGGCCGACGACTTCGTAAAGACCGATGCCATGAGCGATTATAAGCAGGCTCATGAAGTTGTTGAGTTGCGCGAAATATTAGGCTTTAAAAAACAGGTGCTGCTGCAATACTACGGGAGTTTTGACCAACGGTTACTGGCCTCGGCTATAGATGCCTTTATAGTTTCGGGTGTTTGTATTTTGGTGGTATTTGTGGCCTCGTTGTTTATATCCAGTAATATTTTTAACCTGGCACTACTTTTTAGTTTACTGCTCATTATACCTTTAGTAAACCTGGTATATCATATCATTATGGAAAGCTCGCCCAAACAAGGCACTTATGGCAAGCAACTATTGGGACTAAAAGTTTGCGACCTGCAAGGCGAACCTTTAACTACCGCCCATGCCGCCGGCAGAAACTTCGCCAAGATGCTATCCACCCTTACTTTATTTTTGGGCTACCTGTACAGCTTTTTTAACGAAAAAAAGCAATGCCTGCATGATATAGTAGCGGGTACGTTGGTGGTGAAGGATAGGTTGTAAGAGTATATTACATGAAACAAATACGCGAATATTTTGAAAAAATAACACAGTCGTCTGATGATGACTGGAATTTCTTTTTGTCCAAACTTACCCGCGTGGTTATCCCCAAAAAGGCTTTTTTGTTAAAAGCAGGCGCGGTCGAAAACCATCTTTCGTTTATAGAGCAGGGCATTGTACGGCACTACATCCCCAAAGTAGAGAATGATATTACTTACGCTTTTTCGTTCGCGGGCGAGTTTGTCAGCGGGTATGAATCATTTTTAACCCGCGCCCCATCTATCTGTAATATAGAGGCCCTTACCGAATGTGTTTTGTGGCAAATAAAGCATAACGATTTGGAGGAAATTTATGAAAAAACCAAAGCGGGTAACATCATCGGCCGTAAGGCCAGCGAAATGCTTTTCATTGAAAAATCAAAACGCGAACTGTCTTTACTGAATGATACTGCCGAAGAGCGTTACCTCAATTTATTTAAGGAGCAGCCCCAACTCATCAAATTCATCCCGCAAAAATACCTGGCATCCTATATCGGTATTACGCCACAAGCCTTGAGCCGCATCCGTAAACGAATTAGTTAACCCGGGTTCATTTACATTAAGACTTTATAGCGCGACCTTTACCAAAAAAAGTCATGCCCGAAATTGTATTAATATCCGTATTCGTTATATCGCTTATTACTTTTAAGATCTTAAAAGGGAATTACCGTTTCACCTTATCAGGTCGTATTGCCATGGCGACCATGCTATTGCTTACTGCCGGTGCCCATGTTGGTTTTGACAAGGGAATGGCGCTGATGATCCCTGACTTTATTCCCTACAGATTGCAACTCATATATCTGACAGGCGTAATAGAGGCGGCAGCAGCCATTGGTTTATTAATACCAAAGTACCAGCGTATAACCGGCTGGTTCCTGGTAGTGTTTTTTATAGTGTTACTTCCGTTTAATATATACGCCTGCCTGAATCATGTCAATATACAAACCGCACTTTTAATGGCGATGGCGTAAATTATTTATGGTTCAGGGTGCCGCTGCAGGCTTTTTTTATTGGGTGGGTTTACTTTTCGGCTATTTACAAAAACGGTTCAAACAAATCATCAAAACTCATCAGCCGTTGAGCGGCTTTCGGCAAATGGCGAGCTATAAAAATGAATGGTATTAGCGTGCATATCAACCGCAAACGTCCATTCGGATGTTTGTCCTATTTGTTCAGTAGTAATATCCTCGCAGCCAAAAGTAAAGTTAATATCCAGAACTATACGGAAACTGCCTGTGTGGGTTTGGGTATCATAATTCACCCGGTCAAATCCTATAGTAGTAACTTGCGGCGAGCCTCCGTGTTTAAATTCGCGCTGCAGTTCGTAGGCCAGTTGCTGGTAGTGGCTGCTACCCGGCGCAAAAAAATTATGGAAAAGAGCCGATATGTCCGCGATGCCGCAGTTAAATCTTGCCAGGTCATGTATAGCAAGGCTATAGGTTAACGCTGCCTTGGTCATCTACACAAAGTTACTTTTGTTTTCGTAAAAACATTACCATACTTGGTATTTATGGTAATAGTCAGTCCGCCGCCATTTAAACTGTCCGAAAAACTTGTTACCTGCCATTTTTTGCTAACTAAATTCAAATCATAGTATAATTACTTAAACTGCCTCACGCGCTATTGTAGTATCCCGGGCAGTTTCCATATCTTCCGTATGTTGACTTACTGAGATCACCTCAAATTGCTGTATACCATCCGGCATTTCCCATTCGGTGCGGTGCCCGGTGCCATAACCCAGTAAGGCTATTGATAATGGGTCGGTTATCGATATTTTATTTGACCTTACCGGGTCTGGATTATCGCCTACTATATGCACCCTGTAAGTTTGCTTTTTGGTAATGTTCCGCACCAATACTTTTGATCCCTGGCGGGCTATATTAAGGGGCAGGCTATCCTCCTTAACAATATGGGCACCACGCAACTCGCCAAATAATTTACGTTTGTTAAAAACAGACATACCCTTTTTATAATATTGCTTCAACAATAACTTAAAATCGCTAATGGTTAGCGTCAACTGAAACCGCTTTCTCATACTATTAATTTAAAAGGTAAAAAATAAGTTAATTACTGCCCGGCACATCAAGCTACCTGTTCCTGCTGAACCCGCACCACTTTTTGTATCTCAAACTCCTGTACACCGCCCGGCATTTCCCACCTGGTTACTGAACCTTTACGATAGCCCAATAAAGCAATAGCAATAGGTGCAAAAACCGATACTTTATTTTTTTTAACATCCGCAGCAGATGGATGAACTATTTGAAATATAAAGTTTTGCCTGCTTTGACGTTCATGCACATGCACTACTGTATTTATGCTTACTGCATCGTCGGGCAGTTGGTGTTCATCCACTACCCTTGCCGAAGCTATTTCTGACGCAAGGGTCTTCTTGTTAAATTCTGTTAAAATGGAATCCTGCAGATATTTTCTTAAAATATCCAGCTCCCGCTGTGCTATTATTAATGATTGTGTGTTCATAATTTTATAATTAAATTGATATAACTTCCATCAGTTCAAATGGATATCTGCAAGCATGGCCCTCTCTTGTCCCTTTTGGCAAAATATCTCCCTAAGGGATACGATCTCGAACGCGTTGATCCTTCTATAAAAATCGGCAGGGTCTGCTTCAGATAAATGCTCATAACCACAGCGTTGCATAAGCTCGCGGGTTGCCTCCAGTGTGTTTCGATGAAAATTGGCAAACCTAATGCTTGATGGGCGCGAAAGAGATATTAATTTTTGATGCAGCAATCCATTCCCCACCAGGGTACTTGCCGAACTGAAGCAAGCATCGGCACCCAGGGCGCAAAGCCTTAATATGTCGTATTCGGTAAGTATTACGCCGGTGGCTATCACTTTAGTGTTT
The DNA here is from genome assembly GCA_964611565.1 of uncultured Mucilaginibacter sp. Lineage (GTDB taxonomy): Bacteria > Bacteroidota > Bacteroidia > Sphingobacteriales > Sphingobacteriaceae > Mucilaginibacter. The sequence goes on along the minus strand of CAZTAU010000036.1, from coordinate 34,369 downwards.
ATACCATAACTAAGCAACAAGGCTTTAGCTGTAAATACCGCCTCAAAAAAACGCTGTTCAATGTCCTTATATAACAACCTATTTTGTCCCCATGATTCCTCAATGCTGATAAAGTCGAGGTTGATTTTAGCGGCAGTTATTGATCTTAACATCATATCAACCATCTCGCTTGATGGGTTCAACAAATGTATCCCTACCGGCTTACCGCCCGACCAGCCTTGCAGCTTACTAACCAATTCAAATATCGCCTTCTCATTAGGTAATTTTTGATGCTCCGCATCCTGTGTAGAATGAAGCCGCACCTCTATCATTTTGATATATGGCTTACCTGCAATCGCTTTGATCATCTCCTGATTAAATGAACGGTCAGAGTTTCTTAAAGCCATGTCACCAAAATCAATTTGCCAAACAATGTCACCACCGCCCCTAACCAATTCGGGCGTAAGGCCATTTTGCCCCGACTTTACGGCGCAACTGCTTATATTGGCCGCCAGGGAGAGTGCATGTGTTCTTTTTTTAGGCACGGAGTCACGATCAAGCCCGCCAAAATTGTATACGCTTAAACTATAAGGATGTAGGCATTGTGCCGTTCCAACCTCAACCCGCAGATCTGACGGACTGAGTGACATAAAAGCGGATTGTGTTTTAAGGTATTCAAATCCGGGGTCGTGCTTATTCAATAAGTTATCCTCAACCACTTCAGTCTCCACATTCTTTGATCGTTTTGCAAAAAGCAAACGCTCTCGCTTGGTGAGTTCAGTAGCGGCAAGTGGTGGTGCTATAAATAACTGCGATACCTTTTGGGGAACAAAGGAAAAAATGTCTTTTAAATAATTATCAAACGGGTAGTTTTTTACTGTATTGTAACTACGTTTAAACCAGCCATGCAAATAATATTGAAAACACGACAATACAATACCCAACCCCATCAGCAGATAATTGGTGAAGACCGCTGCGAAAATGACCAAACCCAAAGTAAAAATATATAACGCGATTAAAACCAAACCCATTCCGGATCTGAAACGAAAATTTTTCATAAAGCAATAATTTAAGATGAAATAAAAAACAGCCAAATGGATGACTGGCCCCAAGCCTGAAATGGCCGGGGCTTACTTTACAAAGTCCTTACTGGTAGTTTGGGCATAAAAGCCAAAATGGAAATGTACAGGTACAGACAAAGCATACAACATAAAAGACGATTGTATTTTGCTGCGTTTATGCTGCAACATTTTTAAAAATGTATGTGGGAAATGGATCATAGCTAACTTTTAATTAAAACAGTAAAAAACAGGCGTTTAAACTGGCCCCAAACCATTATATGGTGGGGCTTAATTAATAAAGGCTTTGCTACTTTTAATAAAAGCGTATGCTATATTACGCTGAACAGAACAATCATTAACGTGTATAACGATAGCGTAAAGGTTGCTTTTAGCATGGCCTGTGCATTGATTGCGATATGACGTTATGTTGGTTGTCATGATTACCTATAACGCTATTATATGTTGTTTATTGCCTATAGGTAAAAGCAAACTTTTCCTACTTTCCTGTTAAATAAGTATCTTCACCGCCCGAAACGGATTTGTTAAAAATTTATGAAATTATTAGAAGGAAAAACCGCGTTAATAACCGGCGCGTCAAAAGGAATAGGCCGTAAAATAGCCGAGAAATTTGCCGAGCATGGCGCAAACGTGGCTTTCACCTATTTATCGTCTGTTGAGCAGGGCCAGGCTTTGGAACAGGAACTGCAAAGCTTTGGCACCAAGGTAAAAGGCTACCGCAGCGACGCTTCGAAATTTGACGAAGCCGATAAACTGATCAATGATATCATTGCCGATTTTGGCACTTTACATATTGTAGTTAACAACGCGGGCATCACCAAAGATGGCCTGTTAATGCGCATGACCGAGGAACAATGGGACCAGGTGATAGAGGTTAACTTAAAATCTATATTCAACGTAACCAAAGCGGCATCAAAATTCATGATGAAAAACCGCGACGGCGTATTCATTAATATGAGCTCGGTTGTTGGGGTTGACGGTAATGCCGGGCAAGCCAACTACGCGGCTTCAAAAGCAGGTATTATTGGTTTTAGCAAATCAATGGCTAAGGAGTTGGGCTCACGTAATATACGTACCAATGTTATCGCTCCGGGCTTTATCCGCACCGAAATGACTGCCGTACTTGACCCTAAAGTGGTTGAAGGCTGGGAAGCGGGTATACCACTTAAACGTGCCGGCGAAACTACCGATGTAGCAAACGCGTGTGTGTTCCTGGCATCAGATATGGCTACCTACATTACCGGACAGGTTATCCCTGTTGATGGTGGAATGTTGTAGGTTAGAGGATTAGTGCCTTAAAACATATAAAAGCATACTTAGATAGGTATGCTTTTTTGTTGTATAGTATTTTAAAATATCACAAACAATTGGCTTGTATTTTGCTTATGATGGTGAAACATATAAAAGCCGATGCAAAACTATCCGTTACCTACTGATCTGTCGTTATTGGCGAAAGCTGTTGGAGCCGCCGCAAGCAGTGTGATTATTACTGACAAACGCCTGCCCGACCATCCTATTATTTTTTGCAACGCAGCTTTTGAAAAACTAACCGGGTATGACTGTGAAGAAGTAATTGGCCATAATTGCAGGTTTTTGCAGGGTAATGACCGTGACCAAAAAGCCATTGATGAAGTTCGTACAGCAATTGAGCAAGGCACTACCTGTACCGTAGCACTTAGAAACTACCGTAAGGATGGCACCCCATTTTGGAATGAATTGGTGTTATCGCCCGTTAAGGATGACGATGATGGAACGGTTACTCATTTCATCGGCATACAAAAAGATATTACAGATAGAATGTCGGGCAGGGATGCTTCACTGGATAGGGTGAGCCAGATAAGCCACGAAATTAAAACACCGCTAACTACTATAAAAAGTACCCTGCAAATATTACAGCAACGCGGTTTAGAGGTTGACGAAGCCTTTTTGAACAAAAGTTTAGAGGCTTCTTTACGCGCGGTAGAAAGGCTAGAAAACCTGAGCAAAAAAATATCAGACTAACTGTATTATTTACTGCTCACAAACTTATTACAATACAATACATACATCATTCATAATATTTTTGCATTTTGCAGATACGTACAACTTAAAACGTACTACGTAAAACCTAACAAATGCTACTATTTTCAATAACCTGGGGTGCAGTTTCGGGATGGTGGACACCTGCATGCCTGCTGTTGGGCCTATTATATGCCTGGTTAATGTACCGCCACCCGGTAAACCTGGGCGAAAAAGTGCGCTACGCCTTATTTGCCGCTCGTGCGTTGGTGGTATTCCTTATAGCTTTTTTATTAATATCACCACTTATACAATCGGTTAATTACAAACCCGAAAAACCGCTGGTATTAATAGCACAGGATAATTCGCAATCCATCAACACCTTTAAAACAAAAGATTTTAATGCCCAGCAGTTTATTACCGACTTAGGTAAACTAAAAAGTAAACTGGGCGAAGAGTACGAGGTACGTGAATTTAATTTTACGCGCGATGTCAATAGCGGACTGTCCAACGAATTTAAAGGAAAACAAACTGATATATCTGCCGCTTTGCGCGGGTTGAATGACCGCTTTGTAAATCAAAATATAGGCGCGGTAATTTTAGCTACCGATGGCTCCTACAACCAGGGCAGCGATCCGCAATACGAGGCTCGCGGTTTTAAATCAAACATTTATACAATTGCTCTGGGTGATACAGTTGCCCGTCGCGATTTGCTTATAGGCAACGTTAATTATAACAAAACCGCCTTTTTAGAGAACGATTTTATTATAGAAGTTTTGGCCGAGGCTTACCAAAGCAAAGGTGAAAATATGTCTGTTACGGTTACACAGGATGGCCGCCAGGTTTTTAACCAGATCATCGCTGTAACATCCAATGATTTTAAAAGGACCGTCCCCGTTAAATTAACTGCCGACAGGAAAGGCATACGCAAATTCAATATCCGCATAGCCCCGGTTAAAAACGAGTTATCTACCCAAAATAACGAGGAAACCATTTATGTTGAGGTATTGGATGCACGCCAAAAAATACTGGTATTATTTGATAACCCGCACCCGGATATTACGGTAATTAAACAATCTATCGAGGCCAATAAAAATTACGAGGTAAAGTCAAGTTTAGTGTCGGACCTAGCAGGTGTAAAGCTTAGCGACTATAGCCTGGCCATTTTACATCAGGTAACCCCTAACAGCTTTAGCCTACTGCGCGACTTTTTAAAAGGTAAAACACCGGTATGGTTTATGTTGGGTGGGCAAAGTGATGCGAGCAGTTTTAATGCGCAGCAAAAAATTATTCGCCTTAATGTAATGGGTAACTTAAGCATGCAAGAGGTTTTTGCCATGCCGGTAGCTGATTTTGCATCGTTTACTTTCTCTGATTCTACCGTAAATAAAATAGCGCAGTTCCCGCCGTTAATGGCACCTTACGGCAGTTATGGTGTATCGGGCAGTGTATTGTTCAAGCAAAAAATAGGTTCGGTACCTACTACCTACCCTCTTTTTGCATTTGGTACCGATAATGGCAAACGTGTAGCCGCATCTGTTGCCGAAGGTTTATGGAAATGGAACTTAGCAGAGTTTAAAACCTATGGTAATCACCACGCTTTAGAGGAACTATTTAGTCAAAGTGTACAATACCTTACTGCTAATGCCAACCAGCAAAAATTTAGGGTTTATCCATCTAAAAACGTGTTTGACGAGGGCGAGAACGTATTGTTAAATGGCGAGCTATATAATGATGCCCTTGAACCTGTAAACACACCTGATGTACGCATCGACCTGAAAAACAAGGGTAAGAACTACAACTTCCTGTTCACCAAAAACGGAACGGGTTACCAGTTAAATGCAGGTGCATTACCTGTTGGCGAATACACGTATGCAGCCAGCACCAAATTGGGTGATAGGTTATACAATGCCGGCGGACAGTTGACCATCAAACCATTGAATCTGGAGCTTCGCCAAAGTGCGGCTAACCACCAGTTGCTGCGTGATATGGCCCGCCAAAGCGGAGGCAAAATGTTGTACCCATCGCAAGTTGATCAACTGGCCGACCTGATCCTGAAAAACGAAAATATTAAAACCCTGGTTTACGAGAATAAACATTATAGCGACATCATAGATGTTAAATGGATATTCTTCCTGCTATTGCTGCTATTAAGTGCAGAATGGTTTATGCGCAAGCGCGAAGGGGAGATATAGACAACAAATATATGTCATTGCGAGGAGGAACGACGTGGCAATCGCGAACTGTCCTCCTTGAGATTGCCACGCTACGCTCGCAATGACACTGTGGAGTAATTACTCAATATAACTCTCTAAAATCTTAAATCCCGAAGTGGTTTCCAGTTCTATTTTGTTAATGGTTTTTGGTAATAGGATACTCTCCCCCATTTTTACGGGATAGCTTTGGCCGTTATACTTAATGGTATATGCCCCGCCCAAACAAACGTGTATTACAAATGAATCCAGGTTTGAATAGTCTTTGGTGGTGTTCTCTGTAAAATCTAACACATTGGTAGTAAAATATGGGCAGGTTACCAGCTTAACGGTTTCGTTCTTTTTAGGCTGGTATTTGGTTTTATATTCAGGATAGTGCTTATAGTCAATAGCTGCTAATGCTTCCTCAACATGCAGTTCGCGTTTGTTGCCTTTATCATCTACCCTATCAAAATCATAAATACGGTAGGTAATGTCGGATGTTTGCTGTATCTCGGCTAACAATAAACCTTTGCCTATGGTATGCACTCGTCCGGCAGGTAAAAAGAAAACATCGCCCGCGTTCGCATCCTCCTTATTCAATATCTCGGTTAAGCGGCCGCTATTAAAATATTCCAGGTAAGTTTGCTCGTCCAATTCTCGATTAAAACCTGATATTAATGTCGATCCCGGGTCGGACTCAATAATATACCACATCTCGGTTTTCCCAAAGGAGTTATGGCGCTTTTTAGCTAACTCATCATCAGGGTGTACTTGTATGGATAGATCCTCGTTAGCATCAATAAACTTTACCAATAGCGGAAAAATATTACCAAAATGGCTATATACTTTATCTCCTACCAAATCAGCTCCATATTGCTCCAATAATTCGGCTAATGATTCGCCTTGCAAAGCGCCATTGGCAACTATAGATACATCAGATTTCACCCCGGATATTTCCCAGGTTTCGCCGCAGTTAGGCAAATCGCCAAAATCTTTATGCAGGTAGCTTTTTATTTTTTGGCCACCCCAAATTTTGTCTTTATAAATGGTTTTGAATTTTAATGGATATAGTGGTGTAGACATGATAATTAGTTGAATAAAAGTAATGGATAAACCACAAATAAACGCTTTGGTTCTAAAATAATCATAAAAAAGCCCGCATAGTATGCAGGCCTTAATATTACGTTAACCGACGCTTTTATAATTTACTGCAATTCCAATTTTTTATTCAGGATATTAACAGCAATAAAATATCCGGCGAAAGGTATCAGTGCAACTATTAAAAAATATTTAAATTGATATACACCGGCATATTTGAAAATGCATTGAACTGCAAATCGAGTTACGAAATAAAAATAAAACACTGCGATAATGAGGAAGTAGTTTTCCATGGCTGCGGCGTATTTAATTGATTTTTATAAAATTACAAAATATTAAAATAAAAACGCCCATCCTTAAAAAGAATGGGCGCTATAGCTGACTTAATATTCTTACTTACCTAACTTCTTTTTAAGGTTTTCGTTTATTGCTTCCAAAAATTCTTCGGTATATAAATAGTCTGTACCGTGTTCAACCTTTGGTTTAATGGTGATGGCCAAATCTTTGGTCATTTTACCGCTTTCAACCGTTTCAATACAAACAGCTTCTAATGCTTTACAAAAGTCTATCAGCTCCTGGTTATTATCTAACAAACCGCGGAACTCCAATCCCCTGGTCCATGCAAAAATAGACGCGATAGGGTTAGTTGAAGTTGGGCGGCCCGCCTGGTGTTCGCGGTAGTGACGGGTAACTGTACCATGCGCTGCTTCTGCTTCCATAACGGTACCATCTGGCGTAACCAAAGTTGAGGTCATTAAACCTAATGAACCAAAGCCTTGCGCTACGGTGTCTGATTGTACGTCGCCATCATAGTTTTTACAGGCCCAAACAAAGTTACCGTTCCATTTAAGGGCCGATGCAACCATGTCGTCAATTAAACGATGCTCATAAGTAATACCGGCAGCGTCAAATTTCGCTTTGTAATCTGCCTGGTATATCTCTTCAAAAATATCTTTAAAACGGCCATCGTATTTTTTAAGGATGGTATTTTTGGTAGATAAGTATAACGGCCAGCCTTTCATCAACGCCTGGTTAAAGCATGAGTGCGCAAAGCCGCGGATAGACTCGTCAGTATTATACATAGCTAATGCTACGCCATCACCTTTAAAGTTAAATACTTCAAATGATTGCTCAGGGCCGCCATCTTCAGGAGTAAATTTTATAGTTAGCTTACCTTTTCCTTTGGTTACAAAATCAGTAGCACGGTACTGATCGCCAAAAGCATGACGGCCAATGCATATAGGTGCTGTCCAGTTGGGTACTAAACGTGGTACGTTTGCCATAACAATAGGCTCACGGAATACGGTACCATCCAATATATTACGTATAGTTCCGTTTGGCGATTTCCACATCTGCTTTAAACCAAACTCTTCAACACGTTGCTCATCAGGGGTAATAGTGGCACATTTAATACCTACACCATATTGTTTAATGGCGTTTGCAGCATCAATGGTTACCTGGTCGTTAGTTTCGTCGCGGTACTCTAAACCCAGGTCATAATATTTGATGTCCAGGTCAAGATAAGGGGTTATTAATTTATCTTTTATGAATTTCCAGATAATACGGGTCATTTCATCACCATCCAGCTCAACTACCGGATTTAATACTTTAATTTTTGACATAGCAGATGCTTATTTTCGTTTTTAATGGCCTCAAAGATATGAAATTACCCTTTATCAATAATTATATGTAAATGTAAAATGTGGTTAATTTTAAATAAATTCGCCACCGTATTGTTTTATCATACAATACTTTTAATTTTAGTTAATGAAAAAATATTTACTACCCTTAATAGTTACCGTGATAATGTTTGCCGGATGCAAATTAGACGAGGCCGGTTTCCCGAAAGCTGGAGAAAATTTGATTTTAGGTAAGTGGTATAATAAAAGTACCACAACTTACACACCACCTCAAAATGGCAATACAGTAATCGTAAATATTAATGATAATTACACCAGCAGCGATTACATTTCGTTTAGTACTAATACGGTTACTTTCTCTATGACAGGGCTTGGAACCAGTACGTTTAAATATGCTCTGTCAGGGTCTACATTATCTTTAACTTCTAATGATACTCCACCTGAAACAGAAGCACAAACTATTTCAAAACTTACTGCCGATAGTTTGGTATTGATAAGCACCGGAACCATTGATGCTGGAGGAACGATTACCACATTTACAGTAACTGATAGATATGCGCGTAAATAACATGAAAAAACTTATACAAAAACTATTTTTAATATGCCTGATATGCTTAGGCACTTTTACAGCTAAAGCACAGTTAGGCTATGAATATGGCGAGTATGACCTGGGATTTGCAGGTGGCTTAAATACCGTAATGGGCGATGCCGAAACTAAAGTATCTACAAAAACCGCTCATTTTAATTTCACATACAACCCAAGCCCATTTATTAATTATGTTTTAGAGGTACAAACCGGCGACTTAAAAGGCGGCGATGCCTTAACTACCAACACCGGCAGGCAGTTTACCAATAACTATGTGGCTGTATTTTTAAAAGGACAGGTACAGGCTGGCGAGTTGATGGATTATTCAAACAGCCGAATTAAAAACGCCTTGAAAAATCTATATGTTTCTACTGGTGTAGGCTACATGGTCAACAAAATGACTTATATCAACCGCGAATCTGTACTAACACCAGGTTATACCACCGGGGGATTGGACAATAGCAATAGCATTATTGTACCAGCACGCATTGGCTATGAGTTTAAAATATTTAACAGTTATAACCAACCGGTAGTTAAAATTGACCTGGGTTACCAAATGAATTTTGCAATGGATGATAACCTGGATGGATTCAAGGCAGGTGCAGTAAATGATAAGTTCTCGCAAATAACTTTAGGGGTTAAATTTTCAGTAGGCAGCATCAACTCGTATAAAAAACAAATCCGCTACTAAATATTTTCGTTCGAAGGGATTAAATTGAATCTTTGGCAGGGTTTTTACAGTATAACTGGTAAAAACCTATGACTATGAACAAAGACAATTTAAATTCACCTTTTGAAGATGAAAATGTAGATAGGGACCGAACCCTTAAGGATGATTTAGGCGCAGAAGTTGACCACAATCAATTAAAATACAACGCCGACGAGAATAGCTATGAATATGATGTAAAAAGCGATGATCCGGATTATGATCATCCCGACCCATATAAAACATCAGTAAAGAACGGCGAAGACATGAACTCCACCTATGATGAGGCCAATCCGTATGACGCAGTTGACGAATACATTCCTAATGAAGGTTTAGAGGATGATGTTGACCTACTGGGTATGCATATAGACAATGGTGCAATTGTTGACCTTGACCCCATAGATGAAGTTTTAGGGCGCACACCCGAAGACAATCGTGATGATTTGGATGAGGAAGGTTATCCAAAAAATGATCAGTAAAAAATAAATTATATTACCGTCATTGCGAGCGATAGCGTGGCAATCTCTGCACATGCAAGTCAATATTGAAATGCGTTTTTTGATGTTCCATTAAAAGAGTCATTTATCTTTGATTGTTTTTTGTAGAGATTGCTTCGTTCCTCGCAATGACGCTTCATTTGGCTTAATCAAAATCCAAATTAAACCGCTTTTTCAACTCCAGTAACTGCGGGTTTTTGGCAGCCATGTGGTTAAATTTTTCCTGACTGGTATAGGGGCGCTTTACTACCTTACTTTCTTCAATGCGGGTAATAACATCTATATCAAAGTTTTTTAAAGTGCTGCGCAGATAATTGAGCAATACCGGTTTTTCATTTTTAAAATCATTCTCCTGCACCTTATTTTCTACCACAATTTCAAACAAAGTGGGACTCACCATTTTAGGCACCTCAGATATAAAAATGGTAAATAAACTCATTTTTCCTTGGGCCTTAACCGTTGCCGCATGGGTGTTCCACAGTTTCAGGAAATCATCAAAAGTAAAATCTTCCTTAGCATCCCCTTTAAGGTAAGGATCATCTTCCTCTAACACCTCTTCGGGCGTTTTACCCACATCTTTTAATGAAGGTATTTTTACCGATGCAGATGCACTGGCATTAGGGATAAATACTTTTGGTTTTTCTGCTTCGGCTGGTTTCTCAATAGCAGGGCTTGCTTTAACAGGTTCAGTTTGTTCCTCCTTTTTAGTGGCAGTGTATGCCGCCGGGGCTTCGGTAACTACTGATAAATTATCAGTTGTTGCAACTTCCTTAACGGGCGCTACTGCTGGGGTATCAGGTTTTTTTTTTAGTTGCTCGTCTGTAGCGGGCATTGCGGTTAGCGGCGTGGTGGCTAAACTAAATACAGATAGCAAATGGCACATTTTGAGCAGTGCCAGCTCTACCTGCAAACGCTGGTTTTTACTTAGCTTATAATTAAGGTCGCATTGGTTGGCTATATTCATAGCCGATAGCAAAAATGACACATTTGCCGCCTGCGATTGCTGTATGTATTTGGCCCTGATGCCTTCGCTCACTTCCAATAACTTTAACGTAGCCGTATCCTTCCCTACCAGCAGGTTCCTGAAATGCTCTGACAAACCCGATATAAAATGTGCGCCATCAAAGCCTTTGTTCAATATCTCATCAAAAAGCAGCAATGTTTTAGCGGTATCTTCCTGTAGTAAACTATCGGTAATATTAAAGTAGTAATCGTAATCCAGTATGTTCAGGTTATCAATAACCGAACGATAGGTAACCGCGCCGTCAGAAAAACTGACGATCTGATCGAACATGGACAATGCATCGCGCAAACCCCCATCTGCCTTTTGGGCTATGATGTGCAGGCCATCTTGCTCGTAACTGATATTTTCTTTAGCGGCAATACCGGCCAGGTGCTGCGCCATATCATCCACACTAATGCGGTTAAAATCAAATATCTGGCAGCGCGAAAGTATGGTAGGTAATATTTTATGCTTCTCGGTAGTAGCCAGTATAAATATGGCATAATGCGGTGGTTCTTCCAGCGTTTTTAAAAACGCGTTAAATGCCGCCTGCGATAGCATGTGCACCTCATCAATAATATACACTTTATAGCGGGCACCCTGCGGCGGTATACGCACCTGCTCTATCAGGCTGCGAATGTCGTCAACCGAGTTGTTGGATGCCGCATCCAGCTCATGAATATTAAAGGAGTTACCGTTTTGAAAGGATTGACATGAATTACATACACCACAAGCCTCGCCATTGGGTTGCAGATCGGTACAGTTTATGGTTTTGGCTAATATACGTGCGCAGGTAGTTTTACCCACACCCCGCGGACCGCAGAATAAAAATGCCTGCGCCAGCTGGTTATTTTTAATAGCATTTTTTAACGTATTGGTTATATGTTGCTGACCAACAACCGTTTCAAAAGTAGCCGGGCGGTATTTGCGTGCCGAAACAATAAAATTATCCACAGCTACTAAGATAGTAAGAATATGGCGATGTTAAAATATACAGTAATTTAAAAATTAAACTTTGTATCGAAAGGCACCGTATAAATACAAGTTAAACAAAGCGAAAATAAATTTCTTAATTGTTTACTTTTTAGATATTTTTAGTCGCTTTTTTTGAGGGTAGGGTGCATTAGCATAATTCCTCAAAGTTTTAAATTAATTATATTTGGTGACCATTAGTTACTAAACTATTGTGCTTAAATGCAGCTGCCAAATTTTGACAAACACCTGTATACAAATGCTTAACACAACTGTAAAGTATTTATTTGCATTTATTTTTTTTACGGTGTTTGCCGTTACGCGGGTGTTTGCGCAGACGATAACTGTTGGAACTATTAATTCTGGACCGTATGCTCCGGGAGCAATAGTTTCCATTCCTTTTCATATTTCTTCGGGCTATTTTCCACAAGGAAATATTTTTAGCTTATTTATCTCTGATGTAAATACTTCAAACTTTAATACACCCGCGGTTGCTACTATAAGTAGTTTTTATGGTAATTCTTTTAACTATACTTTGCCGGCTGGCACCCCCGCAGGTAATTACAGCTTTCAGGTTAGGGCCAGCAATGGCGCCACTACCGCCGCATCAGGAGCTATCCAAGTTGCCCCGGGCACATCACCAACAGCAGGTATTACAACAGTCTTGCCGGGGCAAATAATTACGACAGGCGTTTTCGGTAGATGTAATGGTACTCAAGCAACACCTTATACCTTTACTAATACAAGTGCAAATGCTACGAATGTAACATTAACTATTTTTGATGAATCGGGGGCAACAGCAGTACAGGTAGGCGCTCCAATTGATATAACGGCTACTCCTTTTCCATTTACTGCGGCTGCAAAAAATTACAGGTTAGTGGTCACAGCAACAAATGGTGTATCAGGGTTAGTAAGTACAAGGTCATACCAGTTAATAAATAACAATGTTACTACCAATCTGGGGTCAACAGGTACTAATGTCGCGTGTATTGACCCTGTAACAAACCAAGCTTTATTTACATTTTCAGTTGATGTTTCGTCGCCAACCGGCATACAAAATAATTATCCCGGAAACACTTATCCGGTAACGTGGGGTGATGGGAATACTACCATCTATACGCTCGGCGAAATAATTGCAGCCGGTGGTACAGTCTCTCATCCTTACACAACTGTATCCTGCGGGCAGGTAGGTAATACCACTGCTACGAACAACAGGTTTAGGGTTGATATCAACGCCGTTAACCCTAACTGTGGCACTGGTTCAGTTGGCTCTCCTTCAACTGGTTATGCAACTATTACAGTAAAACCAGTAAACAGAATTGGTATCCCAGCCTTGGCTACTTCTGCTAATGTCTGTGCAGGCTCAAATTTAACTTTTGTAAACCTTTCAATTCCTGGCCCGGATGCTACATCAACAGTAATTGGTTGTGCCGAAAACCCTAATGCACTTTATACCTGGCTGGTTGACGGTGTTGCAGTATTAAGCAATGTATCACGAAACACTAATTTTAATTATAACAATATTCCTAAGGGCAACGGTACTCATCAAATTATCTTACGCGACGTGAGTGGTAATGGGCAATGTTTTGCAGATGATCTTATTTTCAATATTTGTGTACAAAACCCTCCTCAGCCGATATTTACTGTGCCGGCTGCTGCTATTTGTCGTAACACGCCATTTACACCAACTAATACATCGATTGTTGATACAGACTGTTTACCCTCTCAATACACATGGTCTGTTACTCCATCTGCCGGGGTTACTTATGCAGGCGGTACAACTGCCAATAGTATAACTCCGCAAATTGTTTTCCCAGCCGCTGGTACATATGTTATTAATTTGAGTATCTCATCAGCAAGCTGTGGTCCGGTTGACGTTTCGCATACAGTATATGTCGACGCAACTCCTACAGCTGTTTTCAATAGAACGACTTTAACCTATTGCGGAACACAAACGTTAACTTATAACAATACAGCAGGGTCAGATACACGTGTTACATTTGGTGGCACCAGCGCTGCATCACTAGCGTTAACTCCTAATGATATTTATACTTGGACCGTAACCAGTGCCAGTGGAACCGGTCTATATAGCTTTGTGGGAGGAACCGGTCCGAACACACCGCGACCTCAAATCAAATTTGACAGTTTTGATACTTATACGGTTACCGTTAACCATAAAAATAGTTGCGACCCTGTTGGCGTAACAGCAACTCAAACGATTACTTTTCAGCAAGCACCTACTTTAACGGCATCATCACCGCAAGCGGCTGCAGGTATATGTGAGGGTGCAACTATTACACTTAATAGCAACTTAGTATCGGGCCCTGCCCCTACAGGCTATCTATGGCGACGAAGAGGTGGAGGTGGAACAGGAACTTTTGTCAACGGCACAACAGCAAATGCTACTTACACGCCATCTCAAGATGATATTATCGCCGGCAGCGTGGCTTTATATTTAGAAGCTACCACAGGTTTAACAGGCGCTTGCAGTACGGTTACTACTGCTGATGTTATAGTTAGCATTACCCCAACAACAGTAGTAACCCCCGCCACTAAAAGCATTTGTTCCAACGACAGGGTAAATCATACTATTACATCAAATAATGGTGCAGCTACTACCTATACCTGGACAGCAAGTGTAACATCAGGTGCTATTACAGGCTTTACTGCTTCAGGAACAGGAAACTTGATAAATGATCAATTAGTTAATACAGACCCTAGCGTTACAAGTACCGTAACTTATTTAATTACGCCAACCACCAACGGCTGCCCGGGCACAAATTATAACTTTGTAGTAACCATACCTGCCGTACCGGCTATTACAGCTACAGCAGCTAATCTGGTAATTTGCAGTGGCAGCCCGGCTGGTATAACCATGGCATCAAACCAAGCAAATACGCGTTATACCTGGACATGGTCGGCAAGTGCACCAGGCATTACAGGTGCTTCAAATCAAACTGCATTAACCGGTACAGCAGCTATTAACCATGCCCTTGTTAATACAACATCAACCGTTATAAGAGTTACTTATACTATTACGCCATATAACAGCGCCGGCTGTGCAGGCACACCTGTAACAGCTTTTGTTGATGTAAACCCGCCTACACCTGCAGCTACAATAAACGGTACCCCTACACAAGAGGTATGCGATCAAACATCCATCACTTTGGTGGGGAATAATCCCGGTGGTAGCTTTACAGGCCAGTGGACACAAGTACCTGTAGCCGGCGTACCTACTGCAACTATTGTGTCGCCTAACAACTCTACAACATTAATACAAGATTTGGTAAGCGGCCATAATTATACTTTTAAATGGACAATTAACGGCATTGCTCCGTGCCCGCCTACTGAAGCCACGGTGTTAATTATTAATAACCCTCCAAGTGTGGGTGGTACAACATCGGCACCATCATCAGCAACCACTGTATGTGCAGGTAATAATAGTGGCGCAATAACATTAGCCGGATATACCGGAACAATTTTACGTTGGGAACAATCAACCAATGGAGGTACAAACTGGACAACTGTAAATCCTGCAAGCACAAGTGTTACTTATGTATACTCTAATTTAAATACAACCACACAATTTCGTGCAGTTGTTAGGAGCGGTAATTGTAATGAGGCTCCGTCGGCCGCTACTACTGTAACCGTTAATCCGCCTGTGCCGCCGGCAGTTGCCGGGGCTAACCAGGAACTTTGTAATTTAACAACAACTACATTAGATGCCACTGCTCCGGGCGGTTCATTTGTAGGCGAGTGGTCGCAAACGAGTGGACCTGCGGGGGTTACCTTTGCTAATATAAACGATCCCAAAACACAGATATCAGGACTTATCCTTGATAGTACATACAGATTTACCTGGACCATTATTGCTAACGCACCATGTACTAATAATGCGGCATCTATAACTGCAATTAGTTATGCACCTACAGTAGCAGGCAATATAAGCCCAAATGCTACCGTTTGCCGGGGCGATAATGGACAAGTAACGCTTACCGGCTATCATGGCAATATATTATATTGGGAAAAAACAGAAGATAGCGGAGTTAACTGGGTAAGAATAAATAATACCTCTGCCATTTTATTGTACACTAATATATTAACAACCACCCAATTCAGGGCTTATGTGCAAAACGGCTTCTGTGGTGGTTTAAACTCCCCTTTAATGGTAGTTAGGGTAAATCAACCGCCACCAGCGGCTAATGCAGGCCCCAATCAAATTTTATGTAATCAGCCATCTGTCAATTTAGTAGCAAATAACCCTGGTACATTTACAGGTACCTGGACACAGATATCAGGTTTGCCTGTAACCATTACCAATCCTAACAATTTCCAAACTACGGTAACCGGTTTAACAGGAGCCAATAGCTATTCTTTTAGATGGACAATTACCGCCTTAGCACCTTGCGTTGATACTTTTGATGAAGTAACTATTACCAATAACCCCGATGTAGTAGCCAGCTTTACAGCTAATACTAAAGTTGGTTGCGGCAATTTAACGGTACAGTTTACCAACACCTCCAACAACCAGGCAGGAGCAAATTTTACCTGGAACTTTGGCGATGGGCAAATATCAAACGCTGCCAGTCCGCAGCAACACACCTTTGCACAACGTACCGATGGTAAGGACACTACTTATTATATAACATTAAAAGTGGTAGGTAACTGTATTGATCGCCCGGCTATTATTGATTCGGTATTAGTGCGCCCGGCAGTGCCTTTGGCACGTATATTACCGGCATCAACAGCGGGGTGCGGTAATTATGCCATAGATATCCGCAACACCACACCGGGCAACAATACCTTGTATGAATTTTATTTATACGAAGGAAATACCCTAATACAAAAAATCACTAAAACGGATAAAACCAACGCGGTGTTTGATCCCATATCAACAACGGCTCGCAGGGTTTTTACCGTTTACATGGTAGCCACCGGTTATTGTAACAATACCGGCGAATCTACACATATCCCTATCAGCATATCACCATCAAATGTGGTGGCTCAAATGGTTATACAGGGTGGTATAAATGCCGGGTGCGCGCCATTAAATACAACGCTTGTTAATAATTCATTTGGGGGCGATAATTTTTACTACAATATTTACGATGCCAACAACAATTTGGTTGACCGGCCTGTAGCGGGAACTACCCCATTGCCATACAGATTTAGCACACCCGGAACATACTATGTTACCATTACTGCTATAAGCAATTGCGGCATGGCTGAAAGTCCACGTACACGTATTGATGTGTACGCAACACCTACCCCATCTTTTGTGGCGGATATTACCACCGCTTGTAAAGACGCGTTAATAACCTTTACCAATAATACCGCAACTAATGACCCTAATACACCGGTTACATCATTGCTTTATGATTGGGATTTTGGTGATGGGTCGGCACACTCCGCTTTGGTTAACCCCACCCATGCCTACCATTTTACAGGCACGCCTTATACCGTAACGTTAAGGGCCACCAATACTACATCGGGCTGTACCGAAGTACTTGTACGCACAGCATACATTAACTTATACGGGCCGCCAAAAACAGCGTTTACTATTAGTCCGGATAGTGTTACCAATATACCCAATTACACGTTTTCATTTATTGACCGAACGCCCACCGACGCGGTTTCGTGGAGATGGACATTTGGGGATGGGCAAACGTCAACCCGGCGAAACCCTACCGTAACTTACCCGGATACAGGCGTATACAGAGTAACACTTACCACCGCTACTGCAACCGGCTGCGATAGTACCATAACACGTATTGTAAGAATAGGCGGCGTACCGGGCCAGCTGTTTTTACCAAACGCTTTTATGCCCGAAAGTGCTACAACCGAGTTGAGGACGTTTATGGCAAAAGGATCGGGTATTAAAACATGGCATTTACAAATATTTAACAACTATGGCCAATTAGTTTGGCAAACTACTAAGCTTAATGCCAAAGGCGAACCCGAAGAGGGCTGGGACGGCACATTTAAGGGTGTACCGGCACCACAGGGAGTATACCAATGGCAGGCAAGTGCTACATTTATTAACGGAACCGAATGGAAGGGAAACTCATATAGAGACGAGTTGCCTAAACGGGTGGGGTCAGTGCATTTAATTAAATAAGTAATGAAGATCATCAAAAACCTTTTATTACTTATCCCCTGTTTGTTGTTGTGTTTAACAGTACTGGGCCAGGATCATATATATACCAAGTTTTTTGAATCTCCAGTTTACCTTAACCCGGCACTCACCGGCCAATTTGAAGGCGACCTGAGGATGAATATGATACACCGAAGCCAATGGACATCGCTACCCGGCAACTTAAACTATACCACCGCCGCTATTGATTATAACATGCCGCAGTTTGGCGGCGGGGTGGGCTTAATGTTTAACCGCAGCAGCGAGGGTACGGCATTTTTAAATAAAAATGCCATTGCAGCCACTTACGCCTACAGCGTCGGATCAGAAGAATATGTACTATCATTTGGCTTGCAGGTTGGTGTTACTAACCGTAGTATTAACCGCGACAAATTGGTTTTTTATGATCAGATAGACCCACGCATAGGTTACATTCCCGGCACTCCATCGGCAGCCGAACCTTTGTTGTTTGACAATAAATTTTACTTCGACTCGGGCGCAGGCATTAACCTGGTTGTTGGCGAATTTAATATTGGCGGCGCTTTACAGCATATTAACAGGCCAAACCAATCGTTTACAGGTGCGCCTGCTAAATTAGATATGCGTACTGTGGCACATTTAAGCTATCGTTGGGATTTAACCGTGGGCCAAAATTTGTATGACGATGAAAAAATGTACGTCATTCCATCGGTAGTATATAACAGGCAGGCAACGGCCCAATCATTAAACGCAGGGGTGCAATTTAAACGCGGAATGCTTAACGCCGGGGTATGGTACCATAGCGGCGGGCAGGTAGGGCCAAGCTCCGTAGGTTTTTCACTGATATTTGATTTGCGCATTAATGGCAGCAGTACTGAAAGAATGCGGTTAGGTATAAGCCATGACATGCCGGTATCGGGCCTAAACTACAGCAACACCAGTGGTATTACCGAAGGTAATATAGGCTATCAAACTCCATTGCCATCGCGCGATGCCTACTACCGTTTTGAAGGATTGCGCAGATGTTATGACTTTTACTAAAAGTTATAGTTATTTTTTGCCATCGTAATTCCAATGGCCGGGAACACGCACATACCCTTTAGCTTCTTTACGCCAATAACCATCTACCCATACCGCTGTTTCTGTAGGGCGTATGCGCCAATGGCCTTGCACATATTCATATCTATTTCCGGCAGGCAACCAATCATCCGGTACCCATACGTGGTTTTCTGTTAATCGCTTTGGTTGCTTATATTTTGGTGCTACCGGTATTTTACTAACATAAATTTGTGCTTTGCTATCTGCAATAACAAATAGCAATACTGCTAATAATAATATTAAAAATTTGCTCCTCTTTTTCATTGACGTATTATAATTTAGGTGGAATTATACCATGGTTACTTTTTAGCGGCTTTTACTTGTTGCCAATATCCGGTTATACGCACATAACCTTTGTCTTTTTTACGCCATGATCCTTTTTTCCATACAGAATTTGGTGTAGGTGGTATATCCCAATATCCCTGCCTGAAAATATATGTATTTCCATTAGGTAACCATTCATCAGGATGCCAAATGTGGTATTTTGTAGGCCTTGCAAAATGCTTATACTTTGGGGCTACAGGTATTTTGCTAACTACAACTATTTCTTCCTGTGCCCGGGTTTGAGTAATTAAAAGAAAAGATACCGACAATAATAAAATTAAAAATTTGCTCCTCTTTTTCATTGAAGTATTGTTGCTTATAATTTCGGGGAACAAATTTAATATCGGCTAAAAAAAAAGCAAAAATTTTTAACAAATTTTACGGTTTACCAAGTCATAGTTGCTATCAACTATTATCAATTAGTATCTTCGCTTTATGTCACCTGCTGAAGCTAAAAACCAAATACAATCGTTAACCGCCGAGTTAAAACAGCATAGTTATAACTACTATGTGCTGGCCATGCCTACAATATCTGACTTTGAGTTTGATCAAAAATTAGTGGCGCTTAACCAACTGGAGAAGCAATTTCCTGAATTTGCCGACCCTGATTCGCCAACGCAGGTAGTAGGCGGCGATATTACCAAAGAGTTTGTTACGGTTAAGCATAAATGGCCCATGCTATCGTTAGGTAATACCTATAATGAGCAGGAGTTAATTGATTTTGACCAGCGTGTGCGCAAAGCCATTGGCGATAATTTTGAATATGTGTGCGAGTTAAAGTTTGATGGCCTATCCATGAGTTTAACTTATGAAGATGGCAAGTTGCTGCGTGCCGTTACCCGTGGTGACGGGGTGCAGGGCGATGATGTAACTACCAATATACGCACCATAAACACCATTCCGAAGCGATTAGCCGAAGGTTCTTACCCGGACCACTTTGAGATACGCGGTGAGGTTTTTATGCACTTAAAAGCCTTTGAACGCTTAAATAACGAGCGAATTGAAAATGGCGAACAGCCTTATGCCAATCCACGCAACTTTGCATCGGGTACGGTAAAAATGCAGGACTCGGCCGAGGTGGCGCGCCGCCCGCTGGATTGCTTTCTTTACGGATTATATACCGACAAGCAATTATTTAAAACCCATTGGGAAAGTTTGCAGGCCGTTAAAGAGTGGGGCTTTCATGTAAATGACGAAAGCAGGCTTTGTAATACTATTAATGAAGTATTGGCTTTTATAAACGAGTGGGATAAAAAACGTTTTGATTTGAGCTATGATATTGACGGTATTGTTATCAAAGTAAATAACTATAACCAGCAGCAGGAACTGGGTTTTACGGCAAAATCGCCGCGTTGGGCCATTTCTTATAAGTTTAAAGCCGCACAGGTACAAACAGAACTATTAGCAGTTACGTATCAGGTTGGCCGCACAGGAGCAGTAACCCCGGTGGCCAATTTAAAACCGGTATTATTAGCCGGCACTACCGTAAAGCGTGCTACCCTGCATAATGCCGACGAGATTGAGAAAAGGCTACAATTACACGAGGGGGATTGGGTATTTGTTGAAAAAGGTGGCGAGATCATCCCTAAAATTATCAGTGTGAATTTGGATAAGCGCCAGCCCGGTGCCAAAACCATAAAATACATAACCCATTGCCCGGCCTGCAACACTTTGTTGGTGCGCCAGGAAGGCGAAGCAGCTTATTACTGCCCTAATGATGAAGGTTGTCCGCCGCAAATAGTGGGTAAGATGCAGCATTTTATAAGCCGTAAAGCCATGAATATTGATGGCTTGGGCGACGAAACTATTGATACGCTTTACCAACGTGGATTCATCAAACGTATAAGCGATATATATGAACTGCATAACCATAGTGATGAATTAAAACAGATGGGTCGCTTCGGCGAAAAATCAATCAGCAATATGTTAGCGGGTATTGAAAAGTCAAAGCAAATGCCTTTTGAAAAAGTGTTATTTGGTTTAGGCATACGCTACATTGGCGAAACGGTGGCAAAAAAACTAACGCATCATTTTAAAAATATAGATAATTTGATAGCGGCCTCGTTAGAAGAACTGGTAGTTGCCGAAGAGATTGGCGAGCGCATTGCCCAAAGCTTAATTGAATATTTTAGCGATACCCAACATCTTGAAGAAATTGAAAAGCTTAAAGCGCAGGGATTGCAATTTGTAGCCGAAGAAAAAATAGTTACCCTGGCCAGCGAAAAACTAAGCGGCAAAACTTTCATTATATCCGGCACCTTTGAACGATCAAGGGACGAATTGAAGGATATTATTGAACAAAACGGCGGCAAGATATTGAGCAGTATATCGGCTAAATTGGATTATTTAGTAGCCGGTGATAATATGGGCCCTGCCAAACTGGAAAAAGCCACCAAACTGAATATCCCTATTATTAGCGATGAGGAATTGATGGGGATGATTGACTAAGTTCGCCGCTATGTCATTTCGAATGGGGTACGAGGAGAACTATTTTCTTGAGCGTAGCGAAAAAATCTATACACCCGTTCATATAGCAAGTGTTAGGACTCTCACTATGTGAGAGGTGACAATTACTTTATACGTTTAACAAAAATTAACAAATTAGTTTAGCATCGTTAATTAAATTACCGCATATTAGTAATATACTAAACCAGGTAATGAAACTAACCCTAACCTTATTACTATTTCTGTTATCGGTAATTACGGCGTCCGCGCAATTATTTGTAAGCGGTAAAGTAACCGATGAAAAGTCAAACCCCATCCCTTTTGCAAGTATACATATACAAAACACTACTATTGGCACATCTGCCAATAGCGAGGGTGAATACTCGCTTCAATTAAAAACCGGGCAATATACTGTTGTTTACAGGGCGGTAGGTTATAAACCGATTACGCGCCAGGTAGATTTTAGGACCAGCCAAACTATCAACATCAATTTAACACCCGAAATTTATGAGTTACAAGATGTAAATATTAGTGGTAGCGGCGAAGACCCCGCGTATGCCATCATCCGCAAAGCGATAAACAAAAGAAAGAGCTATTTAAACGAAAATAAAGCCTATACCTGCGATGTATATATAAAGGGCCTGCAAAAGCTGCTAGGTGCCCCCAAAAGTTTTTTAGGGCGTGACCTTAATGAAATAGGCCGAGAGATGGGTTTGGATTCTAATCGCAAAGGCATTATCTACTTATCAGAATCAGAATTTAAATACAGCTATTTACACCCGGGGCAGGTGCATGAAGAGATGATCTCATCAAAAGTATCAGGGCAAAATCGTGCCTTTAGCTATAACCGGGCATCAGATTTAAAGGTTGACTTTTATGAAAATTTTCAGAATTGGGAAGGTTTAAGTAACCGTCCATTGATATCGCCTGTGGCCGAAAATGCGTTATTTTATTATAACTACAAATTACTTGGCGCAACCGAAGAAAATGGCCAAACTATAAATAAGATACAAATTACCCCAAAACGCGGTTATGACCCTTGCTTTGAAGGCATTATTTATATTTTAGAGGATAGCTGGCGACTTTACGAATTAAACTTACTCATCACCAAAAAAGCAAATATCAATTTTGTTGATACTGTAAAAATTAGCCAGCAGTTTTTCCCGGTTGAAAAAACGTGGATGCCTTCGGCAGTAAATTTTGAATTTACCGGTGGTATACTGGGCTTTAAATTTGGCGGATATTATATTTCCATCTATAAAAACTATGATCTTAATCCTTCCTTTAAAAAGAAAGATTTTGCGGAAGTATTGCGCATTACCGCGCAGGTAAATAAAAAAGATTCGCTCTATTGGGAAAAAGAACGCCCTATTCCGCTTACTGAGGAGGAAGAGAACGATTACATTAAAAAAGACAAAATGGCCCAACGCCGCGAATCAAAAGAATACCTCGATTCGGTTGATAAGGTGCGGAACAGAGTAACCCCGGTTGGCTTTCTATTGAATGGAATAAATATCCGTAACCGTTATGCCAAACAAACCTATCGTTTTGACGCTTTACTGGGCTCATTATTATACAATACGGTTGAAGGTGTGGCCATTAACTACGGCGCATTATATACCAAACAATTTGACACATTAAATAACCGATATTTACGTATAGGAGCAAAAGTTCGCTATGGTTTTTCTAACCATTTATTAAATGGCAGTATTAATGCAACTATCCCGGTAAAAGGCTTTACCTTAAGTACCAACATTGGTTCGGATGTGGTAGATCTCAATCGTACCGAGCCTATTACGCCGTTTATTAATTCGGCTTATAGTTTGCTGCGCCGAGAGAATTTTCAAAAGCTATATCAAAAGCAATTTGTAAACTTATACTTGGGCGGGCGTATTAGTGGCGGCTGGCGGGCAAGCGCCACCTTAGAGTGGGCCAACCGTAAATGGCTGCCCAATACAGCATTTAACAGCATATTCCACCCGGCAGGCAAGGAGTTTACATCAAACAACCCATTTATACCAACGGCCGATATACCGTTGTTTAACGAAAACAGAGCACTTACGCTTGCCCTGCGTACCAGCTATGATTTTAGCAATAAATATGAGACCTACCCTACAGGTAAACGCTATTTGCCATCCAAATACCCTACCATAGGTTTTACTTACACCAAGGGCATTAAAAATGCATTAGGATCAACCGTTGATTATGACCTGGTGAGTGTTGATGTTTCAAAAAACAACATCAAATTAGGCATGTACGGCCGTACATCGTTTTATATAGCGGCGGGTAAATTTGTTAACGCCAATAATCTATCGTTTCCTGATTATAAACAGTTTATGGGTAACCAAACCCTGTTTTATCAGGCAGGTGTATCCCGTTTTTTATTGTTAGATTATTACCTGTATAGCACTAATAAGCAATACCTGGAGGCGCATGTGGAGCAAAATTTTTCGGGCTTTATTTTAAACAAGATACCGCTTATACGTAAATTAAAGCTGCAGGAAATTGTAAATGTAAATTACCTAACAACCCCCGACCTGAAAAACTATACCGAATTAGGCATAGGCGTTCAATACCTTAACTTCAGGGTAGTTTACGGGCAATCATTTAATAGCGGCAGCAATAATAACTCGGCATTGCGATTAAGGTTGGGGCTGTAGTTGGTCCATGGACCATGGTTGATAGACCATAGCATTTTACTCTGGTATTTTTACCATGGACTATTGACCATAGACCATGGACTTTTACTATATTTGCAACCTTAATTGCGAACATGAACAAATTTTACGGAACAGGGATAGCCTTGGTAACCCCTTTTCAGGCAGATGGACAAGTGGATTATGACGGGTTAAAAAACCTGATCAACTATGTAATTGATGGTGGCGTAGAGTACCTGGTAGTATTGGGCACGACCGGCGAAAGCGTTACATTAACCAAGGACGAGAAGAAGAAAGTTTGGGCATTTAGTGCTGAGGTTAACAACAGCCGCGTACCACTTATAGCAGGTATTGGCGGTAATAACACAGCCGAAGTAATTGAGGAATTAAAGCAATTTAACACAACCGGGTATAGCGCCATTCTATCGGCAAGCCCTAACTATAATAAACCTACGCAAGAAGGTATTTACCAGCATTATAAAGCAATAGCACAAAACTCGCCATTGCCGGTAATGTTGTATAACGTACCGGGCCGTACCGGCAGCAACATCAGCGCCGATACGACTATTAGGTTGGCTAACGATTTTAAGAATATTTTTGGCATTAAAGAAGCATCGGGCAATTTTGAGCAATTTAACCAAATAGCCCGCGACAAACCGGAAGATTTCCTGCTCATATCAGGCGATGATGCGGTTGCCCTGCCTATGATGTCTATCGGGGGTGTAGGAGTGATATCAGTAATTGGTAATGCCTTACCGCGCCAGTTATCAGATATGATACGCATTGCCCTTAAAGGTGATTTTAAAGCCGCTCAAAAAGGCCATTATGATTTGGTTGAATTTACCCGTTTAATGTTTGTTGAAGGCAACCCTGCAGGTGTTAAAACAGCGCTAAAACAAATAGGTGTTTGTGGCGATACTTTACGCTTACCGTTAGTACAGGTAAGTGATTATACTGCGCAAAAGATAATCAGCGAAACCAAAAAAATTACCGCATAAAAAAACCCTGCTGCGTGCAGCCGGGTTTTTTAAACACAAAGTTTAATTTCTTTTTTTTAGCTCGCTTTGTTTTTAGTGTTCTGCACTTCTAAACGGATAGCTTGAGCTAAGTTTTTAAGGTCTTGCATACCTTTACGAACGCGGGTACCGGCTGCACTGTTACCCTTGTTGTAAAATTTATCGGCATCAGCTTCAAGCGAGTCGATCAATTTTTTCACTTCGTTGAATTTTTTCATTTAATTACTCTTTTAGTGTTTGAGGTTTATAGTTTATATAAGCTAATCTAAAAAATGTTTTTTATTAAAAAAAACGCTATCTCACATAAAATGAGGGTTAAAGCAGTTTTTTTTCCACATAATACATAGCCAAAAAATGCTGTAAAACAAAAAAGCCCTTCGTAAACACGAAAGGCTTTTAATATATTCGGTAGAATACTATTGAGTAATAGCAGCCGCTTTTTCTTTATAATATCCGGCTTTAAGCTTCTCGCCCATTTCGGTATAAGCATCTAAAGTACGCTGTACATCGGCTAACGAGTGTGCAGCAGTAGGTATTAAACGCAGCAATATTAATCCCTTAGGGATAACCGGGTAAATTACAATTGAACAGAAAATACCATAATTTTCGCGCAGGTCGCGGGTAAGTGTGGTAGCTTCATATAGGTCACCTTTTAAAAATACAGGGGTTACCATGGTATTGGTATTGCCTATATCAAAGCCACGCTCTTTTAATCCTTTTTGTAAGGCATTAACTATCGTCCATAAATTCTCGCGTAGTTGTGGTTGCGATTTCAACAACTCAAAACGCTTTTTTAAACCCATTACCATTGGCATAGGTAATGATTTGGCAAATATTTGCGAACGCATGTTATAGCGTAGGTAATCAATAACTTGTTTATCGCCCGATACAAAAGCACCTATACCTGCCATTGATTTGGCAAAAGTGGCAAAGTAAACATCAACCCCTTCAATACAATCCTGCTCCTCGTGCGTACCTGCCCCGGTTTTACCCATAGTACCAAAGCCATGCGCGTCATCTACCAATAAACGGAAATCATATTTACCTTTCAACGCGATGATATCCTTTAGGTTACCCTGTACGCCCGACATGCCAAAAACGCCTTCGGTTATCAATAAAATACCTCCACCGCTTTCTTCTGTCAGCTTAGTAGCACGTTCCAGTTGCTTCTCGCAGCTTTCCATATCATTATGCTGATAAACAAAACGTTTACCCATGTGCATACGCAAGCCATCAATGATACAGGCATGCGACTCGGCATCATACACTATAACGTCATTACGGCCCACCAGCGAGTCGATAATTGATACCATGCCCTGGTAGCCATAATTTAATAAAAACGCGTCCTGCTTGCCTGTAAATGCCGCCAGATCCTGTTCTAAACTTTCATGATGAACTGAGTTGCCCGACATCATTCTTGCGCCCATCGGGTAAGCCATACCATAATCGGCAGCGCCTTTGGCATCCGCTTCCCTTACTTCGGGATGATTAGCTAAACCCAGGTAGTTATTCAGGCTCCAAACTAAATGCTCTTTGCCGTTAAACATCATGTGCGCACCTATCTCACCCTCTAAACGCGGGAATGAAAAATACCCATGCGACCATTTTTGGTGCTGTCCCAGCGGACCGCCCATGCTTTTTGTTATTTTATCAAATAAATCCAATGTACTGTTTGCTTTAAATTACAAATATAAGGTTATATGCTTATAGTTAATAGTTCATGGTTCATAGTATGCTAATAAACAGAAAAGGAGACACCATGAGGCATCTCCTAAATATTATGAATATGATCTATCAATCATCATCAATCTACATTATCATGCAGAAACGAGTTGTTGTTACGTATCTCTATTTTACCTTCATCATCAGGTAATAATGAAAATCTTGATACCTGGCTCTCGTCGCTGGCAGGTGTTTGCTGTAAAGCTATTTCCTTGCGTTTGTAAGCAGGTACATTCTCTAATTCCTGTATATTACCTGTACGCAATTTCATGCTCAGGTCCTTTAAGCGCATAATGCGCTCGCGCGATTTACGCAACTGCTCCTCTATTGATTCGTCAGTTTTATTTTCATCTGCATTAGGAGCAATTTCAGGCTCGGCTTCTGCCATTATGGTTTCTTCGGGAGTTGGGGCTTCAAAAGTTACAATAGTTTCGCCTTGTTCCATGAATACTTCCGGGTCGGCTAACTTGAAGGTCATTTCAGGCATAGCAACTTCCTTTTGAGGCTCAATATAGCCTTCGTCCATATCGTCATCATGAATATCATCCAAATTGAATATTACCGCGTCTGCTTCAGGCGAGTTGCCAAACAGGTCAAAAAGATCAACTTGGGTTTGCCTCTGATCTTCTTTACTTTGCTTCATGTAAGGCTCGGTAGTCGCGTCAGCAGCAACCGGGGTGATGAATTCATTTACCGGGCGCACTAACGGTGCATCAGGAACCAGCATAGATACTATCTTTTTGCTGCTTTGTTCCTGCTCGCGCTCATCCTTAGTTTGGAAACCGGTGGCTATGATAGTTACAGATATTTTTTCACCTAAACTTTCGTCTTTACAGTTACCCCATATCAAGTCGGCAGCTAAGCCTGCTTCTTCCTGTATATAATCAGTGATAATGCTCACTTCATCCATGGTCACCTCTTTTTCTCCAGAGCTGATGTTTAACAGGATGTAACGTGCACCTTCAATCTCGTTATCTTTTAATAATGGTGATGATAAAGCACCTTCAACCGCTTTTAATGCGCGGTTCTCGCCTTCGGCCGCCGAGCTGCCCATGATAGATACGCCACTGTCTTTCATTACCGTGCGCACATCTTTAAAGTCAACGTTGATATAACCCGGTAAGGTGATGATCTCGGCAATACCTTTAGCGGCAGTAGTTAAAATATCATCTGCCTGTGCAAATGCCGATCCTAAGGTTAAATTACCAAATATCTGGCGCAGCCTGTCGTTTGATATTACCAGGAAAGAATCTACATATTTCTTCAACTCTTCCATTCCTTCTTCAGCCTGCATTTTACGGCGCTTGCCTTCAAAGCTGAAAGGGGTTGTTATGATACCTACGGTCAATATATCCATTTCGCGGGCTGCTTTGGCAATGATAGGGCTTGCGCCTGTACCTGTACCACCACCCATACCTGCTGTAATAAACAGCATTTTGGTATTGGCACCCAGCATTTGCTTAATGTCGTCAATATTCTCTATAGCTGAATTTTTTCCAACTTCGGGTATCGATCCGGCACCCATACCTTCGGTAAGGCTGGCACCTAATTGTACCTTATTGGGGATAGGGCTTAGCTCCAATGCCTGGGCATCAGTATTACAAATTATAAAGTCTACCCCTGTAATACCTTGCTTGTACATGTGGTTTACCGCGTTACCACCGCCGCCGCCAACACCAATAACTTTGATGATAGACGACTTTTCTTTTAACATCTCAAATTGCATAATCCTATTTTTCAGTTATATGTAGATTTGACGAATTCTTATATTTCACCATTGTAATATTATGACTTTTTCAACAAGCTTTTTCCACATTTGGCTGTATTGTGGAAAAATTGAAACGTTGTGAATAATTACTCACCGGTCATCGCTTCACTTAACCACCCTCGCTTCGCCTTCGGCGGAAAGAGGGTTTATTTGGCTATTTTAAAAAGTCTTCGTCTTTAATATCGTCTTTAATAAATTTCTTACCGCTCTCCAGTATTTTACCAAAAAGGCCAAACTTTTTATCATCGGCATATTTGGTTTTCTCTGTCTTTACGGTGGCTGTTGTTGGTGCGATGTCTGCCTCGCCGGTGTATTCCATTTTTTGGATACCTTTTATCAACAAGCCAATACCTGTTGCAAAAGTTGGGCTCTGCATTTCTTCGTACACATTTTTAGGCAACACCTCGTTTTTAGCCAAATGCTCGTTAGGATAACCTACGCGGCAATCTAACCCGGTAACAAATTCCACTAATTGTGGTAAGTGTTTCAATTGCGCACCACCACCGGTTATTACTATACCGGCAATTAGCTTTTTCTCGTAACCCGATGATTTGATCTCATAATACACATGCTCTACGATCTCTTCCATACGGGCCTGGATAACAAATGCCAGGTTTTTAACTGATATCTCTTTAGGTTCGCGGCCGCGTAAACCGGGAACACATACAATCTCGTTCTCTTTGTTTTCTTCAGCTAAAGCTGATCCGAAACGTACTTTTAATTGCTCGGCTATGTTACGCATAACAGAGCAACCCTCGCGAATATCTTCGGTAACACTATTACCACCAAACGGAATAACCGCGGTATGGCGTATAATACCCTCATGGAATATAGCCACATCAGTAGTACCACCACCAATATCCACCAATACTACACCGGCTTCTTTTTCTTCATCGCTTAATACCGACTCAGACGATGCCAATGGCTCCAGTATCAATTCCTGGCTCTCTAAGTTTGCCTTGTTAACACATTTTACAATGTTTTTAATAGCGGTTACCTGGCCCGATATGATGTGGAAGTTCGCTTCCAAACGTACGCCTGCCATACCAATAGGATCTTTTATGCCCGGCTCGCTATCAATAGTAAACTCCTGCGGTAATACGTGGATGATCTCCTCGCCCGGAGGCATTACCAGGTTGTACATATCTTCAACCAGTTTATCAATATCCTTGCGGGATATTTCTGATTGCAGGTCGCGGCGGGTGATCAAGCCACGGTGCTGCAAGCTTTTAATGTGCTGGCCCGCAATACCTACGTTTACTACCCTGATCTCGACGTTGGATTGCGCGCCCGCAATTTCAACCGCCGCGGTAATACCTTGTACAGTTTTGTCGATGTTTGATACCATACCACGGGTAACACCCGCAGACTCGGCCTTGCCAATACCTAATACCTCAATTTTACCGTTCTTGCTACGACGGCCAACAATTGCGCATATTTTAGTGGTACCTATGTCCAAACCCACTACAATTGGCGAACTTTTTTCTTGTGTTGAACTCTTGTCCATATTAGTGTTTAATTAGAGATGTGTCTTTACTTAATTGTGTCGAATCAATAGCTACATTAACCTTTGTTGAATCAACCTTGCCATTTTTTATACCGATGATCTGGTTGGAATATTTAATATTTATTTGTTTGTAAGCATCCCATCCAACCTGCGGCAATGCCTGTTTATAAAATACCATCAGGTTATAAAACTTGGTTTCCAATGAATCGGCATTGCCTAATAATATCCGTTGGTTACCCACCCTTGGTATTAGTTCAATTTCATGCTCGGCATTTACATAAACCTGTGCTATCTGCGCGTTCCATAAAGCATCCGATCGTATAAAACTTATCGTTTTAAAAACATCTTTGGCTAATGGTGTTTTCAATGTATCAACCTTACCGGCAAAAGGCTCATCTATATAGCCATTGGCTGCCAAAACATTTGCCGTA
Source organism: uncultured Mucilaginibacter sp. (assembly GCA_964611565.1). Taxonomy (GTDB): domain Bacteria; phylum Bacteroidota; class Bacteroidia; order Sphingobacteriales; family Sphingobacteriaceae; genus Mucilaginibacter. The sequence goes on along the minus strand of CAZTAU010000036.1, from coordinate 3,536 downwards.
AAGTTGCCTGACAATGGTAATTTAAAGCCGTTTTCATCAACATAAAAATCCTGGTCATATTGGGTCATTATGCGCATTATAGGCTGACGCTGCAGCACCTCTATCCATATAATACCATCCATATCGGCATATACTTTGGCGTATGCTACAAACGGATTTGCTTTTAATTTACCTTCCAGGTCATGTATATTTATCTTATCCAGCTTACGGCCAACCAGCATATTGCTGCTTAGGTGCAAAATATTTTCAACTTCCTCCTTATCAATAAAATATTGGTTGCCGGGTATATAAACTTTAACATCTTTACAAACCACTTCGGCTTTTTTTATTTCAATAAAACTCATCAGCGTAACTAGTCCGCCCAGGCTTATCAGCCAGGTAAAACCAATTAATAAGTGCCGCCAAATAGGTTTGTTAAACATTGCTTAATACAGTTTTTAAAGGTTGCACCAATGTATCAATATCGCCTGCTCCTACCGTTAACAGTAGTTCGGGTTGTTCATTTTTCACTAATTCAATAGCCTCCTGTTTTCCTATCATTCGTTTATTAGCCGATCTCATTTTGGCTAGTATCATTTCGGAGTTTACACCTTCAATAGGCAACTCGCGCGCCGGGTAAATATCCAGCATCAACAACTCATCACTCATATCCAATACTTCGGCAAAACCATCGGCAAAATCGCGTGTGCGGGTAAACAAATGCGGCTGAAATATAGTAGTGAGCTTTTTATTAGGATACAGCTTTTTTACAGATGAAATGGCCGCCCGCAATTCTTCAGGGTGATGGGCATAATCGTCAATGTAGATATGTTGTGCGTCTTTCACGATGTATTCAAAACGACGCTTTACGCCTTTAAATGAGCCTAACGCACTTTTTATGGCATCTGCATTTACACCTAAACGTAGGGCAGCTTCAATAGCAGCAGTAGCATTGGCAATATTGTGTAGCCCGGCAATACCCATTTTAATATTGGTAATACTAGTTTGGCTATTGGTAAAATCAAAATAGAAGTCGCCATTCTCTACACGTATGTTTGACGCGTTAACATCAGCACCACCATCAATGCTGTAAGTAATACCACCGCTTAAAGGCAAATTATTATAATGGATCAAAGTACCTCCACTTTTTATCTGCCCGGCAAATAATTGAAAAGATTCTGTCAGCTGACTATGGTCGCCATAAATATCCAGGTGGTCGGCATCCATTGAAGTAACAATAGCCGTATCAGGATAAAGAGTTAAAAACGACCGGTCATACTCATCAGCCTCAACCACTACAATATCATTTTCGCCAAACAGTACATTGGTGTTGTAGTTAGATGCTATGCCGCCTAAAAATGCCGAGCAGCCTTTACCCGAATCTTTTAATATATGTGCTACCATGCAGCTGGTAGTGGTTTTGCCATGTGTACCCGCAACGGCTACGGTAAATTTACTTTTGCTGATAATGCCTAATACCTGCGAGCGCTTATATAAGGCAAATCCCTTTTTCTGGAAGAAATTTAATATCTCCGAATCTTTAGGGATAGCAGGCGTATAAATGATTAATGTATCATGCTCATTATCCCTGAAGCTTTTAGGTACCAATTCGCTGCAATCATCAAATACTATTTGTATACCCTCGTTCCTTAACTCGTCAGTCAGGTCGGTTGGGGTTTTATCATAACCGCATACAATGCAGCCTAAATGAGCAAAGTAGCGGGCAAGGCCACTCATGCCAATTCCCCCTATCCCTATCAAGTAAACCCGTTGTATGTTGTTTAATTCCATTGTCTTTTTAAAAAAGGCCCTCTCTTTTTGGAAAAGAGGGCCCGAGATTAATTGTTATTTGTTATTTGGATAACCTCTTTCGCAATAACTTCATCGGCATTTGGCAAAGCCAGTTTGCCGATATTATCGCTTAATTTTTTTTGTGTTGCTTTATCGTTTAATAATTCAATTGCTTTATCAATCAGTTTGGCTTCGGCATCCCTGTCGGCCACAAATATGGCGGCCTGCTCCTGCACCAATGCCAGCGCGTTTTTAGTCTGATGGTCCTCGGCCACATTTGGCGATGGCACCAGTATTACCGGTTTTTTAATTACACATAACTCGGCAATAGTACCTGCACCCGCTCTTGATATAATAATATCCGCAGCAGCATAAGCCAGGTCCATGCGGTTTACAAATTCCATTACTTTAATATCCGGGTGATGGTCGCCTAACTGTTCTGTTATACTTTTATAGTAAAACTTGCCCGTTTGCCATATAATCTGAACATTGGCAGCTATCAGCTTATCCAAGCCACCCATTACACTGTTATTCAATGTTCGGGCACCCAAGCTTCCGCCTGTTACCAATATGGTTTTCCTTTTAGGGTCAAGATTAAACAGTTCTAAGGCTTGCATATGCTTGCCGGCTATATCTACCGATTCTTTACGAATAGGATTACCTGTTTTAATGATCCTATCAGCAGGGAAAAACTGCTCCATACCGTCAAAGGCTACACATATTTTTTCCGCGCTACCACCCAACCACTTATTAGTTATACCCGCGTACGAGTTTTGCTCCTGTATCAAATAGGGTATGCCACGCAACTTTGCAGCGTACAATAATGGGCCCGATGCATATCCCCCTACACCAACAGCCGCATGTGGTTTAAAATCTTTCAAAATTTTAATAGACCTGTATACGCTGTTATATAGTTTTATAGGAAACATGATATTCTTCCAAATGGATTTACGTTGTATGCCCTGAATATCTAAACCAATAATTTTATAACCTGCTGCAGGAACTTTCTCCATTTCCATGCGGCCAAGTGCGCCAACAAATAATATCTCGGTTGCAGGATCAAGCTTTTTTAAAGCATTGGCAATAGCAATAGCCGGGAAGATATGTCCTCCTGTACCGCCACCGCTAATTATGATCCTTTTTGCCATTTTTTCTTTTTGTCCATGGACCATGGTCAATAGTCCATAGTCTGTTTTAATTGTTTTTTATTTGCACATCTGCATATTCGCACATCTGCACATTCACTTATGCCGCTACCTCTCTAATCTCGCCAACAACCACCTTCTTAGGTTCATCAATATCCCTGCTTACCGATAGTATGATACCAAATGCTATACTGGTAAATAATATGGATGTACCACCCATGCTTATAAATGGTAAAGGCACACCTGTTACCGGACCCAACCCTACTGCTACCGCCATGTTGGCAAAGGCTTGTATTGTTAAGCTAAAACTTAACCCTGCGGCAAGCAACGCACCAAATGCTTTGGGTGCTTTGGTTACTATTTTTATACATCGGTACAGCAAAAACAGGTATAAGCCAATTAATACTATTCCACCAAACATGCCATACTCTTCTACTATAATGGCATATATCTCGTCCGAAAATGCTTCGGGCAAGTAATTAACCTCGCTGCTTTTACCCGGGCCCTTGCCAAACCATCCGCCACTTGCAATAGCTATTTTAGCATGGTCAGATTGGAACGTTTTAGCAGGGTCTGCTTTTTCAGGATTCATAAACGTTTTTATGCGCGACAATCGGGTAC
>CAZTAU010000035.1:0-39143 GCA_964611565.1 uncultured Mucilaginibacter sp. | reverse complement strand
TGGTATTATACTTTGTTCCGGTTACAGCACAAAATAAAAAACCGGCAGCCAAACCCGCCCCGGTTAAAACCGCGGCTCAAAAAACAGCCGAAGCAAAAAGTTTGGGCGATGTGGCTTCAAAAGTAGCACCAAAGGATACAGTTAAAAAAGGACGTGCGGCAACAAGCAATCCGCAGAATAATGGAGGCAGCTTATCTGATGAGATCATCATCACATCGGCCTACAAACCGGTATTGGCTGACGCGGTAAAAATACGCCGCAACCCCGAGATGGAGGATAAAGTGCCCTTTAAAGCGCCTTTAACCTATACATCAATAGATAAAAAGCTAACTAAAGATGAGGAAATAAAACAGCTGAGTGCCATGAAAATGCCCGCTGAAAAAGACTCTATATTAAAATTAAATTACGTAAAACTGGGCTTTGGCAGCATGCGTACCACTTATGGTGAGGCTTATATTGCTAACGGGCGCGACGAAGCATTGCAGGCAGGCTTATATATAAAGCATTTTGGCCAGCAAGGAACCATAAACAAACAGAACCAAACCCGTAACCAGATAGGTATTTTTGGTAAAAGCATTAACGATAAACATACTTTAAGCGGGCGTATTGATTACAATTTGAACACCAATTATTTTTATGGTGGCTATGACCCTAATGCCCCGGTTCCTGCCAATTTGGATGTAGCCCAACAAAAATTTAGCACCATATCTGCCGAAGGCGAACTGGCAAAAAACTATAAAGATGTAGAGAATGACTTTACTTACGCCGTAAAACTAAAAGGCTACGTGTTTAGCAATGCTTTCCAAGCTAAAGAGAATAATGTTGTTTTATCAGGCTTTTTAAATCAAACGGTTAAGCAGTTTTATGCAGGTTTAAGTGCATCAATGGATGTGAGCACCCAAAGCGATGCCTTATATTCTTTAAGCAATAATTTGTTAAGAGTTAACCCTTATATCAAATTCCAGGGCAATAATTATAAAGTTGACGCGGGTGTAAGTTTGGTTAGTGAGTTTGGTTTTTCATCCCGCTTGCTATTGTTCCCGGCAGCCAAAGCCGAGTTGCAGGTAATACCTAAATATGTACGCTTGTTTGTTGAAGCAAAAGGTGATATCAACAGATCATCCATCCGCGATTTTTCGATGATCAACCCATTCATCGGCCCAAACATAGCTATAAAAAACTCTGTTGACCAGTTAGACGTGAGTGCAGGCTTAAAAGGCACATTAGCACCGGGCTTAAGCTTTAAGGCTACCATCTTCCGTAATACTATTAAGGATATGCCGCTGTTTGTAAGCAATTTTGATTTTGCTAATGGCTATAATCGGTTTAATGTAATTTATGATAACGGCCGCGCACGAGTAACAGGTTTAAATGCCGAATTGGACTACAAGGTTGATGACGACTTTAATATTTTTGGCCGTGCCGAGTTTAAGGATTACAAAATGGCAAGCGAAGTGCAAGCCTGGAACTTACCTAAGTTTAAGCTAACTGCCGGTACTAATATCCATATTAATAATAAAGTAAATGTTTCTGGCTCTTTGCTGTTCCGTGGTAACACAAATGACCCACAAGCATATGGAAATATGCCGTATAGCGTTATACCTTCGTTTATTGATATTAGCGGCGGGGTTGACTATAAAGCCACTAATAAAATATCTATTTTTGGAAGGGTAAATAATATTTTAAACGGAACAAATCAAACCTGGCTATACTATCCTGAATATGGATTTAATATATTTGGGGGCGCTAGCTATAGCTTTTAGCGTATTGTTGACATAAAACTACCTATTTTTAAAATATGGATGTAGGCTTATACATAAGCGAACTACTTGAACTGCATGGAGAAGTAAACGTACCCGGACTAGGGCACCTGGCACAGACGCGTGTAAGTGGGTATTATAATGCAGCTGATTTTAAATTTTACCCGCCACATAACGAGGTAACATTTGACCCGCAAAGGTTAAATGAAAACCATGTATTAACGCAGTACATAGCCGATAAGAAAAACATATCGCTTGAGTCATCCCAATACTTTACCGAAAAATATATTGCCAATTTAAAGGAGGACGCATTATACAATGATGTACCTGTGGCTAATATTGGCTGGTTTTATAACAATGGCGGCAAACTGGCTTTTAAAGCCAATAAAATAACTAACGACCCTGTATTTTACGGTTACCCTGCGGTAAGGGCCAATAAATTATTGGGCCAGGCAACAACACCACCCCCACCTGCTCCGCAAGTTACACCTATTCCGGCACCTGAGCCTGCACCAATAGCTGTTCCGGTAAATGAACCGGAAACTTCCGCTCCTGCATATCAAATGGTACCCGAAAGAATTGCTGAAACCATAGAGGAGCGGGAAGAGCCTGAAGAAGAATTATATTACGAAGAACCACGCACAAACCGTGCGTTGCGTACTGCGCTGATTATATTAGGGATACTTTTAGCATTAATAATAATTGGATATGCGACTTATGTATACAAACCATCAGCATTTGAGCGGATAGAAAACTACTTTCAGCCTAAACAAGCCGAAGCCAAATTGGAAGAAGTAACTACGCTAAGAGTTGATACTAATGCAAACGCTGCTGATACCAATATAAGTGTTGATAGTTCTGTAAAATCAGATACGCTTATTAAAAAGAGCACCCCTGCCGGAGAAGTGACTGATAGAATAAAACAAACAGAAGTTACAAAAACTACCGTGGTAACTACCCCGGCTGGTAAACCGGTTACAACAGGGCCTAAACCAAATGATGTAACGGCACTTACTGCCGCGCCTAAGCCTGCTGCCGCACCAAAGTTGAAGAAGTATGGTATAATAATTTATACGGCACAAACCATAGGGGAGGCTAACAGGGCTGTTACCGAGTATAAAGCAAAAGGGATTGATGCGCAGATAGTTTCAGGGAAAACACTCAGGATAACAGCGGGCAGTTATAATACCCTTAACGAAGCGCAGGCCGCCTTTACTAAATTAATAGAATCAGGAAAGATCGATAAAGAGTCTTATCCAATGAAAATCCAATAAAAACCAAAAAATGACTTTTTTACTAATTGCACAGGCAGTAGCAGATACGGCCCAACAAATTGCAGATACTGCAACACAGGTTACCCAACAATTAGCACCCCTACCCGATCAGGATCTGCGCTTTGGCGACCTGCTGATGAAAGGCGGATGGATAATGCTGCCCATTGGTATTTTGGCCGTGCTGGGTTTAGTTATATTTTTTGAACGCTATTTTACTATCCGCAAAGCGGCAAAAGATGAGTCGCACCTGATGTCGCAAGTGCGTAGTAGTATAGTATCGGGTAATTTAGATTCGGCTATAGCTATTTGCAAAAACAGTAACTCTCCGTTGGGCCGTATGCTGGCAAAAGGCTTACTGCGTATTGGCCGTCCAATTAAAGATATTGAAGGCGCTATTGAAAACATAGGTAAGCTGGAAGTATCCAAACTGGAAAAAAACATAGGCATACTGGGCATTATAGCTGGTATAGCACCAATGTTGGGTTTCCTGGGTACTATTGCCGGGGTAATTAAAATATTTTACGATATATCAAAAACCGATAACATCAGCATGGGTGTTATATCGGGTGGTTTATATGTGAAGATGGTAACATCGGCAGCGGGTTTATTTGTAGGCTTGGTGGCTTATGTATGCTACCATATTTTAAATATGATGGTAGATAAAGTGATATTAAAACTGGAAACAGATGCCATTGAATTTATTGACCTGTTAGAAGAGCCCAGCAAATAATGAATTTAAGAAAGAGACATAAAAGGGCGAGCGCCGAGGTACATACTTCGGCCATGAATGATATCATGTTCTTCCTGCTGTTGTTTTTTTTGATAGCATCAACCGTGGCCAACCCCAATGTTATAAAACTGATGCTGCCAAAATCATCAAGCGGGCAATCTATATCAAAAAAAACTGTTACAGTATCTATAACAAAGGACCTGAAATATTACGTTGAAAAAAAGGAGATTCCGGTAACCGCATTACAAAGCACTCTGGCTACCTATAAAACCATTGGTACCGAATTAACCATAGTGTTATATACCGAGCCAACTGTAGATATACAGGATGTAGTATCAGTAATGGATGTGGCCCAAAAATTAAATATTAAACTGGTTTTAGCAACGCAACCGAAGGGGTAGTCATTAGTCACTGGTCATTAGTCATTGGTTTATTTTACTAATGATATCTGACCAAATTGAAAAGACTAATGACGAATGACAACTGACCAATGACTATAAAAGAAGAAAATAACTATCCAAAAGCATTTGCAGCCACCGGTCTTGTACTGGGGTTGGTAATTGCTATATGTTATTTTATTGTATTTACCGCGCCGCATAAGGCGGATGACGGCACAGGGGGAATACTGGTAAACTACGGCACTACCGATGAAGGTATGGGCAGCGATTATATGAGTATTGAAGAGCCATCTGTAGCAGAAAAAGCCAATAAAAGTCTGCCGGATAAAGTTACCCCAAACCCTACTACCGACCAGCAAACAGCTACCGAAAGCAGCGACAAAAATGTAGTTACCCAAAATACCGAGGACGCGCCCGAAGTAGCTGCCAATACCAAAAAAACAAGCAATACCGTTGCTACCCAACCTACTAAAAATGCCAAGCCAAGTGTTAACCAAAACGCTTTGTACAAAGGCCCAACCAACAACGGCACCGGCCAGGGCGATGGTACGGGAAATACCCCCGGTAACCAGGGCAAACCCGAAGGCAGTACGTTGACCAATAACTATGACGGCACCGGATCAGGTAATGGCGGTAATTTAAGCGGATTGGGGCAGCGGAGCTTTACCAGCCGCCCAGTTGTTAGCGATGATGGCAGGCGCACCGGTAAAATTGTGGTAGAGATACACGTAGATAAAGGCGGCAACGTCATATTTGCCCGTGCAGGTGCCCGTGGCACTACCATAGTAGATTCCCGCTTATTGCAAAAATGCGAAGACGCCGTAATGCGATCACGCGTAAGCGCGTTGGAATCCGCCCCTGAAACCCAGGTGGGGCAGGTTGTTTTTGTGTTTAGGGTGAATTAATCCTCCCCACGCGTCATTGCGAGGAACGAAGCAATCTTTGCACGTGCAAATCAATTTTCTAAATGTCCGTTTAAACGAAACTTATCTTCGTGCCTGTCCTTTGTAGGGATTGCTTCGTTCCTCGCAATGACGTGATGTATATATGGCAATGACCTAGAAATATTATAGCTTTGCCCTACCATGAATTACGCTGAAACGCTCCATTACCTTTACACCCAATTACCCGTTTTTACCCGTGTGGGTACTTCAGCCTATAAAGCGGACCTGGGTAATACGCTGGAGTTGTGCAGGCGTTTGGATAACCCTCAGCATAAATTTAAAAGCATACATGTGGCGGGAACAAATGGCAAAGGCTCTACTTCGCATATGTTGGCAGCCGTGCTGCAGGTAGCGGGTTATAAAACGGGGTTATATACTTCTCCGCATTTAAAGGATTTTAGGGAACGCATCCGGATTAACGGCCAAATGATACCCGAGCAAACGGTGACAGATTTTGTTGCCAAACACCGCCCGGATTTTGACGAGATAGCCCCCTCCTTTTTCGAAATGACCGTAGCCCTGGCTTTCGACGTTTTTGCGAAAGAACAGGTGGATATAGCCGTTATTGAGACAGGTTTAGGCGGCAGGCTGGATTCTACCAATGTGGTTACTCCTATACTTTCCATCATCACCAATATAGGCTGGGACCATATGAACCTGCTTGGCGATACCCTACCCAAAATAGCCGCCGAAAAAGCGGGAATCATTAAACCCAACATCCCGGTGATCATAGGCGAAAAGCAGGATGAAGTTACCGAAGTATTTATCCGCAAAGCGGAAGAAGAAAAAGCTGCTATTAGTTTTGCATCCGACTTATTTGAGGTGAAAGGTGAAAGATTAAAGGAGAAAGGTGATGATTATTTGAGAGTTGAAGTACGTCGAAATTCAAAAGCCAAAATTCAAAAGCTGTTGCTTGATCTGCCGGGAGACTATCAGCTTAAAAATTTAAAGACGGTTTTAGGCGCTGTGGACGAATTACGCCAGCAAGGCTATACAATTACCGACGACCATATAAAAACAGCTTTAAAACAAGTTAAAACGCTTACCGGGCTGCATGGACGTTGGGAAACCATCAGTCAAAACCCGTTGACCATTTGCGATACCGGGCATAACCCCGAGGGCATTGCCGAAGTTTTAAAAAATATAGCCACAGTTACCTATAACCACCTGCATTTTGTATTGGGCATGGTAAATGATAAAGATATCAGCAAGGTGTTAAGCATGTTGCCTAAGGAAGCTACTTATTATTTTTGCCGGCCGGATATTCCACGTGGTTTGGAAGCGGAAAGTTTAAAGGATAAAGCGGAAAGCTATGGGTTGAATGGTGAAGCTTATCCTAACGTAAAAACCGCATTGGCAGCAGCACAAAAAGCCGCGCAACCTAATGACCTGGTGTTTGCCGGTGGAAGTACTTTTGTGGTGGCTGAGGTGGTTTGATATAGAGCGTTGTCATGATGAGCCTGTCGAACCATGCGGGGCAAAGGCCATACGCGCACATCCTTCGATAAACTCAGGATGACACCATATTTTAAAATAAAATTCTATTTTTACCACAACCTATAAATAAAATTATGAGCACTATAAACTGGGGAATAATTGGCTGCGGCGACGTAACCGAAGTAAAAAGCGGCCCGGCATTTTATAAAGTTAAAGACAGCAAAGTTATAGCAGCCATGCGCCGAAATGCCGCCAAAGCGGCTGATTATGCAAAAAGGCATAACATTGGCAAATGGTATGATGACGGTACTAAGCTAATAAATGATCCCGAAATTAACGCTATTTATATAGCTACTCCACCGGCATCACACATAACATATGCAATTGAAGCTTTAAAAAAAGGCCATGATGTGTATGTAGAAAAACCGGTGACCTTAAACGCTGACGAGGCTAAACAATTAGCCGAAGCTGTAAAGCAAAGTGGTAAAAAACTAGCGGTAGCTCATTATAGGCGCGCTATGGCTATGTTTTTACATATTAAAGAATTAATAGATAATGGATCAATTGGCGAGGTACGTACTGTACAAATGCGCTTGTTACAAAGCGCCGTACCCGAACTGGTAACCCATGTTGAAGATGCCTGGCGCGTTAAACCCGAACTATCCGGCGGTGGCTACTTTCATGATATTGCTCCGCATCAACTGGATATCATGCTGTTTCTTTTCGGTGAAACACAATACTATAACGGCTTGTCGCTTAACCAATCAAACACCAACCAGGTTGATGACCACGTAAGTGGTACCATACTATTTAAAAGTGGCGTAGTGTATAGTGGCGTATGGAGTTTTAACGTTGCCCCTGCCGAAGCTATTGACCAATGCGAAATATTTGGCACCAAGGGCAAAATAGTTTTCCCGGTTTTTGGCAATACCGTTTACGTTAAAAATGAGGGTGGCGAACAAAACCTTACGTTTGACCCGGGTGCACACATTGCTGAGCCAATGATTGAGCAGGTGGTGGCTTATTTTAATGGCCAACAGGAAAATCCATGCAGCATTGAAGACGCTATACAATCAATGGATATTATTGATGCGTTTACTAAGCATAGGTAAAGTATTAATTGTCATTGCGAGGAGGTACGACGAAGCAATCTCGAACTCTTATGCTTGAGATTGCACGCTGCGCTCGCAATGACATAAAAATTACTTCTTCTTCGGCACTTTCGCCCCTTCTTTCTTCGCTTCGGATAGGCCAATAGCTATAGCTTGTTTTTTACTGGTTACTTTTTTACCGCTGCCTGTCTTAAGCTTGCCTTCCTTCATTTCGTGCATTACCTCGCCTACCTTTTCACTTGCTTTTTCTGAATACTTTGCCATGGTATTAATATTTAAGTTAATGATATCATAATCATGCAAATTATTTGCCAACTTTATACCATATGAAACGCATTGCCGAAACTGACCTGATATTAAATGCCGATGGAAGTGCCTACCATTTAAACCTGCTGCCGGGCGATGTGGCAGATACCGTTATTACCGTTGGCGACCAGGACCGGGTTTGGGAGATAACTCAATATTTTGACCATATAGAACTTAAAAAAGGCAAGCGCGAGTTTATTACACATACCGGCACTATAGGCAGCAAGCGGCTAACCGTAATTTCAACTGGGATAGGTACAGATAATATTGATATTGTATTAAACGAACTGGACGCATTGGTTAACATTGATTTTAATACCCATGCCCCTTATACCCAATTACGCAGTTTAAATATTATCCGCATAGGTACATCAGGTGCTGTGCAGGCAGATATTCCGATTGATAGCTTACTGGTATCATCCGCTGCTTTTGGCTTGGATGCTTTGATGCATTATTATAGGCAAAACTTATCCGCGAATGAGCAAAATTTACTAAACGATTTTAAATCGACTTTGCCAAAAGAATATCAATTGTCGCCTTATATCACATCTGCTGACTCAAACTTATTAAGCGCATTAGGGCAAGGTTTACAACAAGGCATTACCATAACCGCACCGGGTTTTTACGCGCCGCAGGGACGGCAAGTACGGGCCGAAAACATGATGCCCGATCTGATGGATATTATACAAAACTTTAATTCGGCCGGGCAGCGTATAACTAATTTGGAAATGGAAACTGCCGGCATTTATGGCTTAGCGGCAAGTTTAGGGCATAAGGCTATTTCATTTAATGTAATTTTGGCGAATAGGGCAACACAAAACTTTAGCAAACAGCCTGCAAAAATCATGGACCATTACATAAAGCAATTGCTGGATAAATTAATTACCCTTTAACAACGAAACATATAAACACCGTTTACGTTACCAATTAATTATGCCACTTAAAAAAACACCTGCCCCCTTTTATGAACGCTTTGCCCTGGTAATTATAGGCTTACTGGCGCTCGGCTTTTTGGTGATACTGAGTAAAGAGGTACTAGATCCGCTGGTGTTTGGGTTTTTATTCGCGGTGATGTTGCTGCCTGTTTCTAATTTCTTTGAACGCAAACTACGCATGCCCCGCAGTATGTCTTCTTTTTTATCGATATTATTATTTGTAAGCTTTATAAGCGGCATTATTTACCTCGTAAGTAACCAAATAGCTTATTTAAGCAGCGATTGGCCCATGCTTAAAAAGCAGCTGGAACAATCAATAATTGATATAAAGGACTGGGTAAATTTTGCTTTTCACATTAATGCCGAGCAACAAACCGAATACATAACTGATACTTCCCGTAAAATAGTTTCATCAGGTACAGAAGTTATCAGTACCACGTTTGGAGCCATATCATCAATGGTGCTGTTTTATATATTCATCATCATTTTCACCTTCTTTATCCTTTTTTATCGCAGGCTGTTATTTAGGTTCATCCTTTCAATATTTAGTCGCGATGACGAACCCGTAGTAATGGATATAGTGGTCAATATCCAAAAAATATTAAGGCATTATATACTGGGCCTGATAATTGAAATGGTAGTTGTGGCAGCAATTTCATGCATGGTTTTTTGGCTGATAGGTATCAAATATGCAGTGCTTTTAGGGCTATTGGTTGGCCTATTTAACATAATTCCCTACCTGGGTATTTTTGCCGCATTGGTATTAAGTGTATTAATAACCTTTGCCACCGGGCCTGTTGAAAACGCGGTATGGGTGGGTGTAAGTGTTATAGTGATACATATTATTGATTCAAACTTTTTACTACCAACTATAGTAGGCTCAAAAGTAAGACTGAATGCTTTGGTCACTTTTTTGGGTATTATTCTGGGCGAAATGATGTGGGGCCTCTCGGGTATGTTTTTATCCATACCGATAATTGCCATCTTCAAAATAATTTTTGATCGGATAGAGCCTTTAAAACCCTGGGGATATTTATTGGGGGGCGATTATGAATACCAAAAATCTGCCCAAAAGAAAATGAAAACCGAATAATTAGGCTACCATTTGGTAAATACGTACACCCAATGTAATACCGTATGCCATTAATATCACGGTATTTAAAACCAGCAGCCAGTTTAGGTCGGCCTCTTTATACTTTTTTATACTGCATAGCACAAACAAGGCAATAAACCCAAGCATTAATAATATGGGGAATGCTAATGTCCATTTATTGGGCGTATGCAAGTAAAGATGCTTCAATTTATAATTGTCGCCTACAAAAAATGGCACAAGGGCCACTATCAACAATATAAAAAACAAACGCGTTACTATTTTTACGGCAAGTTGACTGGCTTTCATAATGGCCAAAATTACTTTTAAATTTATGGAGTTATAACATTAGCCATGAAAATAAAATATATACTCGCCTTTCCATTATTGGCGCTAAGTCTTTGTTGTTCGGCGCAAACCAAAACGTTTAAAATAGTGCCGCTTGGGGTTTTAGGCGGGGCCGATGAAAGTAACCTGTCTGCCTATATGATTGCACCTGCGGGAAGCAATAATTATATCTGCCTGGATGCGGGTACAATCAACTACGGCATACAAAAAGCTGTAGCAAATAAAGTGTTCACTATCCCAGGCGGGGAGGTGCTCAAACAATACATTAAAGGATATTTTATATCGCACGCACATTTAGATCACCTGGGTGGAATGATCATTAATTCGCCGGGAGATAGCAATAAAAGTATTTACGGCTTAACAAGTACCTTATCCACTATAAAAACACACTATTTTACTCCTCAAAGCTGGAGCAATTTTGGGAATGAAGGCCTGGGAGCTATTAATAAATATACTTATCGCACTCTTACACCACTTACTGAAACGCCCATTTACAATACCGGGTTAACTGTACAAGCTTTTCCATTAAGTCATGCCGACTTAACCAGCACCGCCTTTTTGGTTAAAAACAATAACAACTACATTTTATACTTTGGCGATACCGGCAGCGACGCGATTGAAAAAAGCGATAAGTTGCAATCTGTATGGAAAGCTGTTGCACCGCTGATAAAAAACAAGCTATTAAAAGCGATAATGATTGAGGTGTCGTTCCCTAACGAACAACCTGATAAAAGCTTATTTGGCCATTTAACACCACGCCTGTTAATGGCCGAAATAAGTAATTTGAGCCAATTAACCGGTGCTGATGCCCTTAAAAATTTGAACGTAATTGTTACCCATCTTAAGCCGCCTGCTGATAGTATTACCAAAATAAAAGCTCAGTTAAAGGCTGGGAATAAACTGGGCCTTAACTTAATTTATCCATCACAAGGCAAATTACTACAGTTTTAATGGAGATTGAGTTAGCAAGGCTTTTTATATCTTTACACTGATATATGAAATACCTGCGCTGGCTTTTGTTTCCTTTTTCATTGATATATGGGTTGGTGGTTATTATACGCAACTGGTTTTATGATACCGGCCTGTTTAAAAGCCATGAGTTTAATGCCCCTATAATTGTTATAGGCAATTTAGAAGTAGGTGGTGCCGGCAAAAGCCCCATGACAGAATATTTAGTGCGTCTGCTGAAAGCTGATAATAATCTGGCTATTTTAAGTCGAGGTTATGGACGGGATACTAAAGGTTATCATTTGGCTAATGCTTCATCAACACCAACCCAGATAGGCGACGAGCCTGCACAATTTAAAGCCAAGTTTCCGGATGTTACGGTAGCCGTTTGTGAGGACCGCGTGCATGGCATAAAGCAACTGCTGCCCCAACATAATTTAATTCTTCTAGATGATGCCTATCAGCATAGGGCTGTTAAACCGGGATTAAGCATATTATTATTTGATTATAGTAAAATTACTCAACCACATTTACTTTTACCCACTGGCAACCTGCGCGAGCCTTTTAGCGGGCGCTGGCGAGCAGATATTATCATTATTAGCAAATGCCCTGAAGGTTTAACTGAAGATGAGCAGGCTAAAGTAGCAGCAGTTGCTGACCCAATGCCTTATCAGCAATTGTATTTTATCACTATTGCTTACCAGGGCTTGCAAAACATGAGCGGCAACGTTGTGGATATAACTATTGATGCCACAACTACCCTGTTTTTATTAACCGGCATTGCAAACCCCCAACCACTGTTGCACCACCTGGAAAAATACACACCTGATATTATACATCATAATTATACCGATCATCATCAATTTAGCTTAAAAAATATCAGTAAACTTGCCGATGAATTTTCGGCCTGCAAATCCCAAAAAAAAGTAATTATTACAACAGAAAAGGATGCGCAGCGTTTAAGAGAACAATCACTGCAATCGTTAGTTAATCAATTACCTGTTTTGGTACTGCCAATAGGTGTTAAATTTTTAAATAACGGCGGCGATGATTTTGATAAAATTGTAAAAGAATATGTTAGCGAATATACAAAGCACCACCAGTTACATTAAAAGCCGCATAGGCGATTTTGAACCGGAAGTAGGTATTATATTAGGCACCGGGTTAGGCGCATTGGTTAATGAAATTGAAGTTGAAAAACAGTTGATGTACTCCAATATCCCTGATTTTCCGATATCAACCTTGGAATTTCACTCGGGTAAATTAATTTTTGGTACACTGGCGGGTAAAAAGGTAGTAGCCATGCAGGGCCGCTTGCATTACTATGAGGGTTATAGCATGCAGCAAATAACCTTTCCGGTACGGGTGCTAAAAATGCTGGGGATAAAAACCCTGTTGGTATCCAACGCCAGCGGCGCGTTAAATTCTGCCTACAAAAAAGGCGACCTGATGATCATTGAAGATCATATTAACCTGCAAACTGATAACCCTTTATTGGGCAGAAATGAAAGTGAACTGGGTCCACGTTTCCCGGATATGAGCCAGCCTTACAGATGGGATTTGATAGATAAAGGGTTGGATATTGCTTCAAAAAACAAAATTACCTGTCATAAAGGGGTGTACGTTGCCGTAACCGGGCCAAATTTAGAAACCCGCGCCGAATATAAATACTTACGCATAATAGGTGGCGATGCAGTTGGCATGAGTACCGTACCCGAAGTAATAGTGGCCAACCATATGGGCCTGCCTGTATTTGCCATATCTGTATTAACTGATGAAGGTTTCCCTGAAGTTTTAAAACCGGTATCGGTAGAAGAAATTATTGCGGTAGCACAAGAGGCCGAGCCTAAAATGACATTGATACTTAAAAATTTGATCGCCGGTCTTTAATGCGCAATACTCTTAAATATTTATTTACTTTTTTGATCTGCATTTCGGTACAGGCAGCATTTGCGCAATTTAATCCTGCTAATCCCAGCCAAACCGGGTTTGGTGGCTCAGGTGGCGCAAGGCAAGGCCAGTTTGCCGCTGATACCGCTAAAACAGATGTTCCACTTACCGGCGATGCACTGCTGGATACCCTGCGTAAACGCGAAGAGGGGCGTGCTGATTCTATTGTATTCAGTTCAAAAATGGTTAAGGTTACCAACGAGCGGTTATTGAATGATAGTACGCAGATATTTCCTTTAGATACGGGGCTTACTAATTTTGAAAATTATAGTCCTCTTTTTCAGCCCCGAACCCCTAAAATAAGTTTAAGCGGAACTGTGGGTTACGCAACACGGCCTTTATTATTTGAACCATCGCGCATTATTGGGTTTGACGTGGGCTTGCATACGCTTGACCCTTACTTACTAACCCCACAAGACATTTTATATTACCGCGCACAGGCACCTATAACCATTTTATCATTAGTTACCGGCGGTAAGGCCGAACAGATATTCAAAATAACGCATACCCAAAACATTAAACCCAACTGGAACGTGGGCTTTAACCTCAACTTTGTAGGGTCAAAAGGATTTTACAGTTATAGTAACCTGGGGCAAAATGTAAGTCAGCTTAACGCCGCTGTTTTTACCTGGTACGAGTCGAAAAGCAAGCGTTATAATTTATTGGGTAACCTGTTATTTAATAATTTAAAATCGCCCGAAACAGGAGCAATATTAAAAGACACCATTTTTACAGGCAAACCATCTATAAATAAACCAACCGAAGCGGTACGTTTGCCCAATGCTTACACCAACTGGAAAACCAGCGGGTTTTACCTTAAGCAATTTTATTACATAGGCCGTATTGATACGCTTGTACAAAAAGAGACCGCTAACATATTACCTACACAACGTATAGCGCATACTCTTAATTATAACGTACAGAAGTACCATTTTTTACAAAATGATATGGATACCTACGGTGTATTCCCTGATTACTATTTCGCCTCGAACCGGTCAAGAGATTCATTAACGGTAACACATATACAAAATGACTTTTCGTATAGTTTTTACCTGCGGGGCAAAGCCACTAAGTTTGTTAAAAATGAGGTAAAGCTTGACCTTGGCCTAACGCACGATTTTTATAATTATTCGCAATATGTAAGCGATACTATTATCAACGAAGGTGGTGGAAAGGTTAGAAATATGAGTAAAAAAGAAGGTTCAACCTTTCAAAACTTTACGCTTAGGGCCAAATTTAGTTATAGGTTTAGCGATAAAGTGGGTTTAGAAGGTAACTTTAACCAGATAGTAACCGGCCGCAACTTTGGCGACTTTTTGTATGATGCCAAAGCAACTGTATCAAGCAATAAAGCGGGTAAAATAATTTTAGGTGCGTACGTACAAAGCAGTTCGCCAGCTTTGGTTTATACTAATTGGACATCTAATCATTACATTTTTAACAATAATTTCAGTAATCAAAAAACAACTAATTTATCGTTTAATTATATTAATGATAAGCTTCAACTTGACCTGAAAGCGGAGTATTTTTTAATTGCTGATTACCTGTACTTTGCGTCGCCAAACGGTGGTAATGATGCAAGGCCGCAACAATTAAATACACCTTTAAACTTGCTTAAAGTTAGTTTGGGTAAAAATATAACCTTTGGCAAATGGAACTTTGACAACTTTATAGTATACCAAAAAACCGACTACCAAAACACCCTGCGCATACCTGAGCTATATACCTATAGCAGCTTATATTATAATACCTTTTTGTTTAAAGTATTAACTACATCAATAGGAACAAATGTGCGGTTTAATACCGCGTATACTGCACCATCATACGCGGTGGGGTTGGGTCAGTTTTATAATGGGGCCAATGTTACCTTTTCCTCATACCCCATAATATCGGTATTTGTTAAAGCTACTTTACAGCGCACCAATTTATTTGTAGGGTATGATTATGCTAACCAGGGCTTATTTAGCAATGGCTATTATACCGTTAACCGCTACCCGCAGCAGGACCGCCAACTTAAATTTGGAGTTAGTTGGACGTTTTTTAATTAAGTTTTCTGATGCTTTTTCTTAGCTGCCGGGAACAATACGTTATTCAATATCAAACGATATCCCGGTGAGTTAGGGTGCAGTCTCAGATCAGTCAAAGGGTCGTTTGGACCATGCTGGTAATCTTCGGGGTCATGGCCGCCATAAAACGTCCATTGCCCTTTACCGTATTCGCCATGTATATAACGGGCCTCGTCACCAACCTTGCGTTCGCCCATGATTACAACACCTGGTTTAAGCCTGTTTTTATTGAATGCCGTAGCTAAGCCTATGAAACCTGCTATTACTTTATCATGATTTTGGGTTAACATACTTGGTACCACATCCCATTTGGCCGAAAAATCAAATAATGTAAAAAAATCAGTGGAACGGTCCCCACGGCCACCGCCACCAAAGCCTCCCCCTCTACCGCCGCCGCCGCCGCGTACATCAATATCACTAAATTTCATATTTGAGTAACTATCAGTGGGTATCAAAAAATTTTGAAAAGCTACGGTTTGGCTATAATCCAATTTTGACTGCGCTTTTGGATCAATACCATCGCCGTCATACTGTACATCAACTATATCTGTATTGGCTGCTGCCAAAGCTATATCAAAGCTATCAGCGCCAGAGCACATAGCAAATAAAAACCCGCCATTTGCGGTAAAGGTGCGTATGGTTTGCGCAACTGCCAGTTTCATTTTTGAAACCTTGCCATACCCTAATCTTTTTGCCCTTTCTTCCTGTATCTCCCTGTCCCGCTGATTAAATGAGCCCAACTCGCTATAACCACCACGGCCAAACTTACTAAACTGTCCAGTAAAATCTTCATGATGCAGGTGCAGCCAATCGTACTTTGACAGATCGCCTTTTAATATTTCCTCATCATATAGCATATCAAACGGAATCTCGGCATATTTAAGCACCAATAATACGGCATCTTCAAATGTACCTTTAGTAGGCGGCGAGTATAGTGCTATGCGGGGTACTTTCTCTAATTTAACCAACTCCATATTGGCAGACGGGTCGGCTATTTCAGCTTGTATCTGCGCCACCTTTGCATCAGCTACAACTTCGTAACTCACCCCCCTTATTTTACACTCATCCTCCAGGCTTTTGTTATATTTAGCCATAAAGCTTCCACCACGATAGTTCAATAACCAATCAACGGTCTCCCCATTTTTCAATACCCAATAGGCTATTCCGTATGCTTTTAAGTGTTCTTTCTGTATCTCATCCATAGGCAAAAGTATGGATGCCGACCTGCCCACGAAAGGCAAAACCAAAAAGGTTAAAGCTAAAAGATATTTAAGTATGGTTTTCATTTATAGCTGGTTAGGGGTTGCTTTTTATAAATTTAGGAATGTTTTATTTATAACCGGCAATTGTAACAGAAATTATGTTTTCTGTTTCTTTTTATGCGCCGATGGAAACAGCACATTATTTAGTATCAACCTGTAACCCGGCGAGTTTGGATGCAGCTTCAGATCAGTAGGCGGATCGCTAACAGCATGTTGGTAATCTTCCGGGTCATGGCCACCATAAAACGTCCATTGCCCCTTGCCGTAATCGCCATGTATATAACGCGCTTCATTTTGGGTTTTCATTTCGCCCATAATAATAACGCCCGGCTTTATTTTACTGGCGTTATAAGCCGTAGTTAACCCTCTGAACCCTTTTATCACCTTATCATGGCTTTGCGTAAGCATACTTGGCACCACATCCCACTTAGCCGAAAAATCAAACAAGGTAAAAAAGTCTTTCGTTTGTTCAACCTGCCGCACCTGGCCGGCATCAATATTACTAAACGTATGGCTTAGCGGGTTCATGTCTAATGAAAAATTTTGAAAAGCGAATGTCTGGTTAAAATCCAGTTTATTGTCGGCATCACGGTCAGAGGGGTCACCGTCAAACATCACTTCACATATATCCGTACCGGCCGCAGCCAATGCAATATCAAATGTTTCGGTACCCGAGCACATAGCAAATAAAAATCCGCCACCGGCAGTAAAGTCACGTATTTTTTGAACTACGGCCAGTTTCATTTTTGATACCTTATTAAAGCCCAGCTTTTTGGCCATAGCCTCCTGCCCTTTTTGGTCATTTCTATACCAGGCTTCATTGTAAAAATTGCTATAAAATTTACTGTATTGCCCGGTAAAATCTTCATGGTGCATGTGCAGCCAATCGTAACTTGGCAAATCGCCGGCTATTACCTCTTCATCATACACTACATCAAAAGGTATTTCGGCATACTTTAATACCAGCGTAACGGCATCATCCCAGGGCATTTTTGTTTTAGGCGAATAAACCGCCATACGTGGCACTTTCATCAGCTTTACGATATCCATATTTGCCGATGGATCTCCCACCTCGGTAATGATAGCGCTCACTTTAACATCAGGCACTACTTCATAACTTACACCACGTACTTTACACTCATCCTCAATTGCTTTATTATAACCTGTTAAAAAGCTACCACCACGATAATTAAGCAGCCAATCAACCTCTTTTTCGCCTTTCAATACCCAAAAAGCAATGCCATACGATTTTAAGTGATCCTTTTGCGCTTCATCCATCGGTATAAGGATAGATGCGGCATTGGACAACAAGGGCAGAAAGCTAAAAGCTAAAAGCAGGAAGTATTTGTTAAAACGCGCCATTATCCAAAAATAACGAATATTTATTGAAGGTATTATGTTTAATACATAAATGAAACTTTAGGTTAAACTTTTACGTTTATGCTTTTTATATTACATTTGCCATCCATTAATAGAAGCACCATGAGCAAAGCAATCATTAAAACCGAAAAGGGCGATATGACCGTACAATTTTACGATAACGACGCCCCTATCGCAGTTGAAAACTTTAAAAAACTGGCTAAATCAGGTTTTTATAATAACGTTACCTTTCACAGGGTTATACCTAATTTTGTGATACAAGGCGGTGACCCTACAGGTACTGGTGCAGGTGGCCCGGGCTACCATATTGATTGCGAGTTAACCGGCGAAAACCAGTATCACGACCGTGGTGTATTATCAATGGCACATGCAGGCCGTAACACCGGCGGATCGCAGTTTTTTATCTGCCATAGCCGCGATAATACCTCGCATTTAGACAGGAATCATACTTGCTTTGGCAAAGTAATTGAGAATGTTGACGTGGTGGATGATATCCGCCAGGGAGATAAAATTTTAAGTATCGAAGTTACAGAAGACTAATATGAATTTAAGCGGAATTGTAGCTGTATCGGGCAAACCGGGATTATGGAAAGCATTGGCACAAAACAAAACAGGTTTTGTGTTAGAAAGCCTGGATGCGCAAAAAACTAAACTGATAGCTAATCTATCAACCGCAAAATTAGCGGCTTTAGATGAGATCACTTTGTTTGGTAACACCGATGATATTAAACTTACTGATGTTTTGGAGCGCATGAAATCGGCTTCAAACGTGCCGGATGCTAAAGCTGATGGCAAAGTTTTAAGAACTTTTTTCAGAGAAGTAGCGCCAGATCATGACGAAGAGAAAGTATATGCCTCTGACATGAAAAAGGTAATATCATGGTACCAGATATTGAAAGACCTGCCTATATTTAACGAGGTAGCTAAAACTGCAGAAAGCACCGAAGCTGAAAAACCAGTTACGGCGGCTGCAAAAGCCGTTGCAGAAAAACCGAAGCCTAAAGCTACGGTACAAAAGAAAGCGCCGGCAGCGCCAAAAGCACCTAAAATTAATACGCCTAAAAATCCATCAAGAGCCGGATAGGGTTATTGATGTGCGGATATGTAGATATGCGGATGTGCAAATGATTGTATATCCGCATTTTTATTTATTACCTTTTTGGTCAACAAACTCTGGCTCAAAGGTGCAATGATTAATTTCCAAATGCTGTAAACGATGTCGCAGATCTTTTTTGATACTATCAAATAAAGTCAAATTTGCAGGGTCAATTACTATATGAGCAGTTAGTGCGTTTTCGGTAGTACTTAAAGCCCAAACGTGTACATGGTTTACACTGATGATATTTTTATTTTTTAGCAATTCCGCCTTTATATCTTCCAGCTTTATGTCTTTAGGCACGCCATCCATTTCCAGCCGTAAACTATCTTTAAGTAAACCCCATGTGCCATACAAAATAACCAAACCTATAATTATTCCTAGCACACTATCAATCCAGTACCATTGGGTAAATATGATGATCAAGCCTGATATCACTACCCCTAATGATACAAGGGCATCAGTTGCCATATGTAGATAAGCGCCTTTAATATTTAAGTCTTTGCCCCTGTCTTTCATAAAAAGCCACGCAGTAAAGGCATTTATGATTATCCCTACCAAAGCTACCCACGCCATAGTATTACCCTCTACTTTTTCGGGATTGATAAAACGCATCACCGCTTCGTAGAATATAAAACCAACAGCTGCAAATAATATAACTCCATTAAAAAAAGATACGATAATGGTTGAGCGTTTGTAGCCAAAGGTGTACTCTTTATTAGAGTTTACTTTAGATAATTTAAAAGCTAACAATGCCAAAGCCAGACTTGCCACATCACTTAAATTGTGCCCGGCATCAGTTAATAATGATAATGAACCTGTCATTAACCCGGCAACAAATTCAATGATAACAAATGCAGAATTTAATACAATACCTACTATGAAAGACCTGTTTAAATGATCCAGTTTTGGTGCATGGTCATGATGGTGGTCGTGGTCGTGCATAATAGAGATTAACTATCTAACTTTCAAAAAGTTTCAACTCGAGCGTTACTCATGATGATAAGGCTCTCCTTTAATAATTGTAAATGCCCTATACAACTGCTCGGTAAATAATAACCGTATCATTTGATGCGAAAACGTCATGCGGGAAAGTGATGTTTTATCATTTGCCCGGGCATAAACTGTTTGGTCGAAACCGTAAGGACCACCCACAATAAAAACCAGGGTTGATGTTGAAGCGATAGCTTTTTTATCCAGGTAATTGGCAAATTGTTTGGAGGTAAACTCCGTTCCGTTCTCGTCCAGCAACACTACATGATCCAACGGCGACAGCTTTTTCAGTATCATTTCTGCCTCTTTGCTTTTTTGCTGCTCGGGCGATAGTGCTTTAGTATTTTTTAAAGCATCAAGGTCAATTAGCTCCAGTTTGGTATAATGCTTTAACCGCTTTACGTACTTATCTATGCCCTCTTTTAAATAAGCGTCCTCTGTTTTACCTACCGTTAAAAAAACAATCTTCATAATCAAAAACAAATAAACGTTTATTTGAAATATAAGTAGTTATTTAGCCTGATTTTTATTTGAACATGCAGGATACTATTATTAATAACTATAAAATAAATGCTTCGCAGGCCCAACAGGAAGCAGCTAAATACAAAAAGCTGGCCGATACTTACTCGCTGATGCGGTTAACTGTATTTGCGTTGATGATATTTGCTATATCCCTGGGGATAGTTTATGATACCTTTACTATTATAGCTATTGCCTTCCCCCTGCTGGTTTTGAGTTTTGCCTGGCTGGTATCGCGCCAAAGCGTGTATGATATCAAAAAGAAATATTACCAGGACCTGCAACGCGTAAATGAGAACGAAATTGGAAGTATAACCAACCGCGATAACCTATACGATAATGGCGCCCGCTTTGCCAGCGAAAAACATTTTTACACTGCCGACCTGGATATTTTTGGAAGCTCGACCTTATTTCAACTGGTTAATCGGGCAGCCACCACACCCGGCAACGAAAAGCTGGCCGACTGGTTAAGTGCACCGGCTGATAAAAAGACTATTTTAGACCGACAAGATGCCGTTAAAGAATTATCCGGCAAAAGCCAATGGAAGCTGGAACTGCAAACCTTGTTGCTGTTTGCCCAAAAAGAAGACGTTAACCAGCTGCAAAGGTTGTTTATATACTTGCATATCCCCTTAAACCTAACCGGCGAAAAATGGCTGAATAACTATGTAAAAGTTGCCCCCTATCTGCTCGTTGGGTTAATAGTTTTGGCTTACTTCTACCCACCTGTAAAAAGTTTAGCTATACTGACAGGGTTGGTAAACATGGCTATAGTGTTCTCAAAAGGCACATACATTAAAAAAGCCGATTTAATTGCGGGAAAAATTGGCGATACCTTAGCTAAATATGCTGCCGTATTTAAAAAGATAGAGGAAGAAAATTGGCAGTCTGCTTACAACCATCAACAAGCAAAAAAACTATTAGATGCCAGTACATCAGCCAAATTAAAGGAGCTGGCAGATTTGATAAACAAGTTAAACTACCACCTGAACATTATAGTTGGCATAATACTGAACCTGTTTTTTTTGTGGGATATTAAACAGATCATAGCTATTGAAAACTGGAAGCGCAACAATGCCGACGGGCTGGAAATGGCCTTTGATGTTATTGCCGAGTATGAGTCACTAATTAGCTTAGCGGGTTTGCATATTAATTATCCGGATTGGACCATGCCGCAAATTGCAGATGGCGACGGCTATACTTTAACCGCTACCCAAATTGCCCATCCTTTGATACCCGTAGCCAACCGTGTAGTAAACGATTATGAGTTAAACGACACCCATAAGGTTGACATTATTACAGGATCAAACATGGCGGGTAAAAGCACCTTTTTACGTACTATGGGTATTAATACCGTGCTGGCATTAAGCGGCGCGCCTGTTTGTGCTAAAAGTATGCAGGTATCGGTTATGACTATTGTAAGCTATATGCGTATTAAAGATTCCCTGAACGAAAGCACCTCCACCTTTAAAGCCGAACTGGACAGGTTGCAAATGTTATTGGCTGCGGTTGATAATGAGCCTAAGGTTTTCTTTTTAATAGACGAAATGCTGCGCGGCACCAACTCGGTTGATAAGTACCGGGGCTCAAAAGCGGTAATTGAATTACTGATAAAAAAGAAAGGCGTAGGCATGGTTGCCACACATGACTTACAAATAGCCCAACTGGAGCAACAATACCCTGACTATGTACGCAACTTCTACTTCGACATACAGGTAAAAGACGGCGAAATGCTCTTCGACTATAAGATGAAGCATGGCGAGTGCAAGACATTTAATGCTACCCTGTTGCTTAAACAAATTGGAATAGATATACCCACCGATTAATTGTACTACTTTATTTTGGGTGCATCGTTGGCGCTGCCATCCTGGTAAAGTATGGCCTTTTTTATATTTCCTTTTGCATCCTTAATAAACTCAAGTTGAGCATCAACTACTTTTAAATAAAATTTATTTACCGTCTCTGGGTATATGGCAATTTTATCTTCATCGCCAAGTTTAATAAATAACTGTTTCCCTGTTTTTGATACAGTTAAAATTTCGTTGGGGCCAAGCCTGTATCTACCTGTATAGATTTTTAATAACGAATCGTCTACTTGAAAAGGTCTCGTAACTTTTGAACGATATAACCCTTTGAAGCCGTAAACTTTAGCCACACTATTAACTATTTCAAAAACTATATCACTATTAACCGAATTAGTCATAACAACAACCCCATTTCCATTATTTAAACTGCCATAATACTGGCTATAATATCCATACGTAAGGCCATCGTGTCCAAAGTATTTTTCTCCATTGTAGTTGTCGATGAATACTCCAAGACCCGCTCGCTGATCAACATTAGGTGTTAACATTAACTTAGCCATTTGTGAGGAAAGTATTTTGTTTTGAGTACCCTTGTAAGCTTGCTGAATAGCAATAATGTACTTTGCTATATCTGATGGGGTTGTCCATAAACCGGCAGCCGCCTTTTCGGGATACATATGGTACTTACCTTCAACCTGTTTACCGTTCTCATAATATCCGGTAGCCAAATTTTTGTCAGTTTTGTTAACAGGAGTGGCAAAGGAACTGTTGGCCATACGTAGCGGATTCAACACCTCATTTTGCATATATGTATCATAATTTTTATGCGTAATGTCTTCAATCAATAATTGGGTGATGGTCGTTCCACCACCGGAATATTGATATTTAATACCCGGTTGATTAATAAGATGCACTGCAGGAGAATTTGCCCGATACTTTCCCTTTAATATTTGAACCGTTGAGGGAATAGGTTGATTTGCCATGTAACCGCTAAATCCCGGAACATTTAAACCGGCTGTATGACTTAATAATTGAGAAATATTTACCGTTTTACCTTTAGCTATTTTGGGGTAAGGAACTTTCCAGGAAACTAAATATCTGTTAACATCAGCATCGAGTTTAATATTTCCTTTTTCTACAAGCTTTAAAATACCAACTGAATTAAGCGATTTGCTGATAGACCCAGCCTGAAACCGGGTTGTAGTGGTCACCGGTGTTTTATTGGCAACATCAGCCAAGCCATAACCTTTTGCCCACTCTATTTTATAGTTCCTGATAACGGCAATACTTATTCCATTCACCTTGTAATGGGCCATGCGGTCTGCAATTGACCATCCTTTAAAATTCTCCTCATGTGAAGGTCCCACTAAGCTATTTTCAACTCTGACCATTTGTTTATTGGTTTGAGCATTGGTTGGTAAATAACCTAAAGCAGCTATTAAAATTGGTATTAATAAAAAGTGTTTCATCTATGGTTAGGTTACGACAGCAGGTCTAAAACTAAACAATCAGCCTAATACCATCTTTTTCTTTAACAATTTTTAACATTAAAATTTGCGCAAGTAAATACTTGCGTTTATATTTGCAAGCATATACTTGCATAATGATCCAAAGAAGAGATGTGTTCCAGGCTATTGCCGACCCTACCCGCAGGCAAATCATCAATATGATAGCCGATAAACCGCTTAATGTAAATACTATAGCCGATAGCTTTGATGTGAGCAGGCAGGCTATTTCCCTACACATTAAAATTTTAGTAGAGTGCGAATTGCTGAAAATTAAAAAGCAGGGGCGCGAAAGGTTATGCGAAGCGCAATTAGATTCGCTTAACGAGGTGGCGCTTTGGCTGGAAAATTACCGCAAGCATTTTGAAAGTAAACTGGACAATTTAGAAACCTACCTACATAAACTTAAAGCACAACGCGACAATGGAAAATAACACTAAAGACCGTGAATTATTATTGGTACGTACCCTTGATTTCCCTATTGAATTGGTTTGGGAAGTTTGGACCAAGCCCGAACATTTGGCCAACTGGTGGGGACCAAACGGTTTTACCAATACGGTTTATACCATGGATATGGTACCGGGTGGCCAATTTCAGTTAACTATGCACGGTCCCGACGGGACAGATTACATGAATAAAAGCACTTACCGCGAGGTGATAGAACATAAGCGAATAAGCTACGAGCATTTTAACCCTAACTTTATAGCTACTATTGATTTTGAGGCGCAGGGCGAACAAACTCAAATTACCTGGCATATGCTGTTTGATTCGGCAGAAATATTAAAAGTAATCATCAAAGCACACAATGCAGCCGAAGGCTTGAAACAAAATATAGAGAAACTAAGCGTATATCTTCAAAACTATATCGCCAAATAATGACTTATAAAAGATTTGCGGTGCTTGCAGGGCTTTGTTTAACTTTCATACAGGCATCCGCACAAAAAACAAAAACTATGATAACATCAGGACACGCGCCGGTAAACGGCATTAATATGTATTATGAGATACATGGCAAAGGTGATATTCCGCTGGTATTGATACACGGCGGAGGATCTACCATCGAGACATCATTTGGTGTATTATTGCCCCTGCTTACACCTAACAATAAGGTAATAGCTGTGGAGTTGCAGGCCCACGGCCGCACCAGCGATAGGAACACCCCGGAAAGTTTTGAGCAGGATGCGGACGATGTGGCGGCACTATTAAAACACTTGAACATCAGCAAAGCCAATATTTTGGGCTTTAGCAATGGAGGTACTACCACTTTGCAAATTGCTATGAGGCACCCGCAGTTGGTGAATAAAATTATAGTGATATCCGGCGCTACCAAGCGCGAGGGTTTTATGACCGGCTTTTTTGATTTTATGGAGACGGCTGCCTTTGATACCATGCCGCAACCATTAAAAGATGGCTACCTGAAAGTTAACCCAAATGAAGCTGGCTTGTTGAATATGTTTAATAAAGACAAGCAGCGCATGATAGATTTTAAAGACATCAGTGATACGGTTGTTAGTACCATCAAAGTCCCTGCCCTGTTCATGGTTGCGGATAAGGATGTTATTTCGGTAAAACATACGGCTGATATGGCGAGCCTGGTACATGGCTCAAATTTAATTGTATTACCCGGCTCGCACGGGCAATTTTTTGGCGAAATGGATAGCGCGAAAGGCCGTAAGTTACCTGAGGCTACCGCTTTATTGGTGCAGGATTTTTTGGAGCAATAATTTAACTGTCATTGCGAGCGTAGCGTGGCAATCTCGAACTTTGCATGGTTTGAGATTGCTTCGTCGTACCTCCCTCGCAATGACATGGTTGGTTATTTACACCACCATATTAATTATCCGCCCTTTAACAACAATTACCTTTTTGGGGGTTTTGCCATCCAAATAACGTTGCACATCGGCATTAGCTAAAGCAAAGGCTTCAATTTCGGCAGGCTCTAAGCTTAAGGAGATGCTCAAATTCATTTTTGTTTTACCGTTGATAGATACCGGGTAAGCAAACTCATCTTCTACCAAATAAGCAGGATTGAATTTTGGATATGCGGCATAGGATAGGGTTCCTGCCTCATTGCCCAACTGTACCCATAACTCCTCGCAGATATGCGGTGCGTATGGCGATAATACGATAACCAGGTCGTGCAATACAGCACGGCTATTGCATTTCAGGTCGGTTAGTTCATTAATAGCGATCATAAAGCTGGAAACCGAAGTATTGAACGAAAAACGCTCGATATCTTCTTCCACCTTGCGGATAATTTTATGTAATGATTTTAATTCGGCTTTGGTTGGCTCGTTATCGCTTACCTTAAACTCCCACGCGTCGTTATGGAACAAGCGCCAAAACTTACGTAAGAATTTGAACACACCCTCAATACCGTTGGTATTCCAAGGCTTGCTTTGCTCCAGCGGACCTAAAAACATCTCGTACATACGCAACGTATCCGCGCCATAACGGGCAATCAGATCATCTGGGTTAACCACGTTAAATTTAGATTTGGACATTTTCTCCACCTCAACCCCGCAGATGTATTTGCCGTTTTCTAAAATAAATTCAGCATCGGCAAACTCGGCCCTGAATTCCTTAAATTTATTCAGGTTTAAGACTTCGTTCTCTACAATGTTTACATCCACATGCAATGGCGAAGTTTTGTACTGGTCTATCAATCCATGCGAAACAAAAGTATTAGTGCCCTTGCCCTCGTCGTCAATTAAACGATACACAAAGTTACTCCTACCCTGTATCATCCCCTGGTTGATGAGCTTTTTAAATGGTTCTTCCTCAACCACCAGATCAAGGTCCTTTAAAAACTTGTTCCAGAAACGGCTATACAATAAATGTCCGGTAGCGTGTTCGCTGCCGCCAATGTACAGGTCAACATCTTTCCAGTACTCAATAGCTTGCTTGGATGCAAAGGCTTTATCATTCTTAGCATCCATATAGCGGTACCAATACCAGCTGCTGCCAGCCCAGCCCGGCATGGTGCTTAGTTCGTATTCCCCCTCATTATGTTTCCAGCCGGTAGCACGTCCTAACGGTGGCTCGCCGCTTTCCGTTGGCAGGTATTTATCTACTTCGGGTAACAACAAAGGCAACTCCTGCTCGGTAATTAAATGCGGCAGGTTGTCTTTAAAGTAAACAGGAACCGGTTCGCCCCAGTAACGCTGGCGGCCAAAAATGGCATCACGCATCCTGAAGTTAATTTTGGCCTTTCCGGCAACCAATAACTCTAATTTGGCTATTACCGCATCTGTAGCTTCCTTATAGGTTAAGCCGTTTATAAAGTCCGAGTTGATGTATTTACCTTCCTTGGTCGGGTCGGCCTCGGTAGTGATATTTTGTGTATCCAGTATGGGTACTATGTTTAATTGAAAATGTTTGGCAAATAAAAAATCGCGCTGGTCGCCTGACGGCACCGCCATTACCGCACCTGTTCCATATCCTGCCAAAACATAGTCAGCTATATAAACCGGTATCAATTCATCATTTAACGGGTTGTGCACAAAACTGCCGGTAAATGCACCTGATACTGTTTTAGCATCAGCCATACGGTCCAGTTCTGATTTCTTTTTGGTTTGTTCGATGTAAGCTTGTATCTCTGCCTTTTGTGCAGGGGTGGTTAGCTCGTTAACCAATTCATGCTCGGGTGCAATTACCAAAAACGTAACCCCAAATATCGTATCAACACGGGTAGTAAATACTTCAATGTACGGCACAGATGGCTCCGGGTTATGCGCTGATTTCTCCATCGGGAATCTTACGCTGGCACCGGTACTTTTGCCTATCCAGTTGCGCTGCATTTCCTTTAAAGGCTCGGGCCAGTCAATGGTGTCCAATCCTTGTAATAAACGCTCGGCATAGGCAGTAATGCGCATGCTCCATTGCATCATTTTCTTTTGCTCAACCGGGTAACCGCCGCGTTCGCTAAAGCCGTCTTTTACCTCGTCGTTTGCCAGTACCGTACCTAAAGCCGGGCACCAGTTTACGGTACTTTCGCGCAGATAGGTTAAGCGATATTTTAATAGCTCTTCCTGCTGTTCGCGGCTGCTCATGGCTTTCCACTCATCAGCGGTAAAGGTCAATACTTCCTCATCACTAACCGCGTTGACGCCCTTTGATCCGTTACTTTCAAAATGAGCAACCAGTTTTTCAATGGATTCCGCCTTATCCGCATCCTTATTATACCAGCTGTTAAACAGCTGCATAAAAATCCACTGCGTCCATTTATAGTAATCCGGGGAGCTGGTGCGAACCTCGCGGCTCCAATCAAATGAAAAACCTATCTGATCCAACTGCCTGCGATAAGTAGCAATATTAGCTTCGGTGGTTATAGATGGGTGCTGTCCGGTTTGTATGGCGTATTGCTCGGCCGGAAGGCCAAAGCTGTCATAACCCATAGGGTGCAATACGTTAAAACCCTTTAAACGTTTATAACGCGCAAAAATATCAGAGGCAATATAACCCAGCGGGTGGCCCACATGCAGCCCTGCACCAGATGGGTAAGGGAACATATCCAGCACATAGTACTTAGGTTTGGTGGAGTTATCCTCGGCTTTAAATGTGCCTTTATCGGCCCAAAACTGCTGCCACTTTTGCTCTATATCTTTAAATTGATAATCCATTTTTATGGGGTTATGGGTATTAGAGTGCGAAATTAAGAAAATCTATTTAGTTTGACACGTATTTATACTGCGTTGTACATTAGGGAATAGTTTACATATAACTAATAATTTCTTATTCAGAAAAAACCAATATCTTCGACCACCTTAAAAACTATCACATACATGAAAAAAATCTTTATTACACTATTTATGGTGCTGGGTGTTTATACCTTAACGCAGGCGCAAAACAAATCAAAAGGATCGGAATTTGGTGTTGGTTTAGGCTATAATGCTGCCTATGTAACAAGTTCAAACCAATCAACAGCCTCCATAAGCGGATATAACTTTGGCGTTTCATTAGACAACTATTTTTCTGGCAGATGGAGCTTAAAAGTAAAAGCTGTGTTAGACCACAAAGGTTGGGGAAATGGGTTTTTAACTGTAGGTAGCACTACTTACAATAATGTAGATTACAGAGCAAGTTATATCACTGTACCTGTTATGGCTAATTGGCACTTTGGAAAAACCAGGAACTGGTATCTTAATTTTGGTCCGTATGTGGGCTTTTTAACACACGCTCATGTTAAAATTCCGGGTGCAATAATTCCGAGTGGCATTGTAAATGTTAAAAGTTTATTTAGCTCAACAGATGTTGGTTTGGATGCGGGTATAGGTATAAAATTCCCTGTTTCCAAAAAATCAAAACTGTATATCGAGTATGACGGACAAAGCGGTTTTGGAAATATCTTCCAAAGCTCAACCGGAGGAAGTGTAAAGAGTGCAAGAGCAAGCTTGAACGTTGGCTTAACTTTCTAAGATATAAAATCTCAAAAAGCAAAAGCCTGCATAAATTATGCAGGCTTTTCTTATTCACTCAAAAGCGTCACGCAGTTTTTACTTAAAGCGGCTAACCGGCTTTTTAACGAATTTAAACCTGCGGTATCTTTAATGGCCGTATACAATGTTTTGATCATATCCAGTGTATCTTCGCTAGGATCACAGGCCTCGGCTTTTTCTAAATGCGGCAGCGCCTTTAATGCAATTGCCTTATACTCTGCCATTAATTTCGCATCAATTTTTGCCGTTTGGAGTTTTTTTGAAAAATCACCGAACTTATTGAAGTAGATGTATCCTAAAGCAAGATGCGGCACGTAATAATCAGGTTCGGCAGCGGTAACCTTTTCATAATACTTTATAGCTTCGTCAGAGTTTCCACTATCGTCGTATAACTTCGCCATGTTGTAAAACAGTATAGTTTTAGCTTTTGCCGGCAGTTTATCAGCCTGCGACAATAAACTTTCGCCAATAAGGAAAGCCTTTGGATAACTCTTAGCCGTTTTGGCCATACTAAAATCAAGGTATTGATCATAAACCTGGGCGGCGGTTTGGGCATGGGCGAATTTCACAATAAATAACAGGGATAAGAATAAGGCGGCTTTTTTAAACATCATCAAATATATTAATTGCTTTTAGTATTGATATGAGCGATACCTTCTTCTAAAAAAGACTCCCATATATGATCCGGCTGCCATACTTCATTAACGATATCTGTTATTTCTTCATTGCTTACTTGCCCTGAATAATAAAGATATAAAGCCGTAAAGCATGAGGCCCGGTAATTTGCAGCACAATGCACCAGCGTCTTTTTGCCTACGTTTTCATCCATATATTTAATAAACTTCATAAGGTCATCTATCTGCGGAGCATCAAACAACACAGGTATATGATAATAATCCATTCCCAACTGCTTTACAGATGCCGCTTCATCCGGCAATGAATATTTGGCACCAGATAACCCCAGGTTAACGATCACCTGATACTGTTGTCCTGCCAATGCCTTTATTTGTTCCTCAGTAGGTTGCCCCGAACAAGCCAATATATCAGATATTTTATGAGAATTGTGTATATACATTGTTGATATGGTTCGTCATCCTTTAATAACCAAATATAAATTAATTAGCTGTTGGACTTAGTAAATTTCAAAAAGTCAATAACTCTTACAAATCCAAAATTCCTCTTCAAAAATCCCGTCAAAAAACTATCTTTGCCCATGCAAGAAAAAATCCTCATTCTTGATTTCGGTTCGCAGTTTACCCAACTGATAGCGCGCCGTGTCAGGGAGCTCAATATTTACTGTGAGATCCACCCATACAATAAGTTTACTGAAGTTGACAGCAGCGTAAAAGGTATCATCCTTTCGGGCAGTCCTTACTCTGTAAGGCAGGAAGACGCGCCGATGTTTGAGTTTGCCAAATACCATAAAACCCTGCCTATTTTGGGCGTATGCTATGGCGCGCAATATGTAGCCCACTTTAACGGCGGCGAGGTTTTGCCATCAAGCACCCGCGAGTATGGCCGTGCCAACCTGCAATATATCGACAGTAAAAATCCTTTGTTCAGGATGATACCTCAAAATTCGCAGGTGTGGATGTCGCATGGCGATACCATTGCACGCATTGGGGATGATTTTGAAGTAATTGCCAGTACAGATACTGTTAAGGTAGCTGCCTACCATATCAAAGACACCCAAACTTACGGCATACAGTTTCACCCGGAAGTAACCCATAGTGTAGATGGCAAGCAATTGCTGCACAACTTTTTGGTGGATATTTGCGGCTGTAAACAAGATTGGACACCTGATTCGTTCATTGATACTACCGTTGCCGAATTGAAAGAAAAGTTAGGCAATGATAAAGTAGTTTTAGGCCTATCAGGCGGTGTGGATTCATCGGTAGCCGCGGTGTTATTACACCATGCTATCGGCAAAAACCTGCATTGCATATTTGTTGATAACGGTTTGCTGCGTAAAGATGAGTACCAATCGGTATTAGATTCGTACCAGCACATGGGTTTGAACATAAAAGGTATTGATGCCAAACAACGTTTTTATGATGCGCTGGCCGGATTAACCGACCCTGAATTGAAGCGTAAAGCCATTGGCCGCGTATTCATCGAGGTTTTTGATGATGCCGCACACGAGGTACAGGATGTGAAATGGTTAGGTCAAGGTACTATCTACCCTGACGTAATTGAATCCGTATCGGTTAAAGGGCCATCGGCTACTATTAAATCGCACCATAACGTAGGTGGTTTGCCTGATTTTATGAAGCTAAAGGTAGTTGAGCCGCTAAATACTTTGTTTAAAGATGAAGTACGTAAGGTTGGCGCCGCTTTAGGCATCGACCCTAATATACTGGGCCGTCACCCTTTCCCGGGCCCGGGACTGGCTATCAGGATATTAGGCGAGGTTACGCCTGAGAAAGTTGCTATTTTACAGGAAGCTGATGCAATTTATATCAACAATTTACGGTCGGGCGGTGTTTATGATAAAGTATGGCAGGCCGGATCTATATTTTTACCGGTACAATCTGTTGGTGTTATGGGCGATGAGCGTACTTACGAAAACGTTATTTGCCTGCGTGCCGTTGAATCATTAGACGGTATGACCGCCGATTGGTGCCATTTACCTTATGACTTGCTGGCTAAAATATCCAACGAGATCATTAACAACGTAAAAGGAATTAACCGGGTAGTATATGATATCAGCTCAAAACCACCGGCCACCATTGAGTGGGAATAAGTGGTTAATTTATTTATGGATAATGCTTGTAGCGGCGGCTTGTTCGCCCAAACTGCAGCCGGTACAAGCACCCGTAAAACCTGCTGAAAAACCTGTTGTTAAAGCACCGGAACCCGCGCCAAAGGTTACACCTAAAGTTGCTACTATATCCATGCTGCTTCCTTTTGAACTGGATTATTTAAAAACGGGCTACAGCACCACCGCATTAAAGCAAGCTAATATTGCTGTTGATTATTACCAGGGCTTTAAAATGGCGCTTGACTCGTTAACCGCGCAAGGGTATAATTACAGGCTATTGGTATATGATACCCAGGATCTGCCCTCACAATCGCATGCGCTGGCTTATAACCCCGATATCAGGGCGAGTGACCTGATAGTAGGCCCGGTTTTTCCGGATGGCTTAAAAGCGTTTACATCAGTTTTAACCAGCGCGCGCAAACCTATACTTTCGCCTTTGGCAGCTTCGGCACCATCTACATTTAAAAATCAAAACCTAATTACTGCCATACCCCCGTTGGAATACCACGCCTGGGCCGTGGCCGATTATGTGGTGAATGATATTAAAGCTAAAAAATTATTTATCCTTAAATCGGGTTATAGCGTAGATAACGAATACATCAACCCATTTAAAAAGGGGATTGACAGCCTGAGTAAAAAACAGGTAAAAACTATTGCCCATACCGTAGTGCGTGGAAATTTAAGAGCTATTGAACCCCAGTTTTCGCTAACGGAGCAAAACGTGTTTGTAGTACCATCTACCAACCAGTCATTTTTGATGGTTACTTTACGCACCTTAGATTCGCTAAGTAAAAAATATCCTATTACCGTATTTGGGCACCCAAATTGGGAAGAGGTTTCATTTTTAAAAGCCGAACTTTTACAAGGGCTAAAAACCCATATTACCTCGTCAAATATTACTGATTATAAAGCTGATGCTACTTTAGCATTTACACGCAATTACCGTAAAATATTCAAAGCTGAACCGTCTGAATACTCCATTAAAGGATTTGATGAAGGAATATACTTTGGCAATTTATTAGGTAAGGATAATGACGGTTTAAAGAACCTGGGGCAAAATAGGTTTACCGGGTTGCATAATTCCTTCCGTTTTGTGAAAAAAACGGGCTTAGGATGGATAAACACACACGTAAATGTGTTAAAGTACAGTAACTTTGCATTAAAGAAAGTAAAATGAAGGCGATAAACCAGCTTAAGACGTTTCAGCGCATTATTGAGGAATACCCGGCTGAAGCACCTTTAGGCAAGTTTTTACCCGGTTTTTATCGTCAAAACAAACAAATGGGCTCAACCGACAGGCGTATTGCCAACAGGTTGGTGTATAATTATTTCAGATTAGGCAAAGCCTTGCCCAACCTACCCAGCGATGAGCGCCTTTTTGTAGCCGAGTTTTTATGCAATAATCAGCTTAACTCTTTTCTGCAACATTTTAAGCCCGACTGGGCGGCTTGCGTTGGTTTTACGCTGGATGAAAAACTGGCGATGGTTAAAGTGGCTTATCCTGATTTTATATTGGAGGATGTTTTTCCGTGGGTTAAGAGCGTTTCTGCGGATATTGATAAACAAGCATTTTTAAAGTCGTTTTTTATACAACCGGATCTATATATACACGTGCATAATGGTTATGACCATTTGGTAAAAGGTGTATTAAACAAGGCAGAAGTTGTTTTTAAAGATGAGGGCAATGGATGCTTATCGTTACCTAACGGTACACGTTTAGAGAACCACTTCCCTATCCAGCATTGGTTCGAGGTGCAGGACCATTCATCGCAGCAAACCGTAAACTATTTTAAACCGAATAAATGGGATAGCTGGTGGGATGCCTGCGCGGCTTCGGGCGGTAAATCGTTATTGCTGCATGAGGATGAACCCACCATTAAACTGGTCGTATCAGATATCCGTGAATCTATATTAGCTAATTTGGATGAGCGGTTTCAAAATGCAGGGTTGCGTACCTACCAAAAAAAGGTACTGGACCTTACCCAAAACGTTGACCAAACCCTGCACGATTACGAGTTTGACGGCATCATACTGGACGCTCCCTGCAGCGGCTCCGGCACCTGGGGCCGCACGCCTGAAATGATATCCCAGTTTGACGAACATAAAATTGAGTTCTTCCAAAAACTGCAAAAAACCATCGCCACCAACGTGGTTAAATACCTTAAACCCGGCAAGCCATTAATTTACATTACCTGCTCGGCTTTTAAAGCCGAGAATGAGGATGTGGTGGATTATTTGGTAAAAGAGGTGGGCCTAAAGCTGGAAGAGAAGCAGGTGCTAAAAGGCTACGGGCATAAGGCGGATACGATGTTTGTGGCGCGACTTAGCCCCCCAGCCCCCTAAAGGGGGAGTTTTTTTATTATTAAATCTTGCGCTCATTTATAACGAGCGCTTAAATCTTTTTGGCGATTGTATCGCATTACAAATGCTTCACCATATTAAGCACTCGTCGCAGACGAGCGCAAGTTGAGTGCATTAAACTCCCCCTTTAGGGGGTTGGGGGGCCTTCTGCCACAGCCAATAACTAAAACCCGAAATTAATGTTAACACCCCAGTTGTAAACAGCGCAACCGGTAAAGTAAACTGCTGCGCCAAAAAACCCAATACAGCAGGACCCGCTAATTGCCCGGTATAACCAATGGTACCCATAATAGACACCGCCGCCGCAGCCGGAACAGCTTTCATGCTGCCCGCTTTACTGAAAAACACAGGGACAATGTTAGCAGCACCAATACCAATTAATATCAATCCTATTAACGTGGCAGGTAGCCAATTAATAAATAAAATGATGCTGTAACCTGCAAACGCGATAAGGCTACCCATTATCACTACAGTAGGACTGTTAAATCGGGCGATAATCTTGTCACCTGCGAAGCGCATGATTGCCATGGCTATGGAGAATGCGGCATAGCCTATTCCTGCAATATCTTCATCAGCACCCCGATAATCACGCAATAGCAAGGCGGCCCAATCTATCATTGCGCCTTCGGACAAGAAAGAGATAAAGCACATTACCCCTAAAAAAATAACGGTGCCGTTTAGCCAGGCAGAATTTCTACTTTTTATATTAATTTCTTTTTCGTCAGTTTGGCTATGCTTTTTCTCGTCTGCATGGTTATACAAACCTTTATAGCCACCAATGGTCATGATCAATATAACAGCAGCCAATATACTTACTGCTATAAACGGGCTTAAACCTGCTTTTAACAACGCGCTTACCAATAACGGTCCGCAGAGGCCACCAACACTGAATAGCCCATGCAAACCCGACATGATATGTTTGCCCGAAACATTCTGCACCAACGAGCCATGTGTATTCATGGCTACATCTATACCGCCTATACCCATACCGAAAACAAACAGCACAGCAGCCATACCGGCAAAGGTATTTACTATTGCCAGCGCAGGTAAAACTATAGCTATAATCAAGGCGGTAAGTAGAATGATGATCTTGGTACCTATGCGCTGGGCCAGCCAACCTGTAAGGGGCATGGTACAAAAAGCGCCTATACCTAAAAACAATAACAATAGCCCAAGATTGCTATGATTTAAGTGGAGCCTGTCTTTTGCAAAAGGCACCAGCGGTGCCCAGGCTGATAAACCTAAGCCACATATTAAAAAATAAATTTGAGTTGACCTTTTGGCTGATTGGGTGTTGATAGACATATATTTAGAAAGACAAAATCATGGTTAACACAACTTTGCCATTTATTTTGTTAATTAATTGGTTATCAACCAGTTGATTACATATTAACACTAAAATGTGTTAAGTTGTGTTAACCATGATTTTAAGATTACAAATGCGTATTACTCCTGAACAGTTTAATAGCTATAGCCAGCAATATTACGCCAAATGCTTTACGCAAAATATCTATGCCGGTTTTGCCGAATAGCTTTTCCAGCCATTGCACATTTTTAAGCACCAGGTAAACAAACAAGGTATTGATAAAAATGCCTATTATAATGCTCTGGGTTTCATATTCTGATTTTAGGGATAGCAGGGTCGTCATGGTACCTGCCCCGGCAATTAATGGGAACGCCAGCGGAACAATAGACACATTTTGAGGCATATCATCTGCCTTAAACAGGTTAATGCCTAATATCATTTCCATAGCAATGATGAATATTACCAATGAACCTGCTATCGCGAATGATTGTACATCCAGCCCTATAATATCCAGCATCTTGTCGCCAACCAATAAAAACGCGATCATGAGCACCAGCACCACAATACTTGCTTTTTCCGATTCGATACGTCCGGCGCGCTGACGCATTTGAATAACCACAGGAATAGTGCCCAATATATCAATGATCGCGAAAAGGATCATGGTAACGGATAGTATCTCTTTAAAATTTAATGGCTGCATAATAGGAGTATTTATGATGCAATAGTTAAAGCAAGTTAAACAAAAAAGGTTCTGAAAACCAGAACCTTTTTTGCTTTTATGTTTATGCCATTGGCGGCATTGGGTCTTTAGGTACGGTTACTATCCCCTTCCTGATCAATGAGTGATGTTTACTGTATGCAAAGTAAATAATCAAGCCAA
This sequence comes from uncultured Mucilaginibacter sp., assembly GCA_964611565.1. Taxonomy (GTDB): domain Bacteria; phylum Bacteroidota; class Bacteroidia; order Sphingobacteriales; family Sphingobacteriaceae; genus Mucilaginibacter. The sequence continues at coordinate 2,539 of CAZTAU010000035.1, read as the reverse complement.
TAGCCATCCAGATAGCTAAACGTATCCAGGTATCGCCGGGTAACGCTACCATCATTGACATACAGATCACGATACCTGCAATGGGCACAAACGGCACCCATGGTGCCCTGAATGGACGCGGCGTATTAGGATCGGATTTACGCATTACCATAACACCTATACACACCAAAACAAAGGCGAATAATGTTCCTATTGAAACCATTTCCCCAACTACGCTTACGGGTACAAAAGCAGCAAATAAGCTTACAAATACTGCAAAGAATAAGTTTGATTTATAAGGGGTTTGAAACTTAGGGTGAACTTTAGAAAATATGGGTGGTAATAAACCATCCTTTGACATGGTAAAGAAAACACGCGACTGCCCCATTAACATTACCAATATAACCGAAGTATAACCGGCCAATATGGCTACAATGATACTCTCCTGCAACCACGCATAAGGAGTTTTTGCAATAGCGATAGCAACCGGAGCAGCACTGTCTTTAAACTCGGTATAGTTTGCTATACCTGTCATTACGTGTGAGAACAGCACATACAATAGTGTACAAACTAATAATGATCCAATAATACCTATTGGCATACCTTTTTTAGGGTCTTTAGCCTCCTGCGCTGCGGTTGATACGGCATCAAAACCAATAAAGGCAAAGAATACCACGCCTGCACCACGGAAAATACCTGACCAGCCAAACTCGCCAAATGTGCCTGTATTTTTAGGAATATAAGGTGTGTGATTAGCCGGGTTGATAAACTGCCATCCTACGGCTATAAAAACTAAAACCACCGCTACTTTTAAAACTACCAATGTGTTATTTACAAAGGCAGATTCTTTTGATCCTCTTATCAGCAACAACGATAAACAAACTATAATAAATACCGCCGGCAAATTAAAATAACCATGTACTATGCTGCCATCGGCCATGGTAACCTGCTCCCATGGGGACATGGTTAATTGCGGAGGTATGAGAATATCAAAATAATGAAGAAACTTAATCAAGTACTGCGACCAACTAATAGATACCGTCGCCGCTCCAAGTGCGTATTCTAAAACCAGATCCCAGCCAATTATCCAGGCTACAAACTCGCCCATAGTGGCGTACGAATAGGTATAAGCAGAACCCGCGATAGGTATCATACTGGCAAACTCGGCATAACATAAACCTGCAAAGGCACAACCAATAGCGCCAATAATAAATGATATGGTTACTGCAGGTCCTGCATTATTAGCCGCGGCTAACCCGGTTAACGAAAATAGTCCGGCACCAATAATAGCGCCTATACCCATGGTTACCAGGTTAAAGCTACCTAATGTGCGTTTTAACGTTCCGCTTCCTGTTTCGGCTGCTTCCTTTAATAGGGTGTCGAGAGGTTTTTTGTATCTCATAGAAATTTGTTAATTATATTTTTATCAGTTAATTATCCCAAACTTACTTATTTAATTTCAAAAAAAATGGCAACCTAAAAGGTTGCCATCTTAAATTATAATTAGAGTAATTTAAACAGGTTTGTTTGTTTTAATTACATGCGTAGTAACATGCTGACGCATTTTTAATTCATTCTTCATAGCCTGCGCATTATCCACATTCTGGTTTAAATGAGGCGCGATAACTAATGACACGATAGACATCAACTTGATCAAAATATTCATTGACGGGCCAGATGTATCTTTAAACGGATCACCAACGGTATCGCCTGTTACAGATGCTTTATGCGGTTCTGATTTTTTGTAATACATTTCGCCGTTGATCTCAACACCTTTTTCAAATGATTTTTTAGCGTTATCCCATGCACCACCTGCGTTGCTTTGGAATATACCCATTAACACACCTGATACGGTAACACCTGCTAATAAACCACCTAATACTTCGGGGCCAAAAGCAAAGCCGATAACTATTGGGGTAATTAAAGCTATCAAACCCGGGGCAACCATCTCGCGGATAGAAGCTTTGGTTGATATCTCCACGCATTTTTCATACTCAGGGCGGGCTTTATATTCCATAATGCCCGGTATTTCGCGGAACTGGCGGCGAACCTCTTCAACCATCGCCATTGCTGCACGGCCCACTGCCGATATACATAATGCCGAGAAAATGAAAGGTATCATACCACCCACAAATAAACCTGCTAATACGTTGGCTTTATAAATATCAATATGCTCAATACCTGCAACGCCCACAAAAGCCGCAAATAAGGCCAGTGAAGTTAACGCTGCCGACGCGATGGCAAATCCTTTACCGGTAGCTGCAGTAGTGTTACCTACGGCATCTAAATTATCTGTACGGTGACGTACTTCCGGAGGTAGCTGGCTCATTTCGGCAATACCACCCGCGTTATCCGCAATAGGGCCAAAAGCATCAATTGCTAATTGCATAGCTGTAGTTGCCATCATACCTGCTGCGGCAATAGCCACTCCATATAATCCTGCAAAATAATATGAACCATAAATACCTGCTGCTAAGGTTATAATTGGCAATACAGTTGATTCCATACCGATAGCTAAACCACCAATAATATTGGTTGCATGGCCGGTTGATGATTGTTT
>CAZTAU010000034.1:0-41910 GCA_964611565.1 uncultured Mucilaginibacter sp. | reverse complement strand
TCAGGATTTAAACTCAAATATTCAATACTGTATTTAAATATTTTTTAAAAAAGATACAAGAGTCAGAAATCAAGAGTTAAGACAGCTATAATCTTGGTTCCTGGCTCTTAATTCTTGGTTCTAAAAATACTATTTTTACATCGATGAAAAACACCAAACCAACCATATTAGTAGTAAATGACGACGGCATCACCGCTCCCGGTATAAAGGCCCTGATGGATGTAATGAAAGAGCTTGGCCGCGTTGTAGTTGTAGCGCCCGATAGCCCGCAATCGGGTATGGGACATGCTATTACTATAGGTAAACCATTAAGACTTGACCCGGTAGACATTTACGAAGATGTGGAGATGTACAAATGCTCGGGCACACCGGTTGATTGTGTAAAGCTGGCGGTGAATAAAATCTTCAAGGGCAAAAAGCCCGATCTATGCGTATCTGGCATTAACCATGGTTTAAATAATTCTATAAACGTATTGTACTCCGGCACTATGTCGGCAGCGGTTGAAGGGGCTATTGAGCGTATTCCGTCTATAGGCTTTTCATTAGATGATTACACTTTACAAGCCGACTTTAGCCATTGTGTTAAATATATAAAAACCATTGCCGAGCAGGTTTTACAACACGGTTTACCTCCTGCTACGTTGCTTAATGTAAACTTTCCTGCAGGTGGCAGTTTAAAAGGCATAAAAATATGCCGCCAGGCCAATGCCAAATGGGCCGAAGAATTTGATGAACGTATGGACCCGCATAACCGCCCTTATTATTGGTTGACGGGTGTTTTTCAAAACTATGATAAAGGTGAGGACACCGATGTTTGGGCGCTAGAAAATAACTATGTATCTATTGTTCCCGTTCAATTTGATATGACCGCGCACCATGCCATAAGCGTGTTAAATGGTTGGAAGTTTTAACATATGCTAAATAGAAATCATATAGCCATAGGCTTCATTGCCGCCCTGTTTTTCCCGGCTATTGCCTGGGTAATTGACGCGGTAGTATTAAATTACATTCCCGAGGTAAAACAAAGCATTCCTTACTTAGCAGCCATAGCAGCAAACTTATTTTTAATACGCTACTTTTTTAAAAATGATCAGGACCAAACCGGCATAGGTGCTATAATTTGTACATTTATAATTATGGCATTGGTATTCCTATTAAAAATTAACGCGGCATGAAGTATTACCTGGTAGCCGGCGAAGCATCGGGCGACCTCCATGGCGCTAATTTGATTAAGACTCTGAAAGAGCGTGACCCACAAGCGGAGTTCCGTTTTTTTGGGGGCGATTTGATGCAGGTCGAAGGGGGCACATTAGTTAAGCATTATGCCGATATGGCCTTTATGGGCTTTTTAGAAGTAGTGCTAAACCTGCGCACCATTTTAAAAAACATGGCTTTCTGCAAAAGCGATATCGCCGCCTGGCAGCCGGATGTTTTGATATTAATAGATTTCCCCGGGTTTAATTTGAAGATAGCAGGCTTTGCCCAGCAGATAGGCCTACCGGTTCATTATTATATATCACCCAAAGTGTGGGCATGGAACCAAAAGCGGGTATTAAAAATTAAAAAGGTGGTTAATCACCTGTACTGCATTTTACCATTCGAGGTCGATTTTTATAAATCATGGGGTATGGATGTTGACTATGTAGGTAACCCTTTATTGGATGCTATTGCCGCTTTTAAACCGGATGCTAATTTCTATCAAACGCATAATCTATCAACGGATAAAAAAATAATAGCCCTGCTACCCGGCAGCCGTAAGCAGGAGATCAACTATTTATTGCCCGATATGCTTAAGGTGGCTGGCCAATTCCCCGACTATCAATTAATAATTGCAGGCGCGCCGTCGTTCAATAAAGAGTTTTATAGCGATTTCATTGGCGATAAAACTATCCCGGTAATATTTAACACTACCTATGATATATTAAGTAACGCCGACGCGGCAATTGTAGCATCAGGCACAGCCACATTAGAAACGGCTTTGTTTAATGTGCCACAAGTAGTAGTTTATAAAGGCAACGCTATATCTATAAGCATTGCGCGTATGGTGGTTAAAATAAAATACATATCCCTGGTTAACCTAATAATGGATGCCTTAGTGGTTAAAGAGTTAATACAGGAAGATTGTAACCCGCAACAAATAGATGCCGAAGTGGAGGCTATCCTCAACAATGAAAGTTATCGGCAGCAAATGCTAAATAATTATGATGAGTTGGATAAAAAAATGGGGCAGCCGGGCGCATCAGCACGAACGGCAGAACTGATCATCAAATACAGCTCAAAAAAATAAAGCGCTCCGACAATCGGGGCGCTCTATTTTTTTCATAGTAGATTTAAACGGTAGATGTATATGATGATCAGGCAGCTTTTTGCACGGCAGCCTGGTTGTTGCCTTTAAATTGATTTCTCTCTCTAAAAACTTTTAAGTCTTCCATTAACAAGCTTCTTAATTCTTTATCAAAACGGGTAACTAATTTACTTGTTGCTGGTTGTTTTACAGTTTTCATAGGTAGATGTTGTTATAGGTTAACAGATGTAGGGTTAGTATTAGGCCACCGATAGTTCAGTAGGTTGTGGTATAGCTTTTAAAAAAACAATTTTTGCACCTTCTTTTATAGATCTCAGATCATTCATAATGATGTCTCTTAACTCATTATCAAAACGGGCTGCTAATTTGCTGGTTGCGGGTTTTTTGATGATTTTCATAATCTATATTTTTAAGTTTTGTAGTTCTATTTAGTTCTTTCGTCTTCGTCAGTTTCGGTAAGATTACCTTTTCTTCTTTTTGCTTCCTTGTACTGACGTAATAATTGTTCTTTGTCACGCTCGTCTGAAGATTTTGTAGGATCAATAGGATTTTCCCATTCTTTCTCTTTTTCTTCAGGCTGAATCTTTTTATCTATAATAACCATGATGTTTATTTGATAAGTTATGAAGTAGTATTCCAATAAGATGCCAAAAAGCCCTTAGGCACTTATAAAATTTAACAGTAGCAGACAATTAATTCACATTTTACTGTAAATCAACCAATTAAAAAATGATGAAATAATTTAAACTTGTAGCAAAAAACAGATACCTGTTGTAGTTACCAGTATTCAGGACTGTACACTTGCGCGCTTTTGTTGTAGCTTTTTTCGGTTTAATACATGCACCAACAAAGCAATAACAGATAATGCAATGCCCATTATACTTACCCCGGTCCATTGGTAATAGCTCCATATCAGGCTGGATAAATAGGATCCTGTAGCTCCTCCTAAAAAATAGGTTACCATATATACGGTATTGATACGGTTACGTGCGCCGGGGTCCAAAGCAAAAATTAAAGCCTGGTTTGATAAGTGCGAGGCCTGCATACCCATATCCATAGCAATAACGCCAATGATCAACCCAACCATGCTATATCCCGAGAAAAAGAAAATAACAAATGATAATACCAGCAACGCTATCATACTTAAAGTTAGCTTAAAGGCATCCATGGTATCACTCAGCCGGCCCATTAAACCTGCGGCAAAAGCCCCTGAGGCTCCAATCAGCCCAAATAAACCGGCTACGTCACTCCCCAAATTAAAGTTTGTTTTGAGCAGAAAGGAAAGTGTGGTCCAAAACGCGCTAAAGCAGGCAAAGCATAATGCCCCTCGTGCGGCGGCAATACGCAGTGTGGGTTCATCACGTATTAGGTGCCACATGGATTTCATCAGGTTTTTATACGTGCCTTTATAATCGGGATTAATTTCGGGCAGCATAAAATAAAGCAGCATCCACATGAACACCATTAAACCTGCCGCTATATAAAATACGGCGCGCCAACCAAAGTGAGCACAAATAAATCCGGCTAATGTGCGCGATAATAAAATACCTATTAAAAGGCCGCTCATTACTATACCAATTTTTTTACCCCGCTCATGTGGACTAGCCAGATGGGCGGTCATAGGGATTAATAGTTGCGGTATGTGCGAGAACACCCCAACAAAAAAACAGGCGACTAACAATATATGTATGTTGGGCGCTGCTGCGGCGGCGATCAACGCGAAAATGACCACACCCAGGTCCATCAGCATTAAGCGCTTGCGTTTAAACATATCTGCCAATGGAGCAAACAACAACATACCCGCCGCATAACCTATTTGAGTAATAGTTGACACCTGCCCGGCTTTGGCACTTGTAATGTTATAGGTGTTGCCTATATCAACCAATAAAGGCTGGTTATAATATATATTACATATTGTAAGGCCGGTAGCAACCGTCATTACCCAAAGGGTGGAGTTTTTTAAATGTGGTGTTGGCGCAATAGTGGTCATTTAACGCAAAGATGTAAAAGCATATTTAATTGCGCTAAAAATTTTACGCTATTTAATATGTTGTATCGCATTATCTGTAACAATTAATAGTGATTTTGGTCAAAACAGTGATAAATGTTGTAAGGCTGAAAAAAAATTAAAAAAAATGTTCTTAAAATCATTATTTGACATTTTTTAAATTATTAAAACAATAAGGGCTTTTTATTGTCGTTAATAATATCAAAACCTAAAAAAAGGTTAAATAATTAACAAATTGATAACATTTAGATGATTTTGTTATCAATCAAATAGGCAAAATTGGCGTTATGACAAAAAAATTACAAAAAAATATTTGCACAATAGAAAACATAGTGTTACATTTACACCATAATTAATCGCAAGTATTAATTACATAAAAAAGTCTTCTCATAATTTAGGTTTATAATTGGTTAGTAAAGGTCCCTGCCCATCAGGGGCCTTACTTGTTTTATAGAGTTTTTGTTTTTATTAAAACCAACGCTACGCAACCAATGCATCTATTAATTACTATTTATTTCGATGTTTAAATTGAGAAAACAAATTATCAAATGTGACGATCATCCATAGTGCATTGGTATCATCATACTCTTTAGGTGCGGCTCTGGCTTGTAATACTTTTAAATAGCTTACACTGACCTTAACATTTTTAACTACTTCGTAAGATACTCCAAAATTGATCCTGTCCTGGTCAAACACACTTGATCTGCTTTTTACAGCCTCGCCAAACTGTACAAGTACCTCATTAGAAAGAAATACAGACAAGGGTTTATGCTTCGATAATATATTTGCCAGCGGCTTATCAAACTTTAACATATAACGTACGCGCCAGTTAGGAAGGTAATTGCCATTGTATTTTAAATCACGCATACGGTATTCTAAACCCAACCTGTTGGCATAATTAAATGGTTTATGTTTCTGTTCATTTTCTACCCTTACAGAAATCCGGTACTCCTTTACGCCATCATCTTTAATTGCATTAACACTGGGGTAAAATGTACGCGTACTAAAATAGCTAATAGGAGACAACGAAACACGCGTAGACCTGGTAAAGCTGTAATTTAACCAGGGCCATACGTTAGATAAGAGTGGTGCTTTAAATATATTTTCTGTGCCTGCATCCTGCGTTCTTTGTTGCAGCCATAGTTCCCAACGAAGTTTACTATTAATGGTATCGGCAAGCACAATACGCCCCCAAAAGGCTCCATTGTGATGGGTGGATTGTGCCTGACACCTGTAAGCACTTATAAACAGAAACAGGATAAAGATTAAGGCTTTTTTCAATGCGACCAAAATTGAGTGCGCAAAGTAAATGAAAAGTTGCCAAACTTTATTACACAAAACAATTAACGCATATTTGGCATTGCACAAGTTTTTATTACTTTTGCCGTCCCAACATATAAGGGGGATTAGCTCAGCTGGCTAGAGCGCTTGCATGGCATGCAAGAGGTCATCGGTTCGACTCCGATATTCTCCACTTAAATAAACAAGCACTTACATGAATTTGTAGGTGCTTTTCTTATTTCTGTCAATTCACCGTCAACATCCTATGCATTATACATCGGTTTAAGTAACATTAGGTTAAATTAAACATTATATTATTTAAATTTGCCTGCAACCAAAAGGCCAAATACCTAATTATCAATGATACTGATCATATTAAACTTTTTGTTTTTAATAGCCTTTATTGGCTTTGCCTATGTAAATCTTAACGATAATGATTCGTACTTATGGGTGCCTATTTACATGAGTGCCGCCATTTGTTGCGGCATGGCTGCTTTTGGGTATGTCTTTCCTACCATCTACCTTTTATTAGTGGCTTTTTACCTGATCTATGCGGTAATGCTATTTTTTCAGAAAGATGGCGTGCGTGATTGGATAATTAAATATAATAAGCCAAGTTTGGTTGAAAGTATGCAGGCTACCAAACCGTATATAGAAAAAACCAGAGAGTTTTTTGGTTTGCTTATAATTGCGGGCGCCCTGCTTATTAATTATTTTACCCTATAAACCCAGCTTAAAATGTTTAATTACGATATCAGGGGATTAAAGGAACATTTGTCGGCTATTATAGAAGCGAACATTTCGGCAGACGCTTTGAAGTGGCTACAAATTCAGCAGGCCGAGGGTAATGTAAATGCTTTTAAAGGTGCCTTTGTGCAAATGCCGCGACGGATGGGTAAAAATCAAGTAATTTGCAGCGAGGTGCAGTTAAAGCAGCTGCAAAACATACGCCCGGGTTTCACCACTGATGAATGGACAATAGACAGATTATGCAGGGTGTATTTGCTGATAGCTAAGGATAACACCGATAAAGACAAATACTTTCAATTGGTGGAAGATCTGTTTTCGGCCGCCGAGATGAATGAACTTGTAGCACTTTATTCGGCCTTGCCGGTATTGCCTTATCCAGAGTTATGGAAAAAAGTTTGCGCCGAGGGTATAAGGAGCAACATTGGTAGTGTGTTGGAAGCTATCATGTACCAAAACCCCTATCCCGCCGAGCAATTGGACGAAGCGGCCTGGAACCAAATGGTAATGAAGGCATTTTTTACAGATAAGCAGATGAGTAGGATACAAGGTTTGGATGCAAGGGCAAATCAAGAACTTGCCCGCATTTTAACTGATTATGCTCAGGAACGCCACGCGGCCGGGCGCGGTGTTGACCCTATGCTTTGGCACCTGATAGGAAAATTTGTAAATGCACCTGAATTGGATGCAATGAAGGCGGTTTTTTAGTAATGTAAATTTAGATATAGAGATATGTGTTGCAGTCATAATCCGGAAGAAAGAGTTGTACCGACGGAAAGATCATCGGAGATATTTGATATTGGTGCTATAAAAGGGATGAAGTTTTTTGATCCGCATGTGCACATGACCTCGCGTACAACGGATGATTACCAGGCCATGGCAGATGCGGGTGTAGTAGCCCTTATTGAACCTTCATTTTGGTTAGGCCAGCCGCGCACCGGGTCAGATAGTTTTAAGGATTATTATAGCAGCCTTATTGGTTGGGAACGTTTTCGTTCTTCTCAATTTGGCATAAAACATTACTGCACTATCGGTTTAAACTCGCGCGAGGCTAATAATGAAGCCCTTGCCGAGCAGGTTATGGAGATGCTACCTTTGTTTATATTCAAAGAAGGTGTAGTGGGTATTGGCGAAATTGGCTTTGATGACCAAACCGCTGCCGAAGAAAAATACTATCGTTTGCAATTAGAGTTGGCAAAAGAAGCCGGACTACCTGTACAAATACATACCCCTCATCGCGATAAAAAGCATGGTACCCAGCGCAGCATGGACATAGCCATTGAACACGGGCTTGATCCGGGCATGGTAATAGTTGACCACAATAACGAGGAAACTGTTAAAGAGGTGCTTGATCGTGGTTTTTGGGCCGCTTTTACCATATATCCTTTTACCAAAATGGGGAATGAAAGGATGGTTGAAGTGGTTAAACAATACGGCCCTGAACGTATTATGGTAAACTCAGCTGCCGACTGGGGTATTAGTGACCCATTAGCTGTACCTAAAACAGCCGCATTAATGAAAATAAGCGGCATAAGCGATAAAGATATTGAACTGGTAACTTATACCAATGCCATTACAGCCTTTGGACAAAGCGGGCAAATTGACGAGGCAGATTTTAATTCGGTGGTTGACCAGAGCGGCCGGTTTGAAGGAAACAGTATTTTGCGAGGCGGTCAGCAACCCCGTATTGACAAATCATCAATCATTATAAGCTAACCAATTTTGAGCCGGTTGTTTGTTTACTTACGCATGGTTAGGCCTGCAAATGTGGTAACCTCGGTTGCCGATGTTTTGGCAGGTGCAGCTATATCAGGTGCTTTTTCAGCAAGCCTATTTACAGCTGCCTGGCCGGGAATATTGCTGCTAAGCATTGCAACAGCCTGCTTATATGGCGGCGGTATTGTTTTCAACGATGTTTTTGATGCCGACCTTGATAGAGTTGAACGCCCTGAACGTATTATTCCAAGCGGTTTGATATCTGTTGGACAGGCAACCGCATTTGGCAGTATACTGTTAGCAGCCGGTATCCTGTTTGCCGGTATAAATAGCTTATTCTCTGCCCTATTAGCTGTAGCAATTGCCTTTTTCGCATTATTGTATAATAAAATAAGCAAACACAACCCATTCTTTGGCCCTTTAAATATGGGGCTATGCCGGGGGCTTAACCTGCTTTTGGGTATTAGTGTTATAACCGCATCGCTAAGCATATGGTATATGCTTGCTATAGTGCCAATCGTTTATATTTTTGCCATTACTATGATCAGTCGCGGAGAGGTAAACGGAGGGAATAAAACAAACTTATGGATAGCTGCTGTATTGTATGCCATAGTTACCAGTATCATTTTTTATTTTTCATATATTAATAATAAATTGCTGTGGTCGGCTATTATTTTAATTCCATTCTTGTGGATGATCTATAAGCCGCTGTTCAAGGCTATCCAAAATCCGGTAGGTAAAAACATAGGGGGTGCAGTAAAGGCCGGTGTTATCTCTTTGATTTTAATGGACGCTGCATGGGCAATAACTTTTGGCAATATTTACGCGGCAATATGCATAGCCTGTTTGCTGCCTGTATCATTGTGGCTTGCAAAATTTTTTGTAGTTACCTAAAAATTGAATTTTCTACGTTTTTAATACCAACATGAAGCATTTAACCCAATCATTCTCTATAAAATTTGAGTTTCCTGTATACTTTACGTCTGCTGTTTTTAAATCAGAAAACACCCTGTTAAACGATTATTTACTGCAGTCATCTTCTACCGGTATTACACGTAAGATACTATTTGTAGTTGACGAAGATGTTGCAAATGCAACGCCAACTTTGATAGCTGACATCAAGGCGTATTTTACTGTTCATAATACGGTTAACCTTGTTTCTGATATTATAACCGTTCCGGGTGGAGAAGTGGTTAAAAGCAACGAAACCTATTGTAACCAGGTACTGGAAACAGTAAATAAATATGGTATTGATCGTCACTCGTATATTGCTGCCGTGGGTGGTGGTGCAGTGCTTGATATGGTTGGTTACGCCGCTGCAATAGCTCACCGTGGCATAAAACATATTCGTATCCCCACTACGGTACTCTCACAAAATGATTCTGGTATCGGTGTAAAAAATGGGATCAACTACTTTTCTAAAAAGAACTTCCTCGGGACGTTTGTTCCGCCAGTAGCTGTTTTTAATGATGAAAAATTTCTGGAAACCTTACCCATGCGCGATTGGCGCTCAGGCATATCTGAGGCCGTAAAAGTAGCATTGTTAAAGGATGCTACATTTTTTAACTGGATAGCTGATAACGCTAATGCACTTATTGAGCGGGATATGGAGAGCATGAATTACCTGATATGGCGTTGCGCGCAATTGCATATGCAGCACATAGGTGGCAATGACCCGTTTGAAAGAGGCTCATCCCGTCCCCTTGATTTTGGGCATTGGAGCGCGCACAAACTGGAATACCTGACTGATTTTAAAGTTAAGCATGGTGAGGCGGTGGCATTAGGCATTGCGTTGGATACCGTATATTCCAATCTTTCGGGGCGCTTATCAAATGAGGATACCGAGCTTATAGTTAGAACTTTATTAGATCTTGGTTTTGAAATAACTCATCCCTTATTACAAGTTAACGGCGGCGATAGCCCAATCATTAGCGGGTTAGAAGAGTTTAGGGAACACCTTGGCGGTCAGTTAACCATTATGCTATTAAAAAGCATTGGCCAGGGCGAGGAAGTTCATGAAATAGATATTGAATTAGTAAAACAAGCGGGCCAAATACTTAATGAATACAAGTACGTTGGCTAAACCAAATTACCATGAAGATCAACACAACGGATTTTACTTATTGTACAAACATACACGCCGGCGAAACATGGACCGATCATTTCATTGCGCTGAAAGAGAATTTTCCGGCTATTAAGAATGATCTATCCCCACTTGCACCAATGGGCATTGGATTACGATTATCAAACATAGCCAGTATTGAAATATTAGAAGCAGATAACCTGCTGTTATTTAAACAATGGCTTAAACATAATGGTGCGTATGTATTTACCATGAATGGCTTCCCTTATGGCGGCTTTCATGATACTGTAGTAAAGGACCAGGTACATGCACCGGATTGGACCACCGAAGATAGGGTGGCATATACCTCACGACTTTTTAATATCCTTGCCGATCTGCTTCCTGCGGGAATAGAGGGCGGTATTTCAACTTCTCCATTAAGCTATAAGTATTGGTTTACCAATGCCGACGAATTATTGGAAGCTAAAAAAATTGCCACGCAAAATATACTGAGGGTAGCCGAACAACTTTACCGGATAAAGTTAGCTAAAGGCGTAACCATGCACCTGGATATTGAACCCGAGCCCGACGGCTTACTGGAAAGTGGCAATGAGTTTATAGATTGGTTTGAAGCCGATCTTTTACCTGCCGGGATAGTATATCTTAAAAACCAATTTAACTTAACAGTTGCTGAAGCCGAAAAAATTATAAAAGAGCATATAACGTTGTGTTATGATGTTTGCCACTTTGCTATCGGCTTTGAATCTCATGACGATGTAATTAATACGCTTGCAGAAAAAGGTATTAAAGTTGGTAAAATACAGATCAGCGCGGCGCTTAAAGCAGGCTTTGCAGCCGATGGCCATAACAGGCCGGATATACTAACCGCATTTAGTAACTTTAATGAACCCACTTATCTTCACCAGGTTGTGGCCAAAAACAGTGATGGTTCATTGGTCAGATACCCCGACCTGCCTGATGCTTTAGCCGCACATGACAAGGCGGAAGAATGGCGGGCACACTTTCATGTTCCGGTTTTTTTAGAAAATTTCGGGGGGTTACAATCTACGCAGAAAGATATTGTTGAAGTATTAAAAATACAAGCCGAGAAAAAATTCACCAAACATCTGGAAGTTGAAACTTATACCTGGGGTGTGTTACCTAACGAGTTAAAACTGCCGCTAACGCAGTCTATCATCAGAGAGTTGAATTGGGTTAAAAACATTTTGAGCCATTAATATTACCGTTATGAATAAAACTGTTGTAATTGATATTGTTGGCCTGTCAACTGCTGTAATTGGCAAGCATACGCCTTTTCTAAAAAAATATATAGCCAGCCATCATTTAACCCATATCGAACCTCTTTTGCCCGCAGTTACAACATCGGTACAATCAACCTATCTTACCGGGAAATACCCTACTGATCATGGGATAGTGGGCAATGGCTGGTATGATCGTATTGATTGCGAGGTTAAGTTCTGGAAGCAATCTAACAAATTAGTTGACGGCGAAAAAATATGGGATAAAGCTAAAGCCCAGGATCCATCTTTTACATCATCAATGATGTTTTGGTGGTACAATATGTATTCCACAGCCGATTATTCGGTAACGCCAAGGCCTAATTATTTGGCAGATGGCCGAAAAATGCCCGACTGCTATTCTAATCCGCCCGAGCTTCGTGATGTGTTGCAGGAAAAGTTAGGTCAGTTCCCGCTTTTTCAATTCTGGGGGCCCGGTGCCAATATCAAATCCAGCAAATGGATTGCGGATGCATCCATGCTTACAGATGACCTTCACGACCCCACACTTACCCTGATCTATTTACCGCACCTGGATTACTGCTTGCAAAAATTTGGCCCGGATGAATCAAAAATAGCCGGAGATTTGGAGCAGATTGATCAATTAGTGGAAGAGTTGGTTACGTTTTATGAAAAGAAAGGCGCTCAAATTATCTTACTATCTGAGTATGGCATTGCCCCGGTAAATAACCCCGTACACCTAAATCGCTTGTTTCGCCAGCATGGATTATTAGGGGTAAGAATAGAACGTGGGCTTGAACTGCTTGATCCGGGAGCATCTAAAGCATTTGTTGTAGCCGACCACCAAATAGCTCATGTTTATATTAATGATCCTTCGGTTACAGAACAGGTGATTAATTTGTTAAAAACCGAACCCGGAATAGAACTTATCCTGAATAAGGAAGAACAAGCAAAATACCACATTAACCAAGAACGCTCGGGCGACCTTGTATTGGTTGCCGCCGAAAACAGTTGGTTTACCTACTACTTTTGGCTGGATGATGCCAAAGCACCTGATTATGCCCGTAGTGTTGATATTCATAAAAAACCAGGTTATGACCCTGTTGAAATGTTCATGACCTCAAAAGCGCGTGCAGGATATAAGCTATTGCGAAAAAAAGCTGGCTTTAGGTATATAATGGATGTAATACCACTTGATGCAAACCTGATCAAAGGATCGCATGGAAGAGTTGGTGTTGAGAAGCAATATACTCCGGTGTTAATAACCAAACTAAAAACACCAACAAAAAGTGTGAAACCTACAGATGTATTTGATATTATATGGGATCATCTCGACGGAACAGTATCTCAATAATTACAACTACCCAATGCAAACTGTTTATGGATTACAATTATTTAGAGTTACCGATTACTGTTAAAATTGACCGGGCTTTTACCAATATTGCCGATTTTTTCGGCTTCGCCAATTTTAATTCACTTTCGGCGGAAGTTTCGTAGGTAGCATCAATACTTATACCTTCTGCATCTATTTCATAATCTTCTTTACCCGCATTTATAATCACCATTATTAACTGCTTTTTATTTTTATAAGCCGATACCATTAAGCCGTCGGGCAACACTGAAAGGGCTGGCTTAATAGCAACTCTTATAGCCCCGGCTTTAATAAACCTGCTATAATTGCCTAATGCCCATAATATTTTGCTGGTGTAATAATTGCCATCCTTTTCATTCTTATCAATATAAATAAGCCCATCTTTGTAATTATAAGGTGAAATTGCTAACCACCACTGCCACGCGGTTGCATTTGCTATAGTTAGATCATTATGTATAACTGATGCTACATAAAGTGCCGCGTCAATTCCCAAATCACGGCCATTACCTTTTATTTCGCCTTCATTATCTCCTAAAATACAATACTCCGACTGCCAAAAATTTAAGTTTTGAAATTTCGATATAGTATCTGCTAAAGCTGTTCTTGCCTTAATTGCAGCAGACATAGGCGAAGTAGTAAAGTAACTATGCGCAGTTATTGTTTGTGTTACATGCGATAAATTACCAATATAATTTAACGACCCGAGTCTAAAAAATGCTGCAGCCTGGTTACCTTTATTGTTCTTATCGGCTTTACTATACACGTAGTTTATTTTTCCTGCTTCGCCAATAATTATTTTCGACTGAATTTTCTTGTACACAAACGATCTATCAATGGCTTTCACCAAACCGCTTATTTCTTCGTTGGTGTATGGGCAACCTTCCTGTCCACCATCTTTCCAATCCCATTGCGGTTCATTTACCGGGCTTATATAGTTAAGGTTAATGTTGGTTAATTTACGGATACCCTTAACCACGTTTGATAAATAATCGGCAAAATTATCATATTTCGCTTTGGCGATATTTACATTACCATCGCTCGAATATGTTTTTCCATTAATGGTATAATTAATTGGCGGACTGTTAGAAAATCCTAAAAATTGCTTTACTCCACGTTGCTTTGCAGCTTTTAAAAACCAAATTTGGCCTTTTTGATTTTGCAAATTATATGTTCCATCTATATTTAAAAATGATTCTGTACGTTTCCACTCGTCCTTTATCCCACTAACTGCCCCCTGTGCGGTACTTCCGGCACCAATATTAAAACGCCATAATGATAAACCAATCCCTTTAGGAGAGCCGTCCTTTTTTACTCCAGTACTAAATAGCAAATCGGCAATTTCACTTTTTTTCACTTCGGGCCAATTACCAACAAACTGTCCCGACCACGCGTCTGATGCACCAAAATTCTCTATGGTTTGGTATGTTCTTGAAAAATCAATTACGAATGTTACCTTCTTAACTTGTGCCTTGGCAGTCAAGGTAATTAACCCGATAGTTGTGGAACAAAGAATTACAGTTTTTTTTATCGGCGATAACACCCTTGATTTTTTCATATTTCACAAACTCAATATTCCGAAAATATGAAATTATTAATCATTTAGTTGGCTTAATATTATGCTCTTTAGGTATAACCTTTAAATCCTTTTCCCGCTCTTTCACTTCTACATAAACAGCAAATTCTGCAGGTTCAATCTTAACACCTTTAAAGTCGGCATAGGCACGGGTAAACTCCGCGCCAAAGTAAAGTATGGCAGCCGTATAATATACCCACAGTAATATCACTATAAGTGAACCTGCCGCTCCATACGTTGAACTGGTGCCGGATGATTCAATATAAATACCAATAACCAACCGCCCTATCATAAACAGCACTGTGGTAAACATCGCACCAGACCTAACTTCCTTCCAGGATATTTTGGCATCCGGTAATACTTTAAATATTACTCCAAATAAAACGGATATAACAATAAAACTAATAACGGTATTAATAATATTAAAAGCTACCAAGGTCACATCAGGTAAATAGGTTTTTAACTTTTCGCTCATAGCCAGCAACGCACCGTTTACCACCAATGACACCAGCAATAAAAAGCCAAGCGTTATTATCAATGATGATGATAGCAGCCTATCTTTAATTAGCTTAACCCAACCCTTTTTTGGTTTGGCCTTTACCTGCCATATGATGTTGATAGAATCCTGTATCTCGCCAAATACAGTTGTGGCACCTATAATTAATGTAACCGCACCAATAATAACCGATATGGTTGATTTGCCGGAAAGCTCCAGGTTTTTAATAATATCCTGTATTTGTTTGGCGGCATCATTTCCTACAATACCATTTATCTCATCAAAAACTTCGCCCTGTATGGCATCTCTTCCAAAAAACACCCCCGCCAGTGCAATCAATAAAAGTAACAATGGTCCTAATGAAAATATGGTATAATAGGCCAGTGAAGCGCTTAGCTTTAATGCACGGTCATCCATAAAACCGTTAAAAGCGGCCTTAAGAATCTTGAAGCCATTTTTGAGCCCCTTCCTACTAAAGTAATCTTTGATCATATCGCTACTGCTTATATAATTAGATTAACAATATTTATGCCTTTTGGTGTTTACAGCTATTTCATACCCTCTTTTTTAGCTAACTTTATAAAAAAAGATACTATGGTTACTCCCCAATTATGCGGCCATCTTGAAGCTATCACAAATGTTAAGCAGGCCGACGATTACCTATGCGAAGAATGTATTAAAACCGGAGACAGATGGATGCACCTGCGTACTTGTCAAACCTGTGGCGTTACCTTATGCTGCGATAGTTCGCCAAATACACACATGACCAAACACTATCATGCTACCGGGCACCCGGTAATCGCATCGGCAGAGCCGGGCGAAAGATGGTTATTTTGTTATACTGATCAAATAATTGCCGAGTATTAATAAATATTTATTTTTACAACTTAACCAACATCAATCTATCAAATGAAAAAAGTAATATTGGTAACAGGCGCTTCATCGGGTTTAGGCTTAGCGACTGCCAATGCGCTGGCAGCACAAGGTCATATCGTTTACGGCACAAGTCGCAATATTGACCGTATTAAAGATGCCACGTTTAAACCCATTGTAATGGATGTTACAAACGACGACTCGGTTACTACAGCTATTGATCAAATAGTTAAAGCCGAGGGCGGGATTGATGTATTAGTAAATAATGCAGGCAACGGTATTACCGGTCCGCTATACGCTATGCCGGTTGACCTGGCCAAAAAGCAATTTGAAGTTAACTTTTTTGGCGTTGTGCGTGTTTGTAGCGCGGCATTACCGGGTATGATAGAAAAAGGTAAAGGTTTGGTAATTAATATAAGTTCGTTAGCGGGGTTATTTGGCTTGCCTTACCAGGGATTGTATAGCGCATCAAAATTTGCTATTGAGGGATACTCTGAAAGCTTGCGCATGGAACTGCAAAATACAGGCGTAAAAGTAACTGTACTTAATCCCGGTGATTTTAAAACCGACTTTACCGGCAACCGCGAAAAAGCACCTTTCCCGCTAAAAAACGAGAAGTTGAAAGCCGAATTTGAAGCAGCCGTTGCCGCTATGGAAAAAGATGAAAGCATTGGTGCAAGTCCGGATAAACTGGCTGCAAAAATTTGCAGTATAGTGGGGCAATCAAAACCTGCGCATAGCTATTTGGTGGGTGCTATTGGACAAACCATTGTGCCTACGCTTAAAGCTATATTACCGGGATCTGTTTTTGTGAAGTTGATGAATGATCATTACGGGATAAAATAATATCGGTATCTCATGACCGAAAAAAATAACAAGAAAACCATATGGGCCTGGGCCATGTTTGACTGGGCCAACCAAGCTTATAATATGGTTATTATTTCTACCATATTCCCGGCTTATTATGTAGCTATTACGGCTAATAAGCAAACCGGTGATATAGTTACGTTTTTTGGGCACAAGTATGTGAATACGGTTCTTTCTAACTATGTATTGGCCGTATCCTACCTGCTTATTGTTATCATGCTCCCCATATTAACATCCATTGCCGATTATAAGGGCCATAAAAAACTATACCTGCAACTATTTACCTGGATGGGCAGTCTGGCCTGCATGGGGTTATTCTTTTTTACGATGGATACCTTCGAGTTTAGCATGATCTGTTTTGGTTTGGCATCGGTAGGTTATTGTGGTGGATTTGTGTTTTATAATTCGTACCTCCCCCAAATAGCCACAGTAGACCAACAGGATGCCGTTAGCGCCAAAGGTTTTATATATGGTTTTGCAGGCAGTATTGTAGTGCAAATATTGTGCTTCATATTTGTATTGTTCCCCTCCACATTTGGTATGACCGATGAGGTAGCCGCACGCCTATCCTTTTTAATAGTTGGTTTTTGGTGGATAGGATTTTCTTTCATAGCATTTTACCTATTACCTAAAGGTGAACCTAATGCCGGGTCGCATAAATACAACGTATTTACCGGGGGCTTTAAAGAGTTGGCCAAAGTATTTAATAAGGTAAAGCAATTGCCTTTGCTAAAACGTTTTTTACCCGCTTTCTTTTTTTACTCGGTTGGTGTGCAAACCATTATGCTGGTAGCGGCAAATTTTGGCGCTAAGGAGTTACGCATGCCCGAGGAGGACCTGATCAGCATCATTCTTATAATCCAGGTAGTGGCTATTATAGGCGCTGCCATTACCGCTAAAATGTCGGCCAGATTTGGTAACGTAAAAGTGTTATCAACCATTGTAGCTACCTGG
Organism: uncultured Mucilaginibacter sp.; assembly: GCA_964611565.1. Classification (GTDB taxonomy): domain Bacteria; phylum Bacteroidota; class Bacteroidia; order Sphingobacteriales; family Sphingobacteriaceae; genus Mucilaginibacter. The sequence goes on along the minus strand of CAZTAU010000034.1, from coordinate 24,397 downwards.
TGCCTGATATGCGGCGGCGTATATTTTATTACTACCGCCCAACAATTTTATTTTGCCGCTATTGTGGTTGGTATTGTAATGGGTGGTGTACAATCATTATCCCGTTCAACCTTTTCTAAATATATCCCTCAAAATATACCTGACACGGCATCCTACTTTAGTTTTTATGATGTTACCGAAAAGCTGGCCATTGTTGTTGGCCTGTTCACCTTTGGTTTTGTTGAAGCCATGACGCATGAAATGCGCGACTCGGCGCTGGTGTTGGATTGCTTTTTTGTTATCGGACTGTCGTTATTATTATCACTAATGATGGCCGAAACTAAGGCCAAATCAAAAATCGCGGCAGCATAAAACTAATTTTTCATAAATATTTCTTCATTTAGTTGTATAACTAAAAAGTTAATTATACATTTAGGTAACCTTATACCCCTAAAAAAATGAAGAAAATACCTTATTACCTTATCCTGTTATTTGTAGCTTTAACTGTTGCCTGCAATGAGCACGGTTCTACCAAGCGCAGCAGCACAACCAAACGAACAGTTATTGATGGGCAAATTGCCAACGTACATCTTTTTCCTGAGACCAAGGAATTTAAATTACAAGTGAAAAACTTTACCGGGGACACTTCTGTCTACATCGGTAAGGTAAAAAAAGATGGCACCTTTAAAATTTATTTTGACCAATACGTTGCTCAGGATGTTTATATTGATCCGCTTGTTAGGACTTTTATAGCCCATCCGGGCGATAGCATCCATATTGATATTGACTATGCCAAACTGGGCGATATTAAATTCTCCGGTGATGCGGAAAAAACCAATACTGACCTATACCATTATTTAAGCGAAAACTATTCCGATATCGACAATGAATCAGCATATAAAAAGGCCAGGAGAGATCTTTTTGAAACGAATGATATACAAGGACACCTGAACCAAGGTAATATTATCAGGCAAAACATGCTTGCAAAAAGGGATGAATTCATTAAAAAATTTGACCCTAACAGCGAGGTACAAACCTGGACAAAAAATAATATTGACATTGATTATTACGGGCCACATCTAGGGTTTGTAAAAGCGTTGGCCAGGAAAAATAAAACTGTTATAGATGATCTTACCCAAATCAAGGGCCTTGATAACCTGGAAGATGATTTGGAAGATATTTATCAGGCCTCTACCTTAAATACAGGCAGCATCCAATTGGCAAGGATGTTAGCTCCTTTAGAACCAAATAAGAATTTTTCGGATTTTGTAAATAATGTGGTCAAATCTAAGTTTGACCCCTTAGTAAAACAGGCACAAATTGCCAATAGATATTTTGCTATGCTGCATCAATATGATATTGATGCCTTTAATAAAAACAAAAATCTGTTGGATAAACATATTACTGAGCCGTTTATTAAGCAACCTTTATTAAAACGGTATGCCACAGTAAAAAAATATTTAGATGACCCAACGGTTCTTTCAAACCTAATGCTAAGCAAAGCAGCCAAAACACAAGCTAATGGTTTAATCGATGCTATAAGAAAAGAAAATGCCGGTAAAGTGGTCCTTATAGATGTTTGGGCGACCTGGTGCGGCCCATGTATTGCTGAGTTTCCTGATTCGAAAAAGTTGATGGAAAGCTATAAAGGTAAAGATGTAAAGTTCGTTTTTCTTTGCGCCGGTAGCAATAAGCTTCAATGGAATACCCTAAAAGCAGAATTAAATCTCGCAAAGCATTTTTATTTAGATAAAGAGCAAGGTGCCGCGCTTAGGAAAGCTTTCCATATAAGCGGAATACCCTTTAAAATATTGCTTAACAAAAACGGGGATATCGTAGAAATGGGTAACGGTTTAACAGCCGGTAATGAATTAACTGCAACCAAAATAAATAAGCTGTTGGTTGGTAACCGGTTGGCAGCAAACATAAATAATTAATTAACTGTGCTTGCTGATCATAAAAAAAGCTTCCTAATATTAGGAAGCTTTTTTAGTTTATACTACTTAAAATATTTATCCACCCAATTTAAAAAGTATGGCCAGTTAGGGCCATCTACGTGGCCGCTTGCATGCTGGCGGAAAGCCACATCACCATCAACCATGGTTTCTATCTTAGGGAATACGCTTAGTTCCATAGGCTTTTTACCTAACAGCTTGTAAACCGGTCCTGCAGCATTAGCTGCCATAAACATTCCCGGTGCATCCTTTCATTTTATAATTGGTTTATAAAATAAAGATAAGGTAATCTGTAATCGATTATATCCGCTCATTCTAAAATACTTGTTACATAAATATTTTTTTGCAATCGATTACAATCTGTATAAATTATTTTTATAAATTTATACACCAATTGCATGGCTTGTGGAGCTACCCCATCTACAAGCACTATATTTTAAACCAATTATTATTATGGATAATAAAGAGAATTCTTCTGTTAATAGAAGAGATTTTGTAAAAACCGCTACCAAGGCTGCGGCCGTTGCAGGCGTTACCTGGGGTTTCCCAACTATTGTACCATCATCAGTTTTTGGCAAAAACGCGCCAAGCAATATGATAAATGTGGGGCAAATTGGCTGCGGCCGTATTGCCACCGTACATGATTTGAAAGAAACCTTAAAATATACCGATGCCGCACGGGTTGTTGCCGTTGCAGATTACTCGGGCTTGAGGCAGGATGCGGGTAAAAAATTCATATTAGATACTTATGAGAAAAGTACCGGTAAAAAGGATTTTGTAGATGTTAAACTCTACGACAATTACCAGGACCTTTTAGCTAATAAGGATATTGACGCGGTACAAATTAGCACGCCCGATCATTGGCACGCGCAGGTAGCTGTTGAAGCCGCATTAGCGGGTAAACATATTTATTGCCAAAAACCAACCTCGTTAACTATTGAGGAAGGCCGTACCATGAGCAATATCATCAGCAAAACCGGTGTGGTATTTCAGTTAGGAAGCCAGCAGCGTTCCATTGACCCGTGGCCACAATTTAAACGCGCCTGTGAGTTGGTACGTAATGGCCGTATTGGCACATTAAAAACTGTACGGGTAGGCCTGCCCGGCGACCCGGCCGGTGGTAAAACTGCCGAAGCGCCTATACCGGAACGTTTTAATTACGATGCGTGGCTGGGTTCAACGCCATACACTTATTATACGCCTGATAGGGTAATGAACATACCTGCAATTAGCTCGCGCCCCGGATGGCTGCGTTTAGAGCAGTTTGGAGCAGGTATGATAACCGGTTGGGGTGTACACCATATTGATATTGCACACTGGGGAATGAATACCGAGTATACCGGACCAATATGGGCCGAGTGTAATGAAGTGGTATTTCCAAAAGCTGGTTTATGGAACGTACATGGCGACTTCCAGGTAACTATGGGTTATGCCAACGGTGTGCAGATGGTAATTAATGGCAAATACGAGAACGGTATTAAGTTTGAAGGCACCAAAGGCTGGATTTTTTGTACCCGTGATGGAGGCGTTACTGCCAGCGATCCTGGTGCAACGGCAGGTAAAGAGTTAGCGCTTAGGGGCAGCGATCCTAAAATTTTAAACTCGGTAATTGGCAAAAACGAGATTCATTTATATGAAAGCCCCGAGCAGCACCGCAATTGGTTAGACTCTATTAAAAATAAGAAAAAGAATATCAGCCCAATTGAAATCGCGCACCGTTCATGCAGCGCTTGCTTGGTGGCCCATGCAGCTATGAAGTTTGATAAACGCCTGCATTTTGACCCTATCAAAGAAAAGTTTGTTGGGAATGAGGAAGCTAATAAATTGCTGTCAAGGCCGCAACGTTATCCTTATGGAACAAGCTATGTTAAAGTGCCGAAACTAATAACCAAAAAAGCTTAAAACTACCTATAATAACACTTAAGCCTCTCAGTATTGAGAGGCTTTTTTATTGGCACCTATCCATTAGCCAGCGATTTAATATATTTGCACCGTATGCTAATTACCGAATCGGCACTAAGAACTTTTACTGAAAATATTTTTAAAGCTATGGGCTGCACCAGTGCTCATGCCACTTTAGCGGCTGATGTTTTATTAGCGGCTGATCTGCGCGGAATCGATTCGCATGGTGTGGCAAGACTGATAGGTTATGTACGCTTATGGGAAAAGAAACGCATTAACCCTACGCCCAACATACAAATTGTTCATGAAACCCCTACTACCGCTACTATTGATGGCGATGCAGGATTGGGCCTGATAGTTGCGCCTTATGCTATGCAGGTAGCTTTGGAAAAAGCTGAAAAATACGGCTCCGCATGGATAGCTATACGTAACTCGAACCATTTTGGCATTGCAGGCTATCATGCCATGAAAGCCGTTGAAAAAGATATGATAGGCTTTGCCGTAACTAATGCTACCCCATTGGTTGCCCCTACCTTCTCTAACGAGCGTATGCTGGGTACCAACCCTATGTGTTATGCTTTCCCTGCGGGTAAATACCCGCCTTTGGTGGTTGATATGGCTACATCCGCGGCAGCAAATGGCAAACTGGAAATAGCCCAACGATCAGGCGAACAAGTGCCTGAAGGGTGGCTGCAAGATAAAAATGGCAATTACACTACTGATCCTCACGCTTTAAAAACCGGCGGCTCGTTATTACCTTTAGGCGGCGACCGCGAACACAGTAGTCATAAAGGTTTTGGCTTAAGCGGTGTGGTTGATATACTTTCGGGTGTTTTATCAGGTGCTAATTATGGCCCTTGGGTGCCTCCTTTTGTGGCGTTTTTAGAGCCCACTGCCAACCCTGTTGGCGAAGGCATTGGGCATTTTTTAGGTGCTATGCGTGTAGATGGCTTTAGGCCGATAGCCGATTTTAAAAACCACATGGATACCTGGATAGAACGTTTTAAATCCGCATCAAAGATCAACCCTGATCAAGGAGTAGTTATTCCCGGTGAGCCTGAGTACGCAGCACAAATTGAGCGCAAAAAAAACGGCATCCCCATAGTTGATGCCGTTGTAAATGATTTAAATGAGTTGGCGGCTAAATTTGATATAAAGCCCCTATCATAATTCGAAATCGAAAATCCGAAATCCGAAATTCTTCTAATGTATCCCCTTAAATAACCTACCCCATCTTAGCTTGCTGAAGAAAGACGCGTTATCATCCCAACTCATCCATATAAATAAAGCTTTGCCTACTATATGGTCCTCGGGTACAAAACCCCAAAAGCGCGAATCTAATGAATCATGGCGGTTATCACCCATCATCCAATAATAATTCATTTTAAAGGTATAGCTGTCGGTTTTTTTGCCATTTATTAATATATCGCTTCCTATCTCTTCCAGTTTATTGCCTTCATAAACAGTTATAGCACGGCGGTAAATTGGTAAGGTTAAGCTATCCAATTTAACGGTCCAGCCTTTTTTAGGGATAATTATCGGACCAAAATTATCAACGTTCCAGTTAAACCTATGGTCGTTTGGATAATGTGTATCCCTTGGGAAAACAGGATAATCTACCACTCCTTTTGGTGATATATTTGGAGTTACTGCTTTAATATTTGAATATCCTCTTAAAGTATTAGCTGCAGCCTTGGTCATGGTAGGTGATGCATTTCCCTCGTAGCTTGAAATGTGCAGATCCTCTAACACTTGCGGGTTAAGGTCCATACCGTTTGTGGTAACAGTATAATCCGTTTGTGCCTCGGGTGGATTAGGTGCTGCTTTACCATTCACATACACCTGCGCATTAACCAAGCTAATGGTGTCGCCTGGGATACCTTGGCAGCGCTTAATATAGTTTTCGCGTTTATCAACAGGGCGGTAAAACGGCGAATCGGCTTCCATTGGGTAGTTAAACACCACTACATCACCTTTTTTAATATCACTAAAACCCGGTAAGCGATGATAATCTACCTGCCAGCCATCCCAATAAGCTTTGGTATTAAAAATAGGCATAGTATGATGCGCAAACGGAAAAGCAATAGGCGTCATAGGCACACGCGGGCCATAATTTACTTTGCTTACAAACAAAAAGTCGCCCACCAGCAATGAGCGTTCCATTGAAGGGGTAGGTATGGTGTAAGCCTCAATAAAAAACGTTCTGATTATGGTAGCGGCTATTACAGCAAATACTATTGCATCTACCCACTCGCGGGTAGCTGTTTTCTTCTTTTTTGGACCTTTATTTTTATTCCAGAATTTCCAGTTCATTTTTTTAAGTAATTGTATTAAATATTTATCCCAGGTCAAACATATCTTGTACAGAATAAAACCCTTTTTTATCTTTTATCCATTCGGCAGCTAATACTGCACCTAATGCAAATCCATTACGGTTATGAGCGGTATGTTTAAATTCAATAGTATCTACTTCCGAATCGTAAATCACAGTATGCGTTCCTGGCACACTGTCAATACGGTGCGATTCGATAAGCAGCTCATTAGTTTTAATATTATCGTTGCTGTTACCATTACTATCACTAAGCACATTAACCCATTTTTGCTTAGCATCCAGGTTTTCTAATATCCCTTCGGCAATGGTAATGGCAGTTCCGCTTGGCGAATCCAGCTTTTGCACGTGATGTATTTCCTCTACCTGTACATCATAGTAAGGGTAGTTATTCATCAGTTTTGCCAATACCCGGTTAACATGAAAAAATATGTTTACACCAACGCTAAAGTTTGATGCGTATAGTATGGTTTTATTACTCTCTTCACACTCTTGCCTAAGTGCCGGTATTTCGTCATACCAACCGGTAGTACCAACAACTATGGGTACACCTGCATTTAAACAATGCCTGATATTACTTAAAGCAGTTCCCGGCGTACTAAACTCAATAGCTACATCGGCCTTCTGCAGGTTTTCAGTAGTAAGGTCGTGCAAATTATCATGGTCTATGGTCAGTACTATTTCGTGTTTACGGTCTGTGGCGATCTTTTCAATGATCTTACCCATTTTTCCGTAACCTAATAATGCAATTTTCATTTCTGATATTCTATTTTTTAATAGCGATAATTATCCCGGTTTATAGGTGTTTATCTTTTAATTGAGCGTAAAGGTAATTTTTAAACCCGGAATTATAGAATTGTTAAAACTTCCGGCATAGATTGGCGTATTTATGAGGCCCGGTTTTACTTGAATTGACAGCTTATCGTTCATGTCATACGAATGCTTATACTTGGCATCAATATAAGCATCAACCATTTGTATGGCCCAAACACCTACAAAGCCAAATGCGCTCATATCGCGGTTACGCCTTGCGCCTATAATAGCATCATTTATGGCAGCTGTTGTATAAGGTTGGTAATCTATATAAGTCTGGTAATATGGATCGCCTGGGTTTGGTGCCACGCCACGCTCGCGGTAACGGGCTACTGCTAATGATTCGTTAAAATAATTTACATTAAAAACGTAAGCCCACGCCAATAAACCAAGGCCTGTATACACTGCCGGTACCTTCCACCATTTACGATTATAAATTTGCCCCCAGCCCGGTACCATTAAAGAGCGCATAACAGCTTTACGCGGGCTATGGTTACTATCAGGATAATAAACTTTTACTTTTGATTTAGGTATAGGATTAGCTTTCATCGAGTCGCGCCTGGCTTGAATAACCGGCGGAACTTCCTTTTTTATACCTGAAGTATCTATTACCTGCGCTTTAACAGCAAACACGTTGAACAACAGGGAGCTAATTAAAAAATATCTGTACATTATTACCAATCCAACATTTCTAAAATGCGGCCAAGATCGTCTTCTGATAAAAATGGGATCTCAATACTTCCCTTGCCCTGGCTATTTATATTTAATTTAACCTTTGTGCTAAACTTTGATGCCAGATCATCCTGTATCTTTTGCATCTGAAAAGATATAGGTTCAGGTTGTTTACCTTCTTTTTTTATCCGCGAGTTTTGCAGCTCGCGCACCATCTCTTCCACCTTACGAACGGATAAACCATCCTGAATAATATGTTTATGGATAAATAATTGTTTATCAGCATCCTCAACACTTATCAAAGCTTTAGCGTGGCCCATGCTGATATGTCCATCCCGAATAGATGCCTGTATAACCGGTGGCAATTTTAATAAACGCAGGTAATTGGTAACGGTCGAGCGGTTTTTACTTACCCGGTCGCCTAATTCCTCTTGTTTCAAACTACATTCATCAATCATACGCTGAAAACTTAAGGCTACCTCAATGGCATTCAGGTTTTCCCGTTGGATGTTTTCAATCAGTGCCATTTCCAGCATTTGCTGATCATTAGCGGCACGTATATAAGCAGGTATATTGGTTAAACCAGCCAGTTTTGAAGCACGTAAACGGCGCTCGCCAGATATTAATTGATAGCTATGCGCATTAATACGCCTAACTGTAATTGGCTGTATAAGACCTTGCAGTTTTATTGATTCGGAAAGTTCCTTTAAGGCCTCCTGGTCAAAATCTGTACGGGGCTGAAACGGGTTGATCTCAATTTCGGCAATCTTTATCTCATTTACCGAACCCATGCTATTCACTTCGGGCGGGGAACTTACCTTGCTTTTGTCACTTCGTTTATAGGGCAGCACATTATCCGAATCATTTAACAGCGCGCTTAATCCCTTACCCAGGGCTTTTCTTTTTTCTGCACTCATTTATTATACGGTTTCGGTAGTTGCTTCCAGTTCATCTTTCACTAAACCATTTTTACGCACTATCTCGCGGGCCAGGTTTAAATAATTTATTGCGCCTTTGCAGGTAGCATCATGCATAATAACCGATACGCCAAAGCTTGGTGCCTCGCTTAAGCGCGTGTTACGTTGTATAATGGTATTAAAAACCATATCTTCAAAATGCGAGCGCACCTCCTCAACCACCTGGTTTGATAAGCGCAGGCGCACATCGTACATGGTCAATAAAATGCCCTCAATTTCAAGTGCGGTATTTAAACGGCTTTGTACTATTTTAATGGTATTTAATAATTTGCCTAAACCCTCTAATGCAAAATACTCGCACTGTACGGGTATAATTACCGAGTCGGCAGCAGTTAAGGCATTAATGGTTATTAAACCTAATGATGGCGAGCAATCAATGATGATAAAATCATACTCATCGCGTATGCTGTCTAAAACCGCTTTCATTTTAAACTCGCGGTTATCCAGGTTTATCATCTCTATCTCGGCACCTACCAGGTCAATATGCGCTGGCAGCAGGTCAAGATTAGGCGTGTCGGTTTTTATAATAGCATCATGCGGGTTAATATCATTGATAATACACTCATAAACGCTATTTTTTATATTACGAGGATCAAAACCAATACCCGAAGTAGAGTTTGCCTGCGGATCGGCATCAACCAATAAAGTTTTAAATTCTAACACGGCTAAGCTTGCCGCAAGGTTTATTGATGATGTAGTTTTCCCTACGCCACCTTTTTGGTTGGCCAAAGCAATTATTTTACTCATTATGTATTTTGTAAAAATTTATAACAGTTAATATCAATAACGAAAAATAGAAATGAAAATTTCTACCTTCGGGATGTTTTAACAGGTGCTAAGATAAGTATTTAAACCACCTAAAAATCCACAGTTTTTAGCAATTTACAAACATATTTGTGTTAATGCGTGTATGATTGAATGTGTGAGCGAATGTTGCCCATCCTTTCAAAATCACTCACTCACTAATTTACTCAATCACTCATTAAGAAAATGCTCATTATATCAGCAACCAACAGGCCCGGAAGCTCAACCCTTAAAGTGGCTAAGTATTATCAAAAACAGCTATGCGAAAAAGGCGTTGATGCGGGATTGCTATCGCTTTCAGAACTGCCTGATAACCTGATAAAAACTGATATGTATGGAAAGCGGAGTGACGAGTTCCAGGTTATACAGGATCTTATCACCAAAACGGATAAATTTTTGTTTGTGATACCCGAGTATAATGGCAGCTTTCCGGGTGTGTTGAAAGTATTTATCGATGCCTGTACCTTTCCAGAAAGTTTTTACGATAAAAAAGCGGCGCTGGTAGGTATATCATCAGGAAAATATGGCAACATACGGGGTATTGATCATTTTACCGGCGTATGCCATTATATGCATTTAAATGTAATGTCGTTAAAACTGCATATGGCCAATATTAAAACTGAGTTCAACGCTGATGGTGAGTTATTTAAAGAGGATACTTTAAAATTTACTAATGAGCAGATAGATAAGTTTATACGGTTTTAACCAAACAAAAAACACAACCGGTTAGTTGCTTTTAAATAAGCATCTAACCATGAAAAACATTTTTTTAACTACAACCATTATAAGTTTGTCTGTTGCTGCCTATGCACAACAACCCAAACTTCCCAAGCCGTTTGAAACCAAATCTGTACGTAATTACAGTAATGTAATTGGCTGGCCAAAAGGCAAAACCCCCACAGCGCCTAAAGGCTTTAAGGTAAGTTTGTATGCTAATAACCTCCACAACGCACGCAATATTTATGTGGCTGCTAATGGTGATGTTTTTGCAGCGCAGGCTAATACCGAAATGGGCGGCATTAAAAAAATAGGGGCGGCTATTATAGGGGCTACCAAATCGCAGAATCTGGATGAGAGTGCCAACAACATTCTTTTATTCCAGGACACCAATGGAGATGGTATTGCCGACAGCAAGCGCATATTTTTAAAAGGACTTAACCAGCCATACGGTATGCTGGTATTAGGCGATTGGTTTTATGTAGCTAATACTGATGGGCTATACAGGTATCCATATAAATTAGGCCAGACACAAGTGAGCGGAGCCGGTAAAAAAATAGTGTCGTTACCGGCAGGTGGTTATAACAACCACTGGACACGCAACCTGCTTGCCAACGCCAACGGAACCAAAATTTATATTGCAGTAGGATCGGGCACCAATATTGGCGAAAAAGGTATGAAGCACGAAGTACGCCGTGCAGCTATATTGGAAATTAACCCGGATGGCTCGGGCGAAAAAATATATGCCAGCGGTTTACGCAACTCAGTGGGTATTGACCTGCAACCCGGCACCAACACTTTATGGACCGCAGTTAACGAGCGCGACGGATTAGGTGATAACCTGGTACCCGATTATTTAACCAGCGTTAAACCGGGTGGCTTTTATGGCTGGCCCTACTCCTATTTTGGGCAAAATTTGGACCCACGAGTTAAAGAACAACGACCTGACCTGGTTAAACGTGCCATTGTGCCCGATGTAACTTTGGGTGCACACACCGCTTCGTTAGGTTTGGTATTTTATAAAAAAGGCAATTTTCCGCAACGCTATTATAACGGAGCGTTTATAGGCCAGCATGGCTCATGGAACAGATCGACCTTATCAGGCTATAAAGTAGTTTTTGTACCATTTGTTAACGGCAAGCCCGGTAAACCCGAAGATTTTTTAACAGGGTTTATAGCCAACCTAAACGAAGGGGAAGTGTATGGCCGCCCGGTTGGTGTGGCTGTAGCTAAAGATGGTTCGTTATTAGTAGCCGACGATGCCAGCAACTGCATTTGGCGGGTGAGTGTCAGATAGTTGTAATCACCACTTACTTGTTACAAATTGATAGCCCTTTTATGAATAAAAGGGCTATTTTTGTGCGCCAATTTAAGCTTATGAAAAGATTATACATTACTTCGATATTATTTATTACTGCCGGGTTATTTGCCGGGGCACAGGCCCAAAAGGTTGATACTGCACAAAGTTTGCAAGATGTTACCATACGCGGATACTTGTCTGAGCAGCAAATGCTAAAAACACCTGCTTCTGTCGGGGTTTTAACGCCATCCCAATTAAAGTTACAACCCGAAAACTCTTTAGTACCTGCTATGAACACCATTCCGGGTGTACGTATGGAAGAGCGCTCGCCGGGAAGTTACCGTTTATCTATACGCGGTAGTTTACTGCGCTCGCCTTTTGGTGTGCGCGATGTAAAGGTTTACTTTGATGAGATCCCTTTAACAGATGCTGGCGGCAATACTTATTTAAACTCCATTGATTTTAACAGCGTACAAGGTGTTGAAATTTTAAAAGGCCCAGATGGCAGTTTATTTGGTGCCAACTCGGGCGGTGTGGTGTTAATTAACCCGGTTAACCGTTATGCGGATAGCAATTATGTATCGCTAGGTGCTAATGCCGGATCATACGGACTATTCCATCAAAATGTGGGTATACAAAACATCAGCAAAAATAACCAGCTAAACATTAACCAGGCTTACCAAACTGCTAAAGGCTACCGCGATAACAGCAATATGTACCGCACCTATTTTCAGTTGGTTGATAAGTTAAAATACGGCAATGGCAACTCTATCAAGTTTATAGGCTTATATTCTGACTTGAATTACCAAACACCGGGCGGATTAACCCCTGCACAATTGGCGGCAAACCCACGCGGCACCAGAGCTAATGCCATTACCCAGCGTATTGGCATCAGCACTAAAATGACTATGGGAGGTTTGGTAAACGAGTGGCGCATTAGCGACCGTATACGCAACGTGGCCTCTATTTTTGGCACTTATGTAAATTTCACAAACCCGTTCATCAGCAATTATGAGCAGCGTTATGAAAGCACTTATGGCTTACGTACCTATTTTGAGTACAACGGTATACGCACCGCAAATTACGACTGGAAAGCCAACATTGGTATAGAAGTACAACAAACCAACTCGGACATCAATAATTACAATAACAATCAGGGTGTAAGGGGTACTGCGCAAGCGCAGGATAAAATACATACTAATCAGCGTTTCTTCTTCGCGCGTTATCAGGCTGACCTGTTTAACAAATTGCATGTAGAAGCAGCAGCCAGTATAAACTATTACGATTATAAGTTCCAGAATATTTTCCCGCTGGCACAAACCGCTTATACCCCGCGTAGCTTTACGCCACAGGTAATGCCGCGCTTGGCTTTATCATATAGCATTACTGATAATTTTATCTGGAGAGCATCGGTTAGTCGCGGTTACTCAACCCCAACTACTGCCGAGATACGCCCTACCAGCAATATTATTAATACTGCCCTACAGGCGCAATTGGGCTGGAACTACGAAACAGGGCTCCGCCTACGCGATAAAGAGAACCGCTTTTTATTGGATGCATCGGTGTTTTTATACCGCCTGCAAAATGCTATTGTACGCCGTTTAAACCCGGATGATACTGAGTATTATATTAATGCGGGCGGCACTAAGCAACCCGGTTTGGAGGTTTATGCCAGCTACTGGATCATCAAACAAAAAAATACAGGGTTTATTCGTGGCTTGCAGTTGAACGAGTCGCTTACGCTAAGCAAATTCTCATTTACCGATTATAACGTAGCCGGAACAAATTACTCAAACAAGGAATTAACCGGTGTACCAAGAACGGTAACTGTATCAAGCGTGCAAGTGAAATTCCCGCAAAACATTTATTTGTTTGCGCAGCATAACTATACCTCGCGTATACCATTAAATGATGCTAACAGCATATACGCTAACCGCTACCATTTGGTACAGGCCAAAGCCGGATGGCAGCACCTATTAAAAGGCAAAACACGTTTAGATATTTATGCCGGGGTTGATAACCTGTTTAATGAAAACTACAGCCTGGGTAACGACCTGAATGCTTTTGGCAACCGTTATTACAACCCGGCAGCACTGCGTAATTTTTATGCAGGGTTTAATGTGATATTTTAAAAAAAACGCCTGTCATTTCGACGAGGGACGAGGAGAACTACTCTCTTGAGCGTAGCGAGAAAATCTATACACAAGCAAAGCCGAAACAGTGTATAGATTTCTCACTATGTTCGAAATGACAAAAGGCTAAATGGAGGATTATACTAAACCAAACTTGATCCACTTCTCTCCCTCATAACCAAAAATAAATTGTTTGGGATTGATGATCTCTCCAAATACTTCGGTTAGGGTTACCAATTGCTCGGAATCGGTGATATCGAAGTTACCACCGGCAATATAAACACGGTTATTTTTGGCGGCTTTTAGGTCGTTAAAGCCGGGTAGTTGCAGCAGCCTATCCATTTGCTGCATAGTTTGCGCAATGGTATAATCTACGGGCATTACAATAATGATATCAGGATCGTTAAATTGACTTTCACTTGCGCCTCCGGCGATGCCTATTAATTCGGCAATTGAACTATCCGCAAGGGTTAACGTATCTAAATTAACAATACAGGCTACGGCAGGTTTTTGCTCAATAAATTTGAGTTTATGTTTAATAAGGTCGATGCGTTCCTGTTGTTCTTCGGCTAATACTATCATTGCGGTGCAAAGGTGCGTAATTTATTGATTACCCGAATCCTTACTTTTCAAATTCCATATCTTTTCTGCCTTGCGGCCGATGAGCCAGAAAGATGCCGCCAATATAGCGAAGAACAGCGTTTTATTGGTATGGTCCCAAAAGTACTCGAAGTATTTGGTGTACAGGAAAATGATAAGGAATGTGATGCCAAACTCACGGGCAATGGTATCATTAGTTTTTAAGCCGTATAGCATAAACCCTCCCGCTACTGCCGCGGATATGATTCCCCAATAAAATAAACTGATCTGTTTAATTTGGTACCATTTATCCATATTACCATGGTTGCCAAATATGCTCAATAACCATAACGACAAGAACAGGTACAATAAACCCACCACATAGGTCTGCTCCCAAAAATAAGCGAACCACTTGCGGTTACGCAATACATAAGTAGCGGCAACTAACACCAACCCAAAAAACACAAACCTCAACGGGTAATTCATCCCTAAAAAATAATCGCTCCAGTGGGTCTGAAACCCGGTTTCGGTACCGAACCAACTGCCTAATGATACCAACGCGAACAACCATATCAGCCTTGAATCCATCCGCCAGGCTAAAAAACCATAGACAAAAACCGATAGCAGGAATAGTAACGAGTAATGTCCAGAGCCATTATCAAAGGTTTTACCCAAATAAGCGATGCAGCAGGCTGTAAATAATACGCCGGTAAATATGATGGCTTCGTTACTGAATACTCTTTCGGGCGATAATCGCTCTTTTCTTCGCCCCCAATAAAACAAGAACGCGGCCATACAACCGGATATAATACTGATAATGATATCCGGTGTATAATAAAGCTTTTTAAGCAGGTTTACTACCGTGTCATTAATAATGAGGAATGCAAACGATGCGCCACCACATATCAGGGCTATCCAAAAAGAATACTTAGCCAGCCGCATCCAGTCGAAGCCTTTAACTGTATAAGATTGGCGCAAAGTTTCGGCCTGCTCCTTACTTACTGTACCATGCTTTTCCCAATGCGCAATGGTATCATTCAGGAACTCGCTTTCCGCCTTATCTATTTGTAGTTTGCTCATGGTTGATGGTAGATGCCCTTGATATAACCATTAAATATATGCATTGTTGCTATGCCATCAACTGCAGCACATCAATTTTATCCTGTGCTATCTGTGCCTTCAGTTCATCCAACCCCGCAAATTTCATATCGCCGCGTATAAAATGATGAAACTCCATGCGTATTTGCTGGTAATAAATCTCTTTATCAAAATCAAAAATATTCACTTCAATATTACGCCTAACGCCATTAATGGTGGGGCGGGTCCCTATATAAGCCATGCCTTTATATAGCGCCTTGTCTACCTCAACCTTTACCGCGAAGATACCGTCACCGGGTATCAACTTATATTTTTCTTCGATAACCATATTAGCTGTAGGATAGCCTATTTGCCTGCCTATCTGGTCGCCGCGGGTTACTTTACCGGTAATGAAAAACGGGTAGCCCAAAAACTCATTCGCCAGGTCAATTTTACTTTCAAACAGCGCGTTGCGTATTTGGGTTGAGCTGATGGCTACATCACGTATATCCTGCTCTGGTATCTCTATTACCTCAAAGCCATATTGCGGGCCATGCTGTAATAAATTCTCCAGGTCGCCTTGCCTGTCCTTACCAAAACGGTGGTCATACCCTATCACAATTTTTTTTGTCCCTATTTGATTAACCAGTATATCTCTTATATAATCTTCGGGCGATTGATTGGAAAAATCTCTTGAAAAAGGCGTGATGATCAAATGGTCAACGCCCAGTTTTTCCAGTAATTCCGCTTTTTCATTGATGGTATTGATCAGCTTAATGCTTTCATCTTCGGGATGTAATATCATCCGCGGATGCGGGAAAAAAGTAAGGATAACGGTTTCGCCGCCACTTGCATCGGCCAGTTCTTTGATGCGCGATATTATTTTGCGGTGGCCAATATGTACCCCATCAAATGTACCAATGGTAACGACCGCGTTTTTTACCGGTTTAAATTCATCTATATGATGGTATATTCTCATTTCGGATGTCGGATTTTCAATTTCGGATTTAGTTTTCCGTTACTATCGCTTTTTGCTCCCTTATTACTGTTACCAAATCCGGCACTTCCCAGGCATCTTCCAGCTTAAATTTACCACTGCGGGTTCGGGTTAGTTTGGACAGGTATGCCCCATTATTTAAAGTCTTGCCAAAGTCGTTTACTAACGACCGTATGTAAGTTCCTTTACTGCACACCACCCTAAAATCCACTTTGGGCAGTTCAATGCGGGTAATTTCAAACTCGGTTATGGTAACGCTGCGCAGGCGCAATTCAACTTCTTCGCCACGGCGGGCTTTTTCATACAACCTTTCGCCATCAATTTTTATAGCCGAGTGCGCGGGTGGGTATTGTTGTATATCACCTGCAAATTGTTTACAGGCAGCGTGTATTTGTTCGGACGTAAGGTTGCTGGTATCAAACAGTTGCTCAGGCTCGGTTTCCATATCGTACGATGGCGTAGTAGCGCCCAATATCATGGTACCGGTATATTCCTTTTCTTCTGCCTGGAAGGTATCTATCTGCTTGGTCATTTTACCGGTACAAATGATCAATAAGCCCGTAGCCAATGGATCAAGCGTACCCGCATGACCAACTTTTAGCTTTAAAGGTTTAAAGCTGTTGCGTAGTTTGCCCACCACATCAAAGCTGGTCCACTGGTAGGGTTTATTTACCAGTAACAACTCACCTGCAGCAAAGTCAAATTCCTTTTTTTCGGGTTGTAAAGTATCCATTAAGGTGCAAAGGTAGGATTTTATGACGATATGGGTGTTCCATTTTGTGCAAGTGGAACACTTTGGAACACTGACAAAGCACTGTCAGCATAACTATAGCTGCAAAGACCGATCTTGTTGGTACCTGCAGCAACTGTTATCGTTCTTTGAAATATTGGTCAATTCTGCTCATTCACCCTACTGCAACGTCATTGCAAGCGTAGCCTGCAATCTCCATAGATAGGTACGTCGGATTATATCATCTCCAATTGATGCCCGCTCAAAATAAAGCCGATAATGATAGCGCCTACAACGATACGGTACCAGCCGAAAAGCTTAAAGCCACGACGCTCTAAAAAGGTAATAAAACTTTTGATGGCGAGCATGGCAACTATGAAACCCACTACATTACCAATGGCTAATAGTTTAATTTCTTCGCCGGTAAAGTTGTGGCCATCTTTATAATAATCGAGCATTTTTTTGGCGGTGGCGGCAAACATGGTGGGTACAGCTAAAAAGAAGGAGAACTCGGCAGCCGCGGTACGGTTTAGCTTTTGCGACATACCGCCTATAATTGTAGCCGCTGAACGTGATACACCGGGCACCATAGCGATACACTGGAAGAAACCAATTTTAAGCGCCGTTATATGGCTGATCTCTTTTTCCTGCGATATTGTTGGTTTGTTGAACCATTTATCTACAAATAATAAAATAATACCACCTACAAATAGGGTGATGCCTACAGTAAGCGGGCTCTCTAATAATTCATCTATTTTATCACTCAACAATAAACCAAACACTACTGCCGGCACAAATGCGATAGCTAACTTGATATAAAAATTAAAGGATTGTAAAAAGCGTTTGTAATATAGTATAACTACCGAAAGGATGGCACCAAACTGTATAGCTATAGTAAATAGCTTTACAAATGGATCAGAAGCGATACCCATTAACGAGCTGGCAATGATCATATGCCCGGTGGATGATACCGGCAAAAACTCGGTAAGCCCCTCAATAATGGCCAGTATAATAACGTGAATGATATTCATGTAAGATAAGGTATAAGGCTAGACAATGAAGAGAAAAGATTTAATCTCTAATCACTACTTCGCTTCCGGCTTTTTCAGTATCGCATAAAAACCAATACCGAAACCTGTTAGCACCACAATTGGCGCTATTACTATTTTAGTATTGCTGTAAATGTCCGTAGTGCCCGACATTAGCACAAAGCCAACTATTACTACAGCTATGGCTATAATAAACCATAGGTAATTGCTTTTTTCAAATATAAATTTTACCGGTGTGTCGGTTGTTTTATTAGTGGTTGACTTTGCCATTTCTTTAATTAGTGAATTATTGATTTAGTGAATGAGTGATTCACTGCTTATCTATAAAGATCGTATATTTTTAAACGTAAAAATCTGTTAACTGCCAGGTAGGTGCTAAATGCCGATATGAAAACCCCTAAACCTACTACCCCTAAAAACACTACGCCAAACTCGGCATAATTTTGCAGGATAACCAACTCGGGCACTTGGTTAACCGCCAGCGATAGGGTAACTATAAGGATGATAACCGCTATCAATCCGCCTAAAAGGCCATGCCAAATGCCATATAATAAAAATGGTTTGCGTATAAATCCTTTGGTTGCTCCAACCAATTGCATTGATTTAATTAAAAACCTTTGCGAGTATATAGCCAGCCTGATAGTATTATTTATTAATGCCACGGATACCACCACAAATATTAAGGCAAATGCCAGTATTACCAAGCTGATAGAAGTTAAATTTTTGTTCATATCATCAACCAATGATTGCTGATATTTTACCTCTTTTACCAGTGGATTTTTTAATAATTGAGTTTTAAATTTGGTGATGTCGGCATTGTTGGCATAGTCCGCGTTCAAATAAACATCTAACGATTGCGATAGCGGGTTATATCCTAAAAATTTAACAAAGTCTTCACCCAGGTCTCTTTGAAGGTTGCGTGCTGCCAGTTCTTTACTTACATACACGGCCTGCTTCACCATAGGGTTGGTTTCCATTTGCTTTTGCAGTTGTAATACATCTGCCTCGCGGGCGGCATCATCCACAAAAATATTTAATACAATATTTTCCTTTACGTAGCGCGACAGGTTATTGGCATGTACCAATATTAAACCTAAAAGGCCTATCATTAACAACACCATAGCTATACCAAATACGGTAGAGATATAAATGGTCTTTGTTTTTTTTGCCGATGCGCTTGCTTCAAATTCTTCCATAAACTGTTTAAACCTGAGGGTTTCTACGAAATTAAGAAACCGCCAATAAAGGTAAAAGTTTATCTGTTATAAAGATGAGGTTTAACAAAATTTAACGTGCTTTATTCTTTCCTGTCATTTCGACCAGCGGGAGAAATCCATACTCAAGCCGGTCGGTGTATAGATCTCTCTCTACGTTCGAGATGACAAGCGTAAACAAAAAACCCTTACCACCTGTTATTACCACATGACAAAACCAGCAAACTCAAAAGATAAAGCATCACCCTCAGACACCCCTACCGACAGGCCAAATGATAACGGTAATGAAACGGTGGTACACAGCGAAGACAAGCAATATAATGCCGATGAACCGCATAGCGGCAACATTGCCAAAAAGCGTGAGAACGAGGAGCAGCCTGTAAATCCTGTAAAAAATCCGCCAAACGAAGAAGGTGTTGAAAAGGGGCAGGTGCAACCTGATTAGTCAATCATAGAGTCATTGAGTCATTTTTTAAATCGTTAATGACCCAGTGACCTAATGATTTATCTTACTATCCCTGTCGAGTTAAATTGTAAATCGTACAATTTACGGTAGTAACCTCCATCAATACGTAATAACTCCTGGTGGGTACCCATTTCTTTGATCTCGCCATGGTCAAGCACAATGATCTTATTGGCCTTTTGTATGGTAGATAGTCGGTGCGCGATAACTATAGCCGTACGACCCTCCATGAGCTTGTTTATGGCATTTTGTATCAGCACCTCGGTTTCAGTATCAACCGATGAGGTAGCTTCGTCTAACACCAAAATAGAAGGGTTATAAACCAGCGCGCGTATAAAGGATATCAATTGTGATTGCCCTGCCGACAGCGTAGCGCCGCGTTCCATTACATTATAATCATATCCACCCGGCAGGCGTTCAATAAACTCATGTGCACCTACATCTTTAGCAGCAGCAATTACCTGTTCGCGGGTAATGGTTTCATTATTCAGGCTGATGTTATTGGCAATGGTATCGCTAAATAAAAATACATCCTGTATAACTGTAGCAATGCGCGACCGCAAATAGTTCACATCGTATTCGCGTATATCTTGCCCGTCAATAGTCACATGGCCTTTACCTATCTCATAAAAGCGGTTCAGGATATTAATGGTAGATGATTTACCTGCCCCCGTAGCACCAACCAATGCCAATGTTTCGCCGGGTTTTACATGGAAACTAATATCCTTTAGTACCCAGTTCTCATCATTATAAGCAAACCAAACATTGCTGAATTTAATATCGCCATCAATCGTAGCAGGCATTAAATGGCCCTCATTGGGTGCCACTTCATCGGTATCTAAAACTTTAAAAATCCTGTCGGCACCAACCATACCCATTTGCAGGGTATTAAATTTATCTGCCAGTTGGCGTATTGGTCGAAAAAGTAAGTTCAAGTAAATAATAAACTCCAGTATGGTACCCGGCGTAATGCCTTTGCCCGATGCGGAAAGCTGCGCCATTTGCTGGTCTGTTAATATGCGTTTACAACCGTACCAAACCAGCAGGCCAATACAAATAGCAAACAAAACCTCTACTACCGGGAAGAATATAGAATAGTACCAGTTTGACCTGATATGCGCATCACGGTGTTTTAAGTTTACGGCTTTAAACTTGCGCATTTCCTGCCCTTCGCGGGCAAAGTATTGTATAATACTTATGCCCGAAATATGCTCGGCTAAAAAAGTATTTAAATGGGCAACTTGTGTACGTACTTCCTGGAAAGATGATTTAATAGCCTCTTTAAATACATAGGTTGATGCAAATAAAAGTGGCATGGGTATAAGCGTAATGGCGGTTAACTTCCAGTCGCGATGAAACATATAGCCTATGATGGCAATTACCAATAACAGATCGCCCATGATAGATATCAATCCCTCCGCAAAAATATCGGCAATGGTCTCCAGGTCAGACACGGTACGGGTAATGAGCATACCAATAGGCGTACGGTCAAAATATTTTAAGCGCAGGCTGGTAATATGGTTAAACACATCAATCCGCAAGTCGCGAATAACGGATTGCCCCAGTGAGTTGGTTAAATGGGTTTGATAGTATTGAGCAATGGTTTGTATCAATAGTTGTGCTACCATCAACTCCACCATGAATACCATTCCGCTGTAATCGTTCAATAGTATATGGTTATCCAGCGTTTCCCGTATCAGGATAGGTTGCAGCAAGGCACCTACTGCCAAAAAAATGGTTAAAAACACCGATATGATAAACGTAACATTATACGGTTTTACATAGTGCATCACCCGCTTTAGCAGCTGCCAATCAAATGCTTTTCCTACTACCTCAGATGCCATCTTTTATTGAATGTTTATTTGATTTTTTAATGATTATTGATACAATTATAGTTACTACATTTATTATAAGTAGTAATTGAATTATATCGCCAATCATGGATGCTCCTCCAAGAATAATTTCGTCTTTTAGCGAATAACCTAATAATAGAGCAATATAGAAGATCGCTATTTGAAGAATTGTTATAAATATTAATTTAATCACCGTACTCGATCCCTTAAATCTAAATAGGAAATACGGTAATAAAGGCAACAGATAAAACAGGAACATATTACAAATATGGATATTTTATTTGTGTCAAATACAATCCACAAGCCGGAACCGAGGTGCCCGCATTACTACGATTTTTGCTTTGGATGATATCGTGGATGGTTTCGGGTGCTATCTCTTTATTGCCCACCATCAGCAAAGTACCCACAATAGCACGAACCATATTGCGTAAAAACCTATCGGCAGATATTTTAAAAACTATACCGCCGTCGGTACGCTGCCACACGGCATTGGTTATTTTACAGTTGTTGGTTTTAGTTTGTGTGTTTGATTTGCTGAAACAGCTAAAATCAACATACTGCATGATCAGCTTAGCCGCCTGGTTCATTAGCTCTAAATCAGGTTCATCACGCAGCAACCACGAGTACCCATTTTTAAACGGATCTTTATAAAAATGAATGTGATACTCATACGAGCGCAAAGTAGCATCAAACCGTGCATGCGCATTGACATCAACAGGAATTATTTTTTTAATAGCGATGTCTTGCGGAAGTATAGAATTAAGGCTTCTTAAAACTCCGCTATCGTCCATGGTCCATGGTCTATGGTCCATGGACTCCCCCTCTACATCAAAATGCGCAAAAAACTCTTTAGCATGTACCCCGGTATCTGTACGGCCACAACCCAGCGTTTCAATCGGCTGGCGCAAAACAGTGGTTAAGGCTTTATTTAATACCTCCTGTACGCCTACAGCATTGGGCTGCATTTGCCAACCATGATAGTTGGTACCATCATAAGCCAGTTCGATAAAAAAGCGTTGCTTGGTGCTCACGGAGCAAAAGTAAAGATTGAAGATTAAAGATTAGTACGGTATTCAACTAATCTTCAATCGTTAACAACTAATCTTTTTAGTTGATATATTCCTTATAAATTGTCTCAAACATCAGCCTGTTATCAACTGCAAGGTCAAAGGGTTCATCTAAAAATGTATGATTATGGCCCACAGCTTTAGCCAGGTTTTTTAATACTTTAAAGTAAGTTATTTCAATACCCTCAATGATTTGCAGGTAAAACAGTATAAACACATCACGTTCAATAGGCGTTTTTCCGGTTTTTATAACCGCCATATAAGCTTCCAGTGTCATGCCTTTTACTCCCAAGATACTTGTTTTCGATGGCTTTTTACCTATCGACTCATAGATATCGTCCATGTTTTCAATTTGCTTAACGGTATCATTAATGCACTCGTTAATGGCCAGTTTTAAGTGCTTTAAAGAAGCCATATCCATTACTTCGGCAAAAAAATCAAGCAGGTGCTTTTTACCAAAGTAAATTCCGTTTAAATGCTCCAGGAACATGCTTTTCAGATGCTCATCATCTATAACAACATCTTTAGGCGTTTGTGAATTAATAGGGTCGCTCATCGTTAAAGTAATTAGGTTGAACAGCTAAATTTAAACACATTTATTAATAATTGTAATAATTATGCTTATTAATAATCAAACCAGATTATTAAACAATTATATATTTGTACTCTTAATACTTATAAAATGTTACAACGTATTCAAAGCATATACCTTTTGCTGGCCGCATTGGCTATCGCGGCATTATTTATATTCCCGTTACTTAACAATGTTTATGTTGAGGGGCAACTATCCACCATAAAAATTACCGGCATTTACCAGGATGTAAACGGGCAACAGCAAAATGTTAAACCATTTACTGCCCTATCAGTTTTAACCGGCTTTATGGCGGTAATACCCCTGGTTATTATATTTATGTATAACAACCGCACCCTGCAACGCACCTTATGCTATTGTGCCATGCTGATATTGATCGGTTTTAGCTTTTGGGTATCGCAAACGGCTAAAAATGTTATAGGCGATGCACTTATCGGTTTTGGAAATTATGGTGTGGGGGTTGTATTACTTTCATTAAGCATTCTCTTTATCATACTGGCTCAAAAAGCTATACAAAGGGATGATAAGTTGGTAAAATCGGCAGATAGGCTGAGGTAATTTCAAAGCATTTAAAACATGAAAAACTGGGTCAAAGTATTATTATTTTGCTTTAGCTGTACCATCTTTATTGGATGCGATAGGGTGACTAAGGTTATAGCTAAAGACAATTTAGTTTACGGCGAACCTATATCTTATTTTCATGATACCTTTAGGTTACAATATGTTGAAAATACTGGTGCTGCCTTAAGCCTGGGCGATAACTTACCTAAGGCAATTAGTTTTTGGCTATTAAGTATGTTTCCGTTAGCTGTATTGATTGGTGCTTTTATTTATGTAATTACCCGGTTAAATAAAATGAATAGGTTAATGCTTTTTTCATATTCATTAATCATTGCCGGTGGATTAGGGAATATTATAGACCGTATACTATATGATCGTCACGTTAGCGATTTCATGAATATAGGCATCTACAATTTACGGAGCGGCATTTTTAATGTGGCTGATATATGTATTACGGTTGGGGCCATAGGATTATTTGTAGCATATTATAGAGATAAGGACACCAAAGAAACTTCCGAGATCAACATTTCTTCTTGATGCATATTCAGGCATTTACTGTTAAGTGTTTGAAAATTCATAAATTAAGCGTACCTTTGCGCCCGATTTGGCGATGTAGCCAAATATGTTATTTTAAA
>CAZTAU010000033.1:0-42834 GCA_964611565.1 uncultured Mucilaginibacter sp. | reverse complement strand
AACTTTCATTTCATCATGTTGACCAGGTGGACGATTTTATCCTGGCGCTCGATCCTGTCAGAAAAAAACTGATCCGGATGAGCCACGGGGATTTCGAGATCGGCCAGTTCGACCTGGAAGCTGTCGATAGCTGTGTCTTAATGGAAATTAAGCGCGGCGATACGCTTCAGCTTTTACAGCTTGGCCTGCGCGACAAGGAACAAAAAATGTCACATATCGTATTCTATAAGCAATACCAGGGTAGTGACTGGCATTTAAAACGCACGATCCGGCTGGCGGAAAAATGGAAGGACCTCATACAGGAGGTAATCCGCCCGGCTGCTTAATCAGGAAACCCTTCCCTTTAGCTGACTAACATTGGTTTAAACCTAAACCTTACTTTATTTCAGATCGGAAGACTATTGTGCATTTAGCTCTGCCTATTATATTGATAACTTCCCCAGCAAGAACGGGATATAAACTTTGAGAACACCCTTTAAGATATGGTATCTTTATATTAATTAAGAGCTAAGATTGATATCAGTCACATAACTTATATTTAAAAAATTCTTATGAAAAAAGCTGCCGCCAAGAAATTGCATTTGGAAATCGCTTCCTTACTAGAAAAGGCTCTCCTCGGCAAGGCAAAAATAAATTACCAGGATAATATGATTAAAGTAGTCGTTTCACGCGAGGATTTTGAGAATCGTTTTGGCGAGGTACTACATCATATAAAATATTTAATCGACGAGGAGCATCCCTTTAGATCGTATGATGTTTCGGTCCTTGTTCGCGACTCCGGCTTTAGGTTCGAACACGTTTTTAAAATCTGGAAAACATTGTAACCTTTAGTTGACTTGGTCGCTTAACAATCTATGGTTAGTTTGTAAATGGTTGGCATCCTTTTATTGATCATAAATTATAGTAAAGAATCGTATATTTGACTTGTCAATAGGGCGTGTTACCTATGTAACTACCTTAAAAAACGAAAACTTTTAAAGTCATTGGAAATCAATGATTTAAGGAAATAGGTTCGAGCCCAGGTGGGCGCACTTTTAGTCGATTATTCGACAAGTAATGACCCTCTAAATCGCTGATTTAGAGGGTTTTTTATTTTTTAACGATCCTTTTCAGTCCTTATTAATCCACCACCTGCGACACCAAAACGCCCACCTGAAATAAGTTTTTACTTTTAGGTCGCATTTATGGTTTAAGGAGTTGTATTACAGTTATTTACCTGCTTGAAATATAGATTGAAAAGCACTCAAAAGGACTGAAAATAGACCAATTTCCGGCGACCTACGTGCGATTTAGGTGTACAGGCTCATATTAGGCTGTAAATCAATTATTTATTCACTTAAAAACTGTTAAAAAATGAAGACAGCGCAGTCATTTGGTGTTAACTTCACCATCAAAAAGGAAAAAGCAAGGGATGGCAAAACGAATGTTTATGCTTACATCACAATCAACAAGGACAGGGTTTTGCTTGCCCTGAAGCACTATGTAAATGTTGACGATTGGGATAAAGGCCGCGGAGGCCTCAGAACCAAGGTAGCAGAAGCGAAGGAAACCAATGCCTATTTAGAGCAGGTAAAATTCACTATCACCACTTACTACCAGCAATTGCAGCTCGCCGGAAAAGAAGTTACTCCCCAACTATTGAAGTCCATGTTCCTGGGTGAAGACACCGATGAGACTTACACGCTGAGCAAACTAATGGATTACCATTATGAAACCGCATCGGCAGCATTGACCTGGAGCACATTAAAACATTATGCCGTTACACGCCGCTATCTGGAGAAGTTCTTGTTGGCACGCATGAACACGACTGATATTCGCATCCGGGACATTGACTACAAGTTTATTGTGGACTTCGAAACCTATCTGCGGAGCCATAAACCCGCGGACCATCATCAGCCGTTGAATAATAACGGCGTAATGAAACATTTGATCCGACTTCGGAAAATGACAACCCTTGCCTTTAAACTGCAATGGATCAGCATAGACCCGTTCAAGAATTATAAGTTTCGTTATAAAAAGGTTGAAACAGCTTTTCTATCAACCAACGAGTTACAGCTATTAATCAATTACGACCTTGCCTCTGAAACCTTAGAGGTGATCCGTGATTATTTCCTTTTTGCGTGTTATACCGGGTTATCTTTTGTTGACCTGATGAATCTGCATGACGGCAATGTGATTCGTGGCGAGGACGGAGAGAAATGGCTAAAGCTGTTCCGTCAAAAAAGTAACGAACCTACCAACATACCGGTGCTGACGCCTGCATTGGTCATCATGAACAAATATAAGGATCACCCCCGCGCTGTGTCTTTAGGCAAGGTCTTTCCAACGATCACCAATCAAAAGGTTAATGTCTATCTGAAGGAGATCGCCAAGATAATTGGTATTAAAAAGAAGTTGACTTTTGGCGTTGCCCGGCACACGTTTGCTACAACCATTACGCTGGCTAATAACGTGCCTATAGAAACGGTGAGTAAAATGATGGGTCACACTAAGATTGCTACGACACAGATTTATGCCAGGGTGTTGCTGAAAAAGATCAGCGAGGATATGCATGTCTTACGGGAAAAGCTAGAACCGGAAGCCCCAAAACGTAAAGCGAGCCGAAAAGGTAATTCAAACGCCAACCTTAGAAAAGTAAGCTAATAATTAACAACATCTTAAAATGATAATATGGAAAAGCTTATTGTGTCAGATGACACCATCACCAATAAAATATATTTAATAAGAGGTCAAAAGGTTATGTTAGATAGCGACCTGGCCGACCTTTACCAAGTCGAAACCAAATACCTGAAGCGGCAAGTTCGGCGAAATCTTGAACGGTTTCCTGATGACTTTATGTTTGAATTAACTTCGGAGGAAATTTCAAGGAGCCAATTTGGCACCTTGAAACAGGGTGGTAATATCAAATATGCCTAATGGTATTTTCTGAGCAAGGCGTTGCCATGCTCTCCAGTGTCATCAACCACAAATTGCAAGATAAATGATTAACAATACTAACGTGTCTTTATCTAAAGGAAAAATAATTTAAATAAAAATACTACTTAATCTATAGGAATTATATAATTTATATTATATTTGCGCCATAACGTTCTTTAAATACTTATCCAGAAAGACATAGGGAAGGGCCCAATGATGTCTTGGCAACCTGTACAAGTTTTAAGATTTGTAAAAGGTGCTAACTCCTGCTCAGTTTACTGAGGAAGATAAGATGACGATAGAAACTCAATACTCCACCTGCTGATTTCTTCGCGATTTTGATTTGATAAGTGTTTACAGCCAATTTATTCTGTAAATAATTAATAACAACAACATGAGCATTTATCTGGACAACGCAGCAACAACACAATTAGATAGGGAGGTATTTAATGAGATCGAACCCTACCTGTTACAAAATTTTGGTAATCCATCATCGCATCATAAGCATGGCAGAGTAGTTAAAACTGCAATTGAAAATGCACGTAGGACAATTGCAGATCTTATCAATGCATCTCCGAACGAAATTATTTTTACGTCAGGCGGTACAGAGGCTGATAATACAGCAATACTAACGAGCATACGCTTACACGGAGTAAGAAATGTTATAACTAGCCCGCTTGAGCATCATGCGGTTTTAAATC
Organism: uncultured Mucilaginibacter sp.; assembly: GCA_964611565.1. Classification (GTDB taxonomy): domain Bacteria; phylum Bacteroidota; class Bacteroidia; order Sphingobacteriales; family Sphingobacteriaceae; genus Mucilaginibacter. The sequence continues at coordinate 39,217 of CAZTAU010000033.1, read as the reverse complement.
TGTTGAAGGTTCTAGCTAAAGCTGGTGAAATTAAACTGCATTTTGTAAACATTGATAAAAAGGGTAATCTGGATATTAACCACCTGGATGACCTTTTAAGGTGTAATAATCAGGCTTTGGTATCAATAATGCATGCAAATAACGAGATAGGAAACCTTAACAATATAGAATTGATAGGCGAACTTTGTGATGCTAGGGGAGCACTTTTCCATACAGATACAGTGCAAACAATGGGGCATTACAGGCATGACCTTTCAAAAATAAAGGCGCATTTTATAGCCGCATCAGCACATAAATTTCATGGTCCTAAAGGTACAGGATTTATATTTTGTCGGGATGGTCTACAGTTGTCACAATTACTACATGGTGGCGGACAGGAGCGTAAATTACGCGCCGGTACCGAAAATATACATGGTATTGTGGGCCTGGCTAAAGCATTGGAAATAGCTTATAACCATATCGATCAGCATCAGGTTTACATTCAAAATCTTAAAAACAGGATGATCTCCAAGTTGCAGGAAAGCATATATGATGTAAAATTTAATGGGAATTCCGCCATATCACATCAAAGTTTATATACGGTTTTAAGTGTAAACTTACCTAATAATGAGGCGTTTGATTTGTTAAAATATTTAGACCTTAATGATATCTCAGTATCGGGTGGCAGCGCATGCACTACCGGGTCAGCATCACATGTGTTAAAAGCGATAGATGCCGATTCTACGAGAGATACCATCAGGTTTTCATTTAGTAAGTATAATACAGCCGAAGAAATTGACTATACAGTTGAAAAAATTGCTGCTGTTTACAAACCAGTAGCCGCTTAATCAATAACACCTATGAAAAAATATATAGTAATAGCTACACTTTTATTAACCGTCACCTTTGTACGGGCACAGATATTAACACCTGTTAAATGGGCTTATGCTGCAAAAAAGATAAACGATAAAGAAGCGGTTATTTACTTAAAGGCAACTATAGATAAAGGCTGGCATATATACTCACAAAATGTTAAGGAAGGCGGCCCGGTTAAAACCAACTTTGCTTTTACACGGTCTGAAGATTATTCATTAACCAACAAAACTTCAGAACCGCGGCCGAAAAAGAAATATGAAAAAGCATTTGAAATGAATGTTACTTATTTTGATAATACCGTAGTATTTCAACAGAGAATAAAACTCAATAAAAATAAAGCTGTAGTGAAAGGAACGCTTACCTACATGGCTTGTAGCAACCGGGAATGTTTACCACCCGAGGACCTGGAGTTTTCAGTAGCCCTTTAATTTAATACGCACAATCACACTCAAAATACTAAGTCGATCTCCACCATTGACTTATTGTTTATTGCAAATGATAAAACAAACAAATGCATACATCTACCCTTACCAAAAGTAGTTTTCACTATACTATAAAAGTTAACTGCAGTAATCTTAATAGCTGTTGTTGCCAGTAGGTAAAAGATGCCTGATTTTATTGAAAATATTTGATCAGCATCCTGGCTCTGAACAGTTACGCGGCTTTATGCAATGGTGGAACTTCATTCAGCTAAATTTCTGCTACAGTTGCCAGGATGCTGGTCTTAACAAACAAGTATACACAACTAACAATTTATAGTATAATTAATTAAGTAAAATAAATACTACATAATCTATAGATTTAATTTGCATTATTAATATTTATTGTTACCTTTACTGCATCTAATTAACCCCACCATTAATTAGTTGATTTATTTAGAAAAAGGGAGAGGAAGTCTCGATGATCTTTTAGCAACTTTTCAGATAGTCTGAAATAAGTGCTCTACTTTATCCAGAAGATTAAGCTTCCGGGTAATAAATTAACTAGTGTTATGAAAAATTTTAAGTATTTAATCTTAAGCTGTCAACTACCCGTCGCCCCACCACGATGTTGTTGTATGTGCGTTTAGTTTCTGTGCAATAATCTGCTTTAATTTTATTGACGATTAAGTATTAGTGGTCTTGCCATTAATGCGCATGGAACTGTTGTGCCTCAAAAATTTAAAACACTTCCTTAACATTCTTAAGCAAGCAAAAAATCATTAACAACATTAAATTTTATAATCATGAACTTCAAAAACTATCTATTAACAGCAAAATGCTTTACTGTAGGCGTTATGTTAAGCGGTGCGGCTTTAGCAGGTGATAAAGACCCAGTTGACGCGAAATTTATTAAAGAAGGTGTATGGCGCGGAGTATTCAAAGTGAGCGAATCACAAGTGCCATTTAACTTCGAACTAAAAGGAAAAGATCCTGAACATGCGGTTTTTACATTATTAAACGGTTCTCGCCGTGACGACTTTCATGTGCAGCGATTAAGTAAAGATTCGGTGTACATTAAAATGAATACATATGACGCTGCCCTGGTTGCCAAAATTAATGATGATAATACCATAAGCGGCGAATATCGCAGCCTGGTACCTGGCTTCCGGGGCAATGCCTTACCATTTACCGCTGAATACGGTAAAACTTATCGCTTTGTTGAGCCGGGTAAAGATGTTAAACCGGTGGCAGACATTTCTGGTAAATGGGAAATAACTACCTACAGCAAAGAAGCCGTGCCAGCATCTATAGCATTGTTAACACAAAAGGGAAATAAACTTACCGGTGTTATCATGACCGTGGTTGGCGATACCCGCGAATTGGAAGGAACTATACAAGGTGATGAGTTCGCGCTAAGCGGATTTACCGGTCCAAGCCCATTTATTGTAAAAGGAAAAATTAATGCTGATGGGACTATCAGCGGCGAGCAGGGTTTTGGTATTTACAAAAACCAAAAGTTCGATGCTGCAAAAAAAGCAGATGTGGAACTACCTGATCCATACAAGCTAACTTTCCTAAAAGAAGGCTACAAAAAGTTAGATTTCTCTTTTCCTAACATTGATGGCAAAAGCCAGGTATCATTAAGCGATGCAAAGTATAAAGGCAAAGTAGTTATTATTGAGATCATAGGTACCTGGTGCCCTAACTGTACAGATCAAACCGTGTTTTTATCGCCTTGGTTTAATAAAAATCATCAGCGTGGTGTAGAAGCTATTGCTCTTGGTTTTGAACAAAAAGACAGCCTGGCGTATGCTCAGTATACTTTAGGCAAACTACGCGACAAGTATAACATCAACTATGATATAGCATTTGGTGGTTTGGCTGATAAAAAGTTGGTTTCTCAAAAACTACCTGCGCTTAACAAATTCGTTGCTTTCCCAACTACTATAATAATTGATAGAAAAGGCGAAGTACGCGAAATATACACAGGCTATACAGGTACTGTAACCGGTAAATACCATGACGATTACGAGAAAAAATTCAACAAACTGTTAGATGAATTATTAGCAGAACCGGCACCTATTGCAGTCCAGGTTAGCAGTGCTAAAACACAAGCTGGAAGATAATTAGAACTCAAAAACAACACAATAAATAGTTATGAAAAACAAAAATTTAAAAACACTTATAGTTGCCTTGTTATTAGGCAGCGCCGCCTATGCGGGCGATAAGGACCCTGAGAAATTCATCAAGGAAGGTGTCTGGCGCGGTGTATTCAAAGTGAGCGAAACACAGGTGCCATTTAACTTCGAGTTTAAAGGTAAAGATGCTGAGCACGCAGTATTCACTTTATTGAATGGTAACCGACGTGACGACTTTCATGTTAAACGAGTAGGTAAAGATTCGGTATTTGTAAAAATGAATACCTATGATGCGGCATTAGTTGCCAAGATCAATGATGATGGTACTTTAAGCGGTGAGTACCGTAGTCTGGTACCTGGTTTCAGAGGTAACTCTCTACCTTTCACTGCAGAGCATGGCAAAAGCTATCGTTTTGTTGAGCCGGGTAAGGATATAGCGCCAGCGGCTAACATAAGCGGCAAATGGGAGCTAAAAGTTTATTCAAAAGAGCAAGTTCCAAACAAGATAGCTATACTTAAGCAAACCGGTAATAAACTTACAGGTGTTATAATGCAGGTAACAGGCGATAGTCGCGAACTGGAAGGCACTGTACAAGGCGACGAGTTTGTACTATCTGGTTTTACTGGTCCAAGCCCTAAAATTTATCGTGGTAAAATAAATGCTGACGGTACTTTAAGCGGCGAAATTGGCTCAGGTATTTATGATAATACCAAATTTGATGCTGTTAAAGACGAAAAAGCAGAATTACCTGATCCATATAAATTAACTTTCCTAAAAGAGGGTTATGAAAAATTGGATTTTACCTTCCCTGATTTGAATGGTAAGCAAGTATCATTAAGTGATGATAAGTATAAAGGTAAAGTAGTTATTATTGAGATAGTAGGTACCTGGTGCCCTAACTGTACAGATCAAACCGTGTTTTTATCACCATGGTTCAATAAAAACCAAAAACGTGGTGTAGAAGCCATCGCAATTGGCTTTGAGCAAAAAGACAGTCTGGCGTATGCTCAGTATACTTTAGGCAAGCTGCGCGACAAGTATAATATCAAATATGATATTTTATTTGGTGGCTTGGCTGATAAAAAACTGGTATCGCAAAAACTACCTGCACTAAACAAATTTGTTGCTTTCCCTACTACTATCATAATTGATAGAAAAGGCGAAGTGCGCGAAATATACACAGGCTACACAGGTACTGTTACCGGTAAATATTATAAAGATTACGAAAAGAAATTTAATGCTTTGTTAGACCAGCTTATAGCAGAAGATGCACCAGTTACAGCATCTGTAAATAATGGTAAAACAAGTGTTGCAAGCAGATAAACAATAAATCAATTAACTGGTCAATAGCCCGGTGCGTTCTCATACTGCGCGCCGGTCATGATCTAAATAAAACTCCCAAAAAATGAAATTAACATTAACCTTTGCTGCAACAGCAATAACAGTATTAACTGCAGCAACGGACGTAGTTCCGCCAAAAAAAGTTACCAATAACTTAACCAAAAAAGCAGCCCGTGTAGCAACCCCAGTTATCTTTAAAGCTGACCCAAAAGCCAGCAAACTAACCTGGGCCGCCAAAAAAGCTACAGGCGATCATTCTGGTAATGTATCTATAAGCGAGGGTAGCTTTACCATAGATGGTACTGCTATTAAAGCAGGCACTTTTGAAATTGATACTCGTACCATTACTGATACTGACATTGCCGATCAGGAATCAAACGCCAAATTGGTTACACACTTAAAAAGCGCCGATTTTTTTAGCACAGAAGCTCATCCAAAAGCAAAATTTGTATTAACCAGCGCTACTAAAGGTGCAGGCAATACTTATGATGTTAAGGGAAATTTAACTATCAAAGGCATCACCAACCAGGTTAGCTTTCCAGCAACGGTTGCTGTAGCAGGTAAAAAGCTCACTGCTAACGCAAGGATCACTATTGATCGTACCAAGTATGATATCAAATTCCGCTCAAAAAACTTTTTTGAGAACTTGGGCGATAAAGTTATCTATGATGATTTTGATATCAACGTAGCGTTAGTAGCCAACGCACAGTAATAAAAAAAGGAACATTTGATTGGTTATAATGAGACAATAACTGTCCTGCTTAAATGAGGATGGGCAGGCAGTTATTTGTTATTTATGAAGATGAAAAAGAGAGATCTGACATTATTGATAGTAGGAATTGGTGTAGTAACAACAACATTGCTTGGCTTCATGTCGGGCGTGGACGAGGTGCAAACCAAAGAAGAACTGGGCCGTAAACTGTTTTTTGACAACATTTTATCCAAAGATCAAACTATTAATTGCTCATCATGCCATAATCCTGATTATGCCTTTGCTGATACCACTGCTTTCAGTTTTGGAATTGGACGTAAACTAACCTCGCGTAATTCACCAGGACTAACTAACTTATCCGGACGTACCCACCTTTTTTGGGACGGCCGTGCAACCTCATTGGAGGAACAGGCCCTTGGGCCAATAACATCGCCAGACGAAATGGGCTTACCCATAGAAGAAGCGGTACAACGACTAAATAAAAATGAATTTTATGCAAATGCTTTTAAAAAGATATTTAAAGCAGCGCCGAATAAAGATAATTTGTTGAAAGCCATAGCAGCTTTTGAACGGACGCTGGAAACAAGCAATTCGCCTTATGACCGCTATATAAATGGCGATGATAATGCCATGTCTGCCGCCGCTGTGCGTGGCCGTAACATTTTCATAGGCAAGGGTAATTGCAACAATTGCCACTCGGGCGAGGATTTCACTGCCGACCGCTTTAAAAGTATTGGCTTGTATAATGGTAAGGATTTGAATGACGCCGGCCGTTTTTTGATCACTAAGGATAGTACCGCGTTAGGTGATTTTAAAATACCAGGTTTGCGTAATGTGGCCGTAACTGCACCTTATATGCATAACGGCAAATTCAAAACTTTACGCAGCGTAGTTGAATATTATAACAACCCCTCAGCTATAGTTGGCGATAATATAAATCGTGATCTTTCATTAGATAAACCATTAAACCTAACCGGCCAGGAAATGGACGATGTGGTTGAGTTTTTGAAAGCACTAACAGATGACAGGTTCGCCAAAAACATAAGCAAGCACTAACCCCGAATACGTAATTAACAACCATGTAATACAGCTTAAAAATGCTGTATGCAATACACTATTGTCTAAACTTTTAACAAAACACAATGAAACGATCTATATTACTTATTTTATTTTTAAGCCTGATATATGGGCAATGCGTGTCGGCGCAGCAAACCCGCGTGCTAACGGGTATCATAACATCGGCAGACGACGGCCAGCCGTTGGTTGGAGTTAGTGTTGCCGTAAAAGGTACTACACTTGCAACCGTTACCCGAGCGGATGGTACTTTTGACCTTAGTCCATCTACGGGTAAATACCTTGTTTTTTCATTAATCGGTTTTGAAACCCAGGAAATATTTATTGACGGTATACGCAAATTTGAAGTGGCATTAAAGCCTAAAAGTGCACAATTGGGCGATGTACAGATCATCGGTTCACGTAATGCCAATCGCACCAAAATAAACTCGGCAAGCCCGGTTGATATTATTGATATTAAAGCCCTTCAGGAAAGTGCGCCACAGGTAACGGTTACCCAATTATTACAATATGTATCGCCATCATTTCACTCGTCAGTTTCAGGCGGTGGTGATGCGGCATCTGCGACATCAACTGCGCAGTTACGTGGTTTGGGGGTTGACCAATTATTAGTGTTGGTAAACGGTAAGCGTTATCATAAAAGCTCAAACATAAACTGGGGCGGTTTAGGTAACGGAGCTACCGGATATGATCTGAATTCGATACCTACAGGTTCAATAGAACGTATTGAAATTTTACGCGACGGTGCGGCTGCACAATATGGCTCAGACGCCATCGCGGGTGTTATCAACATTGTTTTGAAAAAAACTACGGATCAGTTAACCTTGAACTCAACGGCAAGTGCCAGAAGACGCGGCGATGGAATTACTACCCGGACCAGCACTAATTATGGTGTTAAATTAGGCAACAAGGGTGGCTTCTTAAATGTTACAGGTGAGTTTGCAACCCAAGCTGTATCTCTTCCGGTTGGTAATGACCAATCAGGTTTATATATTGGGCCCGCCTATGGTGGTGGTGCTAATACCCGTGGTTTCGACCAAATTTATACTAACGACATAGACGATGCTATCATCAAATCAAGAGGTATTGACCGTCATTATTTTGACCAGCGCGGTAGTACCAACAAAGCCATCGATGGTTTATTAGCGTTTAACGCTGCTGTACCATTGGCACAGGATGTTGAATTATATTCATTTGGCGGAATAAGTCATCGTAACTCACAATTTACCGCAGTGTACCGTTTGCCGGGTTGGACAGAACGCAATAATACTTTTATTTACCCTGATGGTTTCCTACCTGCAATGGACAACATTGTATCTGACAGGTCATTTGCTGTTGGTGTTAAAGCAAAAGTAAAAGGTTGGAATGTAGATGTTTCAAACGTTTATGGTATAAATAGTTTCGGTAATGTTATCACTAATACATTAAACGCAAGTTATGGTTTACGTACCCCACGTAAATTTGATGCAGGTAGTTATAATGCTGGTCAAAATACAGGTAGTGTTGATTTTAGCCGTTATTTTGATAAAGCGCTGAGTGGTATTAACGTTGCATTTGGGGGACAATACAGGGTTGAAACATACCAGATAATTGCCGGTGAGGAAGGATCATACGCAAAAGCCGACCTCAAACAACTATATAGCTTAGATGTAACTACGGGCGGTTTAAACTATTTGAACCCAATAGGCCTTACGCCGCTTAACGGTTTATCTCCGGGTTCACAAGTTCACGCGGGTTTCAGGCCGAGTAACGAGGTTAATGTAAACCGCTCAATTTCTGCCGGGTACTTAGATGTGGAGGTGAATGCAACCACTAACTGGCTAGTATCAGGAGCAATACGCGTTGAAAACTATTCTGATTTTGGAAGCGTATTCACTTATAAAGGTGCCACCCGTTATAAATTTGCTGATTTTCTGAGCGTTCGAGGATCAATAAATACCGGTTTCCGTGCACCGGATCTGGCGCAATTTTACTATACCGAAACATCAACCACTTTTCAAAATGGGGTAGCTATTGACCAGGTAACTGCCAACAACGTAAACCCGGCTACTAAAGCATTGGGTATTCCAAGCCTGATACCTGAGCGCTCTAAAGGTTATACATTAGGTTTAACTTCATCGCCGGTACCAAACTTAGAATTAACAATAGATGCCTACAAAATTGACATCCGCGATAGGGTAGGTAACACCGGCCGTTTCTCGGCTACTGATGCCAACTTACCGGCAGACGTACGTGCATTATTTGTAGCAACCGGAACTGTTCAGGCTAAATTTTTCTACAATTCATTTAACACCAGTACACGTGGTGCCGAGTTGACTGCCAGTTATAAATATACTTTTGGTAATGGAGCAAAAGCAAACTTTCTGATAGGCGCTAATTTCTTAGAAACATCACTAACTAATGTAAATACACCTAAAGGATTAGAAGCATACAAGAATATTATTTTTGATGAATCAGAAAAAGCGCGTGTAACCAGTAATATCCCTGCAAGAAAAATTACATTGCAAGGTACCTATTCAATTAACCGCTTTAACTTTTTGCTACGCACCGTCTATTTCGGCTCAGTTGTTTCAACTACGCAGTTAAATGCTAACTTCCCTAAACCTGATTATTATTACCAAACCTTTAGCCCTATCTGGGTAACAGATCTATCCATAGGTTACAAAGTAGCACGAAACCTATCGGCTACTATAGGTGCAAATAACCTATTTAATGTATTGGGCGATTATGCCATACCTGCACCAGGCAGCAATATTACACGTAATCCGGGTCCGGGTGGTGCGCAAGCCGGTACAAATACAGGCATACAGCCATTTGTAAGATTATCAGCTAAATTTTAATCACCCTAAAAATCAGAATCATGAATATACTTCAATATATAAAAAACAAAGCCTTTGGCTTTAAGCAGTTATCCTTGTATAAACCAGCATATGTTCTCACCGGATTGGTATTGTTATCAACCGCGTGCAAAAAAACTGATTATTTGGATACAGACAATTCAAAGCGTCCACCGCTGAGCGCAAAAGTTAAATTGGTAAACGCGCTGAATATTAGTGTGCCAATTAACTTCCTTGACTTTACAAGGCAAATAAATACTGCAGTAGTCACCCGTAACAACGCTACGCCTTATTTAGAAACACAGTTTGGTAAAGTACAGTACAATACAACCGAAGGTTCAACTACAAGCTACAAATCGTCATATGTGTTTGGTGGTAGCGCCAACTTTCAACAGGAAACTGATAAGGCATCTTTTTCTGGTCCTAATGGCCCTATAGCTGATTTTTATCATACCCTGTTTACGGTAGCTAAACGCAGACCAAGTGCCCTTAACCCGGGCAATCGTGATAGTTTGATCTTAGTATTTGATGATCTGGCTGCACCTGCTACCGGTAAAGCTAAGATCCGTTTTGCTAATTTTTCGCCTGATGCGCCTAATTTGAACTTTGTCCCGGTTGGTGGTACAGCCTTTTTTACCAATGTAGCTTATGGCAATTTTGGCGATCAAACCATCATAACTTATGACGCAAATGGAAAAGCGCCAGCCACAATTGCTGGCTTAACCTGGAAAACTTTGGGCCCATTTAAAGAGGTTAACGCCACTGCGGGCACTGCGTTTGAAATAAGAAATGCTGCTACAAATACCGTTATACCAATTACCGGTACAACTCTAAACAATGTTGTATTGCAAGACGGTAAAATTTATACAATTTATATAAATGGTACAGTAGCCGCAAGTAACCTAACCGCAACAATACTATTGCATAACTAATTATGTTATTTAAAGCTACCGGTGCAAGCCGGTAGCTTCATTTTTTAATAAGATTTGCCATGAAAACAACAAGAAGAAATTTTTTGAACACCAGCCTCACCGCTACAGCGTTGGCTGCTGTAGGTACACCATTAATTTTAAGTAGTGCCGAAGCCACAGCTTTAACCAAGACTACGCCTTTTCAATTTAAACAAGTTGCACTACCTTTTAAATATGCTGATTTGGAGCCATATATTGACGCGTTAACAAACGAGATACATTATACTAAACACCACACTGCTTACATTAAAAATGTAAACGATGCTATCGTAGCCGAAAAATTGACTTACAACAGTGAAGCAGAGTTTTTTGCCAACGCTTCAAAACTATCAGCAAAAGTGCGCAACAACGCCGGCGGAGCATGGAATCATAACTTCTTTTGGGAAACCCTAAAGCCCGGCCCGGCGGTAGAACCATCAGGCAAATTGCGTGAGGCTATTATTAGTTCATTCGGTACGATTGAAAAATTTAAAGATGAATTTACCCAAGCTGCATTGGGCCGTTTTGGTTCGGGTTGGGCATGGTTGGTGTTTAGTGATGGCAAATTGAAGATAGGGTCAACACCAAACCAGGATAATCCTTTGTTTGATGATGCAGCAATAAAAGGGAAACCGTTATTAGCACTTGATGTTTGGGAGCATGCTTACTATTTAAAATATCAAAACAAGCGCAACGAATATGTTGCCGGCTGGTGGAATGTTGTTAACTGGGAAAATGTAAGTAAAAGGTACCTGAACATTTAATTATTACAAGCGAGAAATGACACTTTCATATTCAACAGGTAAAAGCAATTGGAAAAGCTATGAGAAGATCGCATTACGCGGTTTTTTTATTTATGCTATTATTACCATCATCCCCTTAGTACCCTCGTTTTACGGGCAAGATTTTGCTGCGGGTTTTTCTGTCAAAAATTATCCTTTCCGTTGGCTTGATGTTATAAGCCAAAATAATCCATGGTTTTTTGCCGGCAAAGGCGGTAAAAACTATGGTGGCTGGTTTATTACTTTATTGCTATGTATTGCAGGCGGTGTACTGTGGTTTGTGATAGAAAAGCAACTGACAAAAACCAAAGCTGTAAATGATTCAGAATCAAATAGCAGGCTGTATAACTGGTTTTTTATATTGGTTAGATATCAAATTGCTTTACGCATGTCATGGTTCGCTATCGCTAAAGTGGTCCCGGTACAAATGCCATTCCCAACTTTAAGTCAGCTCAATACTAATTTGGGTGATTTTACACCAGGTAAACTTTACTGGCTGACCACCGGGGTATCTCCTTTTTTTGAAGTGTTTGCTGGGATATTTGAGTTGGCCGCTACCATTTTTATTTTATTCAGGCGTACAACAACCCTGGGTGCATTAATGATGGTAGCTATACTATTACCTATATGGTTTGTAAATATAGGTTATGATGCCGGTGTTGAATTGGCAAGCATGCACCTGCTTTTGTTATCACTTTTAATATTAGCTAAGGATGCCCGCCAGTTTTGGGTTATTTTAATTGCACATAAAAATGCAGCGCTTAATTTTATAGCACCTTTAAAGTTTGCAAAAAGCTGGCAACGGATTGGCCGTGTTGTATTAAAGGTGAGCTTTATCTTGTTTTTCTTGGTATATCGTGGGTTTGAATATGGCCAGCTACATGCACATGGAAAAACATTTAAGTTGCCACTTGGTAATGGCGTTAACAGTTTTGTAGGCTTTTATAATGTCAGTGAGTTCAAAATAAATAATAAATCAATCCCATATTCTCCTGATGATTCTGTTAGATGGCAAAACGTAGTGTTCGAAAAATTTAATACTATAAGTATAAAGGTTGCAAAGCCTACCTCTTTAAACACTAATAATAAGGATCGGACAACGGAGTACTATGGCAACATCGGCCGTTTGTTTTATGGCTATGAGGCTGATACCGTAAACCACCGTTTTGTTTTACGAAACCGAATTGATACTGCAAGTAAAATAACCCTTAATTACTTCCGCCCAAATGTTAAAACCTTTATCCTATCAGGTTTAGATGAGAATAAGGACTCGATTTTTGTTGTGCTAAATAAAATAGATAAAACTTATCCGCTGGCAATTACACGAAGTAAAGCATCATTAGGAGATTAACCCCAATATATATGATAAGTCCACCACTTAATTATATCTCGCTTGCTATACCATTCTTTTTATTGTTTATGCTTGCAGAGTATCTTTTTGCTAAAAAAAAGCGATTACATTACTTTAATCTGCACAATACTATAGCCAACATTAGTATTGGCATTGGTGAAAGAATGGCCGATGTGCTGGTCTCCGGTAGCTTTTATTTTGTGTATGATCATCTGCAGCATAAGTATGGATGGTTCCATATTCAATCGTCGCCTATTATTTGGATACTGCTATTTTTGGCTACCGATTTTGTTTGGTATTGGTATCATCGCCTGGCGCATGAACTTAATATTTTTTGGGCCGTACACGTAGTACATCATCAAAGCGAGGATTTTAACTATACCGTTTCTGCAAGGATAACGGTAATGCAATCAGTCATTCGTGCAGCTTTTTGGTCAGTTTTACCCTTGTTAGGATTCCCGGCTTCAATGATAACTGTTATGCTGTTACTGCATGGGCTTTATCCGTTTTTTATACATACCCGATTAATTGGAAAATTAGGCTGGTTGGAGTATGTGTTAGTCACGCCTTCACACCATAGGGTTCATCACGCCAGCGATGAAAAATACCTGGATAAAAATTACGGAGATGTATTGATCATTTGGGATAAACTTTTCGGCACATTTAAAGTAGAGGAAGAAGAGCCATCATACGGGCTGACCAAGCCATTGCATACCTACAGCTATTTATGGCAACATTTTCATTTTATGATAGAGCTGGCTATAGCGGTATATACACAGCCAACAATAAAAGGCAAGATCAGAATTCTGTTTGGTGGACCGGATTTGATCGATCCCGAAATTCGTGAAAAGGCAGAACGATTTTTTAATATACGACAGGCACAATCCAAATTAGCCCATCATCTTAACACCTATGTAATTTGGCAGGTCGGTGTTTTACTTATAGCAACCTTTGTGTTCATTTTATATGCTGAATTACTGAGTAGTAATTTTAAGTTTTGGTTTACCTGCTTAGTAGTACTCACACTTATTAACTGCGGTGCTATTATGGAACAGAAAAAATGGATATTCAATGTCGAATTTATCAGGCTAACAATCATAGTGTTGATTATATGGCCTTACACAGAAAATAATATAGGAGGCGTTACTATAATATACAGCGGTTTAGCTTTAATTATATTGTGGTACAAAACTGCACAAAGCCGATACCTAAACATGGTATATGCACCACATCGTTTAAGAAATTAAGATTATTGAGCAACCAATAAGTCGGCCTTAAGTGCGCTTTCGGTATTGATCATATCGGCAATACTTGTACTGGAAAGTATTTGATAATCAGCCTCACGTATTTTTACAAATATATCCCTAATGCTGCAGGTTGCTTCTTCAGCGCATTCTTCACATTCATGATAGTGGAATAAACTTGCACAGAAAACACGTGCTATAGGGCCATCTAATAAACGAACTATTTTATCAAGCGTTATTTTTTCAGGGCCTTCACGCAGTAAGTATCCACCATTAGTTCCTTTTTTATTGTAAACAAATCCACCGTTATGCAGATCTTTTAAAATCCCCGCTGTATACTTTAGCGGGATGTTTTCAATGGCGGCGATATCTGATATACGCATTGGTGGCCCACCGAAATTCTTTCCCAATAATATCAATGCCTTAATGGCATATTTAGCTTTTTTTGATAGCATAACACTTATCCTTCTTCTTCCTATGTAGTACTCCACAGGAATTATAAAATATTTGAGGTCAGGAGCAGATTTGAACTGCTGTATCAGGTTTTGCAGACCTGTGCCTAACCACTCGGCCACCTGACCTTTTAAAAAGCTATTCTGTTTTATCCGCAGCTTGTGTTAGCTCTTTATTTTCTATCCTTAATTGATGTGTATTAAACACATTAGAAAAAGGTTCGACACTTTTAGTCAAAAACACACTACCGCCTATAACGCTGTCATGCCCTATAACTGTTCGCCCGCCTAATATGGTACTCCTGGCATATATCGTTACGTTATCCTCAACAGTTGGATGTCGCTTAATGTCAGAAAGCACTTTGCTTACTTGTGAAGCACCTAACGTAACGCCCTGATAAATAGTAACGTTTTTACCTATAATGCTGGTAGCACCTATTACAATCCCTGTTCCATGGTCAATGCAAAATGGAACACCAATTACCGCGTTAGGATGAATATCAACACCGGTTTTGCCATGAGCATATTCGCTTAAAATTCGTGGCAGTATTGGTACTTTAAGTTGGGATAAACGGTTGGCAATGCGATATACTGCTATAGCATAAAAGCCAGGATAGGATACAATTACTTCATGGATACTTACCGCAGCTGGATCAAATTCATATATTTTATTCGCATCTGAGCGTAAGTCACTATAGATCTGCTCTAAGGAATTGTAAAATGAAGTGACAACTTCAGCGATGTTAAGATCTGCAGGGTCAAGGTAACTTAGTAAAATGTTTTCCAGTTCTATCTGGTTTTTTTTCAGTTTCCCCTCGTATATCGGCAGCTTGTTTAAACTGTTATTTGGAAACAAAAACTCAAACAGGTCTGAAAGCCATTCCACACATTTAAGGGTTGATGGGGTTGCCTCCCATTCTGCTTTATGGGTTTCATAAAGCAGCTCAATAAATTTATTATTCCCCTTATCGTTTAATGTTCCCATTTTATTTGAGTTGATGTAGCGTGTTAACTAATAGGTCAACTTCGGCACAAGTATTATAAAATGCCAGTGATGGACGCACAGTACTTTCTACGCCAAACCTGCGCAAAATAGGCTGGGCACAATGGTGGCCTGACCGTACGGCGATACCTTTTTGATTAAGTATGGTGCCGATCTCTTCAGTTTTATAACCGTCTATAACAAACGACAATACACTGGCCTTCTCAGCAGCTGTACCTATCAGGCGTAAGCCTTTAACTTCTTTTAAAAGCGGTGTGGCATACTCCAGCAAATAGTGTTCATATAGGGCTATGGCTCCCATACCTAATTTAGTCACATAATCAATAGCAGCACCTAAGCCAACCGCATCGGCTATATTGCCTGTCCCTGCTTCAAATCTGCCCGGAGCATTATGATATTGTATCTGCTCAAAAGTGACATCAACAATCATGTTACCGCCTCCCTGCCAGGGTTGAGTTTCATTTAATAGGTCTTCTTTACCATAAAGCACGCCAATACCTGTAGGCCCAAATACTTTGTGGCCTGAAAAAACAAACCAATCCGCATCCAAAGCTTGCACATCTACCGGCATATGCGAAACTGACTGCGCACCATCAACCAGCACTTTTGCACCGGCAGCGTGAGCTAATTGAACAATTTGTGCGGCAGGCGTAACTGTACCCAAGGCGTTCGATACCTGTGTAAATGATACTAATTTAGTTTTTGGGCTAAGCAGTTTTACGTACTCGTCAATCAATAACTGTCCATCGTCATCAACAGGAATAACTTTTATTGTCAATCCTTTTTTTTGCGCCAGTTGTTTCCATGGAACTATGTTAGCATGGTGTTCAAGGTTGCTAACGATAATCTCATCACCGGGTTGCAAGACTTGTTCGCCCCAGCTTTTAGCCACTAAGTTAATAGCCTCTGTAGCACCCCTAACAAATATGATCTCGTTAGTTGAACGGGCATTTAAAAAGTCTTTAACTTTTGTACGGGCACCTTCATAAGCATCAGTTGCACGGGCTGCAAGTTCATGCGCTGCACGGTGAATGTTCGAGTTTTCGTGTTCGTAGAAATAGCTGATCCTGTCTATTACCTGTTTTGGTTTTTGTGTAGTAGCGGCATTATCAAACCAAACTAATTGATGCCCATTAACTTTTTTTTGTAGGATAGGAAAATCCTTACGAATCAAATTTACATCAAACGGTGCATCAACAATAGAGCTTACGCCAACTTTGTTAGTTTTTGAACCATTAGACGCAAATTTATTTTCCAAAAAGTAATAGGCAGGTTTATTAAATCCGGTGGTAAAAGGTATCTGTGAACCAGCATTTAAAACATCCAAGTTTTTTAATACTTCGCGCAACTCGCTTTCATAAGGTAGTTCATGCTGAAAAGGCAAATGAGGCAAACCCGAGGGTATACCCCAAATATCGTTGTTGCCGGCAGTTTGCTGTGTGTTTTTTGTTTCTTTTGGATATTCGTTATAACCATTCACAAATGGGTTCTCGATAAAAAAAGAAGTGCCATTACCTGCAGCGGATGCTGAAGGACTAAGGTTAGGATCAACAAAACTGGTTTGTGGGTCTTTTAAGTTAACCGCGTTATGCTGATCAATAGCCGATGGCGAAACGCCCGCACCTGAAATAGATTTTGGTGAATGCGAATACTCATATGGGTTTTGCTGAAAATCTCCACCTGGCCTGTTTATTCCACGGGTATGTTCAGGCTGGGCTATTTCGGCAGGTTGCGGCAATCGTACCGGAGCCTGCTGGTCTGTAGGAAAATTACCCGCGTCGGATTTAAAAAACTGATTTGCCAACCTTTCTAATTCCTGTATATCGGGTAAATTATCCGGGTTAATATTTGTACTCATGGTAATTACCTAAATCAACGTCATCTAAAACGGCAATAGCATCATCAACCAGCACTGCAAGTGAGCAGTACAGAGACACTAAATAAGATGCAATCGCTTTGTTATTAATCCCCATAAAACGAACTGATAGCCCAGGTGACTGCTCGCCCGGTAAACCCGGTTGAAACAACCCTACAACGCCTTGACGGCTTTCACCTGTTCTTAATAATATGATCTTCGATTTATTATTTACTATTGGTAATTTGTCAGAAGGGATAAGTGGGATGCCTCTCCAGGTTATGAATTGCGAACCAAATAAAGAAACAGTGGGCGGTGGCACACCACGGCGGGTACACTCACGACCAAAGGCAGCAATGGCTAACGGATGTAGCAAGAAGAATCCCGGCTCTTTCCAAACTTTAGTAATCAATTCGTCCAAGTCATCCGGAGTTGGAGGGCCTATGCGTGTTTTAATGCGCTGAGAAGGAGCTACACTATGTAATAGACCATATTCTTGATTGTTTATCAACTCGCTTTCCTGGCGTTCTTTAACTATTTCAATGGTCAAGCGTAATTGTTCACTTATTTGATTATAAGGTTTGCTGTACAAGTCTGATACTCGCGTATGCACATCTAATACCGTATTTACCGCGCTTAAATTATACTCCCGTGGATTTTCTTCATAATCCACAAAGGTCGAAGGTAATTCGCGTTCATCACGTGATGAGCAATCAACCTCTACATTCTGTGCATCTTTTACCTTGTTTAAACGATACACGCCTGATTCTACAGGTACCCAATTTAATAATTGGGGTAACCAACGAGGGGTGATTCTTGATAATTGGGGTACTGTGCGGGTGGCGATGGCAAGTTGTCGTGCTGCAACGTCGCCTAATGCCGTCTGTTTGTTTTTTGGATCTGCCATAGTTTATTTGTTAGTGATTAAGTTATTTAATGATACTTGGTATCGTTCTTCTTTTAAAAAGTAATGTTTCATAATAGGGCCGGATATAACCATGGTAACAACGGTCATTACTACCAGACCCTCAAAAACAGGCTCATCTATAATTTTAGCCTGTAGGGCAATAAGTCCTAAAACTATTTCTTGTGATCCACGGGCGTTCATACCAAATGCCACGGCAATAGACTCGTTCTTAGTCATGCCACTAAATGCACCACCTATACCTGCACCTAATAGTTTTGCAATGCAGGCTATTATCAGAATGATTAATACAATCTCTAAATTGAAATTTGATATAAAATTTAGGCGCAGTCCTACAGACGCGAAAAATAAAGGTGCCAGTACATTTATGGTAAATTGATGTAGCACGTGTTTGTGTTTTTCGGTAAAATATTCTGAATCACTGATCGCAACACCAATCAGGAAAGCACCAAATACACCTCTGACGCCTAAACCTTCGGTTATAGCAGCACCCACAAAACACAAGCAAATTGCAACTGTAAATACCCTGCCCGTTTTACCGCTTTTGGCAGCAATACTTAAGGACCGATGTATAATCCAACGACCTGCGGTGAGCATAAAACCGGCAAATGCAATAACCAATATTATCGACCAAAATGAGGCTTCATCATTAGTTGTATTCATTAATTGAATGATAACCGAAAATAATATCCAGCCTAAAAAATCATCGATCATTGCAGCTGTCAAAACAATATTGCCAATTCTGCTTTTCAAAATATCCAGATCAAGCAATATTTTAGTAATTACAGCCAGCGCGGTGATGGATAATGCTGTGCCGAAAAAAAGTGAGGTAACTAATTTATTATTTGCAGCATTGGCAAAGTGACTTTCATATAAAAACCAGACAGCACCAAATCCTATAGCAAATGGAAAAATAATACCTGTTAAACTAATGGATACGGCTTGCTTGCCGTTTGCCCGTATCTGTTTTAAATCAACCTCAAAGCCTGCGATGAACATCAAAAGTATAATACCGATATTGGCTATTCCATCAAATGCGGCATATGCTTGGGGGGCATTGATAAAAATATTTTCAAAGGCATTAGGCCAAAAAGTCCCCAGCAATGTTGGACCTACAATAATACCGGCTAGTATTTCGCCAATTATGGCCGGAAATTTAAATCGTCTGCAAACTTCGCCCAATACCCTGGCTGGGATTAGTATCACCAATAAGATGATAAGAAAATGTATTATTTCGGGTGAACTGAGTTTTGCAACCATACTGCATTTTAACTGTGATGAATAGTTGGTCCAAATATAGAATTATTTTTATAATTCTATTAATTCTATAGATTTAATAGATTATTTTATTTTTGCTTTATTCTAATTGTTTTAATGACTATTAAGACCTTGAAAAGAATAATAATCTTTACGTTTTTTACATTTATAACCTATAATAGCCAGGCGCAGAAAACTTACCATCATGGCGTTTTTTGGTGCTGGATAATACTTGGTGATACCGTAAACAACAAATTTCGTTGGGACCTGTATTTACAAAAACGTACCCAGGATGCTGGTACCGGTAATCTATTTTCTTCGCCTCATTTTTTCAGTATATGGCCTTGGCTAAGTTATAATCTCAACAAATCAACCCGTATTTCATTATCACCGGTCGGTTATTTCGATTCACACTTATTTTATAATGATGTTAGTGAGGTGAAAGATGAAGGGGTTAAAGAATACAGAGTTTCATTAAGAGTAGAGAATGAGCAAAAATTGCACTTATTCAATTACTCTAATCGGTATAGCTTAGAGTATCGTATGCGCAATCTTAAATATAATGACAATTATCAGCCTAATTGGAGGGCGCGTTATATGTTGAAGTTTGAGAAGCCATTGTACAATATAATTTCAAAAACCAAGCCTTTATCTGTTTTTTTATCAAACGAAGTATTCGTTCAGTTTGGAGAGGCCGTAAAAGACAATCCTAATGTATTTGATCAGAATCGGATAAATTTAGGGATAACTTATGAAATGGTTAAAAATGTAAAGGTGACTACGAGCTATTTAAAAATTATACAAAGCAGAATATCAGGGAAGGAATTTGATGATGCCAATGCCTTGTGGATTATTTTAACTTTCGATAATTTGTTTTCACAGTTTCGAAATCACAATTAAGTTAATTATAACCAACAGCTATCTTGCTAAGTGACTTTAATGATAAAATAAACACGGAGTAATTTTTGAAAACCAAAGTTGTCGGTCATAATCAAATTATTGGGGACTATATTTCGAAAGGTTATGTCCCTTTATTTCAGTATGTTAAATGATCCAACTATTGTGGGGTACCGAAAAGAGTACCGTTATGCTTGTACTAAATTGTACTGATTTGATGCGTTTAAAGAACGAAATTAATGTCTATAAATATACGGACGATAAAAATTGTACAATGATGAGTTATTATCCGTGTAATAGGGTTTAAATTGATAATCGTATTATTTGGCTAAACTAATTGCTCTTTCTAAGCATAGATCTTTTTGCAAGAGCACTGACTTAATGGTTGGCTTAACATAAATGTCTGGTTTTATTCCAATTCCATGCATTTTACTGCCGTCACTATTTTTTACTATAAGCCCGCTAAAGCTAAATCCATAATTACCTAAAACTTGAATATTATTCATATTACCGTTTGCTCCAGATGTGGCACTACCTATGATTGTGCCTAATTTTAAATCCTTTATTATTCCAAGAATACTTTCTGAAGCACTTTGAGCGCTAGCGTCAGTTAAGAAAAAAACTTTAGCTGATAAATGTATACCGTCAGAGGGTGTAAACTCTTCTGCATTGAAATCGAATAATAGGTCTTCCATATCAGGTTTAAGAATTTTAAGCCCATAAAACCTGTTCATCTTCTGTTTTTTAGACAAGAGCATTGAAACTAAATTATAAACCTCATCGTCGACGGGATAGCCTCGGAGATCAAAAATAATTGAGTGAGCCTTAGCTAAAGTAGGATATAGCGACAAGTTAAACGAGGTATTAGCTAAATTGAAATAATACACGTTTGGCTTTAACCACCCGTTTGGCACTTGTTTGTATAATAGATATCCTGGCTGCCAACCTTCTGCCTTTACTGAACGTTTTAGCTCTACATCAACCTTTCGGCCATGGTGTAGAAGAGAAATTTTTCCAGTTTGGTTCGGTCCATTTCCAAGCCGAATTAAAGCGCGATATTCCTTATTTTGAGGAGAACCTGATATTAAGCGCTCTTTATTTTTTAAAAGTGTCTTAATATCCACTCCATCTATTTTCGATACAATGTCACCAGAAGAAATTTTAGCTGTCAAAGTGGAACTGGTAACCCGGCCCACGACAATTTTATTTTTTACCTTTCTAAAATACAGCGGGAAACTTAGACTGTCGGGATCAGCAAATGGGGGACTAATAAATACATGTCCATCATTTAATGCTGCTCCCATTCTTTGGAGCATTTTGTAGAATCCTAAAGGGGTATTAGATTGATAACCATCATTCAAGCTCTTTTCCAATAAAGTTTGTGGTGATAACGAAGCATCATCCCAATAGGCAAAAGAGTGCTTTAGTACATTCCAGATCATGACAATATTTGCTAACCTTATTTCAGGAAATTTGATAATATCACCAGCCCTATACTTATCACCAAATATCAAACTCGACGATAATTTTTCGAATTCAGCATTACTCCCAATCGGATAAGTATGCAATGAATCCCCCAGTAATGCAATCGGCATAATGCATTTAATGCCAGGCACAATCTCTCGAATAATTCGTTCACCAAATTTCAATCTTTCAGGATACAAAGGTTCTCCGGTATCCGCTGCTTCAGAAGATTGATTTCTATTTAGTCTTACATTTGAAAAACCATGGCCTTGCTTGTAATATACATATAGGCCCTTGTGTTGCCAGGAAATAGTTTTATTGTATTTTAAAAGAGTGTCTGGTGGGATGCTATTTATTGACGAAGACAGATTAAAGTCTTTTGTTTTAGAAATTTTAATAGAGGGAGCAATGGTTTTATAAAAAAAATTGAGCCTTGATACTAAATCGTTATCAGTTTTTATTAATAACATATCTCTACAACCACGGACAGCTATTCTTGACCAATAAACCTTTTGGGCTTCATCAGACGGATAAAAATATTGCACGTAACCGTAAACTTTGGCAAACGCAATCAAGTTTCTTTTTTGCCTGGGAGTTAGTGAGTGTTGTGCATTTACGGTTGCATGAATATTTATAAGCGCAACAATTAGAATAGCGAGTTTTTTAATTTTCTTCATTTGGAGGTTCTATTTGCAAAGGCTGCCGTTACTTAATTTTAATTGTTCTTTGCATACATTAATTCCAAACTTCGAATGAATGAAATTAGTCCAACATCCATGTGATCTAAATGATTATAGATTTCCGTATTCAATTTTATATTTTTTGGATTTTCGCTAATCAACTGTTTTGAAATATTTTTTAAAGGTTGAACCGTCCATTCCTCAGGCGTCTCTATATTTCCAACACTCAAAAATAAATTAAGACTGTCCTGTGTTGTTTTGAGTTTTTTAGGCAACTGAAAAAGGTAATTATTATTGTACCAAAGAGATGGACTTGCCGATACAAACCCCTTAAAATCATGTCTTTTTTGATTCAGCTGTTCAAGCAAAGCGTATAAAGAAAAATACCCCCCGAATGAGTGACCTAATAGTGCCCTGTTTTTATTTTCAGTTCTATAATTCGAATCTATTTTAGGCAATAGCTCATTTGTTATGAATTGATAAAAACTCAGGCCACCTCCAGGAGCTTTCATTTCATCAGATGGAATTGCCTTAGGATACAAATAATCTCTAACTCTTATGGAATCCATAAGTTTAAAAGATTTATAACCAATACCAACCAAAATTAAGGGCGGCAATAACCCGCCTTTTTCATATTGATGCAGTACCGGCGCAAGCATTGGATAGTAGAAGTTAGCGTCAGTTAAAACTATAACAGGATAGTGTTTATTAGGTTGCTCTTTATATTCCAATGGCAATTGTACGGATATGTGAAATGTATCCTTTATGCTTTTGGAATAGGCTGTGAAATCATTTGAAAGTTTAAGGCTATTTTCGCTTTTTGGGGAGTTTTTGCAATACAAAAGGGTAAACAAAATCAATAATAAGAGTAGAGTTTTTACTAAAAAATTTATTTTTTTCATGGCTATCTTTTGTTTTTAAATTGTTTGTAGTTGTTTTTTATATAAAGGATTAAATTATAGTCGGTCATTTTTCTCAATTCTCTACTCCGTTTATTTTTTGTGCATCTAACTGGAAAGACAATAAAAATAATATTAGAAAAAATGAACTTTTGATGTTAGTAGCCATGCATCGCAATAGGTTTATAAGGCTAAATTAGTTTTTACTTTATTCCTCATCAGCCATTTAACATACTTTAACAAAATCATTCCGCCACCGCATATTTAAACCACTTGCATCCACCAAAGCCCTCAAATTTTTACTTAAGTTTTAACCAGTTGATCAGAATAAACACAGTGGACAATGGTACAAAACGCTATATAATGGGCGGTTTCGCAATGCGGTAGCTTTTATGTTTATAATATATCCGGGTTTATTTCGATCTTTTTGAATTTTAAAATTTACCAACCCGTTCCAAAGTTGTCTCTTCAAAATTAAGCTGATCCCGAAATTTGAGGTCCGATAAATTGAAAAAGGATATGGAAACATTACAACAAAGGACAAATAGGTCCGGAATGGTGCCTACCAGGGACCAGATACTAACTCAAAGCGATCTTTTAGAGTTTAAAGAAGATATACTCCAGGAATTTAAACGCATTATTAAAGAGTGTGCCAACGGCCAACCTGGCAAAAATGGTTAAAATCAGCAGAGGTTAAAAAGTTGCTGGGTATATCGCATGGCTTCCTGCAATCTTTGAGAGATAGCGGCGTACTTCCCTTTACGAAAATAGGCGGCTCTATTTATTACGATTACGAAGACATCACCTTTATGATGTCAATCCATAAAAGCGCTTAACCTATGGAACTAAAACGAAAAGCAAATCGCCTCAAAACGAAGATCCAGAAGCAGGCGGTAAAACTTCTTCCCTCAACAAAAGGTTTCGGCTACGAAATGCCTCCTGAAAAGGTAGTACTGGAGATTTATTTCGACCAGAAAGGATTTCCTGATCAGGCCGGTCTATTCTTCACTTATTATAACCAGGCAAATTGGAGCAGCCCAAAAGGTACGCCCTATCGTAACTGGAAACTGTTAGCTAGCGACTGGCTGTTCAATTACCAGCAGGAACTTAAACTGGAAAAGCGTTTACGTACCAACGGATTATTCTCCGGCGGCTTTTAAGCCGCATGGCCTATAATCTATAATTATAAAAAACTGCAATTCTATTTTTCTATAAACCTATAATTCTATAGACATGTCAAAGATAATCACCATAGCCCACCAAAAAGGCGGCGTAGGAAAAAGCACATTAGCAATGAACCTGGCACTTTGTTTCCGGGATCAATTATCAATAGCATTAGTTGACACGGATCTACAGGGGAGTTTATACCATAGCCGTGATGATTTCCCTGAGCTGGCCATTATCGGCGCGGATAAACTAACCGATATTCAAAAATTGGCTTACGACCTGATTATTGTCGATACGCCGCCATATCTGTCAAATCGCTTGCCCGAACTATTCCTTAATTCGGATTTCATTTTGGTGCCGACCAAAGCCGGTTTTTTTGATGTGATGGCCATTGGTTCTACCATTGCTTTAATAAACGAAGCGATGACCCAAGTGCCGGCAATCCGGGCAGGCATAGTATTAAATATGATTAAACCACGCTCTGGCATTACCAATGACGTTCGCGGACTTTTAGAAACTTTCGATGTGCCCATATTAAATACGGTGATACATGACCGGGTAAGTATTGCGCGTTCCTTGATAACATCAGGAGTGTTGCAAAGCGGTGATCAGAAAGCAAAGGACGAAGTCACCGGGCTTGCTGAAGAAATTGTGGAATTGATCAGCGTATAGTATAGAAAACTATCTAGCATTCTATAAATATAAAAATCTCGAATTATAGGATGTTAGGTAGCTGTAATTATAGCAATATAAAATTTTAGATTGTTATAAATCTATAATTCTATAAAAGAGCGATCCTATTATTAGAATGCTATAAATCTAGAGAATGAAGTGATGGATAAATATAAAGATAAGTTGGGTGGTTTGGCGAACAAACTCAAACAGGAAAGGCCTAAAACCCCCATCCAGGAGGTACAGCCGGTAAGGAATGAGGTCATCGTTAAGGTTGCTGAAGTGCAGTTTAATAACTGGATACCCAAAATACTTTTAAAGCGCATCAAGGCTTTTGGAGTCGAGTATGACCTGTCGCTTAAAGATATCAATATTGCGGCGCTTGAACTCTATCTCAACCAAAAGGGGAAGTCGCTACAATCAACAAAAAATGCCGAATAAAACACTAAGAACAGGATTAAACTGCCCGCTTCGCAGCAGTCAGCAAGATGTACAATTGTGTCACAATTGAATCTTGCCCTCCGCGCCGGGGCGGCTGCGGGTCCAGGAAAAAGCCTCCGAAGTCGGCTTTTTAAAAATAAGATAATGGCTACACAAGAAGACAAACGGATACAATGGAAGAATCTCCGCTTTAAACCGGAGGAATATCAATTGCTGGAAAGTCGGTTCAAAAAGACCAGTTTCCGCAAGCTGAGCGAATATATGCGCAGCGTGCTTTTAGAGAAACCGGTAACCGTCTTCTATCGCGATAAAGCCATGGATGAAATGCTGGAGGAAACGATCCTGCTGAGGCAGGAGTTGAACGCCATCGGCAATAATTTAAACCAGGCTATGCGCAACATAAACAGCGGACATGGTAATGCTGATACCCGGCTTTGGATGAATTTGTTGAGTGTCATCAACACGAAATTGGAACCCTCCATTAACCAGATCAAAGAACGGATGAACCAATACGCGGATATATGGTCGCAAAAATTAAGAGCGGTAAAAGCCTGATCGGCGCGCTGAACTATAATGAGAATAAAGTAAAACAGGACAAAGCTAAATTGATAGCGGCTGTCAAATACTTTAAAGAAAAGGAAGACCTGTCATTTCATGATAAGCTTTTAAGGCTGACCGATCTTGCTTCGATGAATCAGCGCGCCAAAACCAATACGGTTCATATCTCCCTGAATTTTCCCAATGGGGAATATCTGGCTGATGAAAAGTTAAACGAGATTGTAAAAGACTACCTGACTGGTGTTGGCTTTGCAACGCAACCCTATTTGGTTTACCGGCACGAAGACGCCGGGCATCCACACATTCATATTGTCACCACCAATATCAAACGGGACGGCGAACGGATCAGCCTGCACTATCTAGGGCAAAACGAATCGGAAAAAACCCGTAAAGCGATTGAGATCAAATATGGTTTGATTAAAGCCGAGGAACAAGCCAAACAAAAACCGAATTTGAAAGCGGACGTCTCTGCTGCTGAATATGGTAAGGCAGAAACCAAGCGGACGATCACCAATATCCTGGGGCATGTACTACATGCTTACAAATTCACCAATGTTCCTGAATTGAATGCTATTCTTGGCCAATATAACATACACGCCGACCGGGGTTCGAAAGATTCCCGCATATATGCACATAAAGGTTTAGTCTATTGGATAATGGATAAACAGGGCAACAAAATCGGCGTTCCCATAAAAGCCAGTACCATATATGGTAAACCTACACTCAAAACACTGGAAGAAAAATTTCGGCTTAACGGGCAACTGCGCAAGCCGTTTAAAGACAAGCTAATTAAAATATTGGATGGCACATTAATTAGACCGCTGAGCCGGCAGGAATTTCAAAAAGCTTTGCGCGAAAAAGGTGTCCAATGCATCCTGCGCCAAAACGAGGAAGGACGCATTTATGGTGTGACCTTTATCGATCAGAAAAATAAGGCGGTATTTAATGGCAGCGATTTGGGTAAAGTTTATAGCGCTAATCGGCTCAGCGCACAATTATTACCGGACCCGGTTAAAGCTCAGTTTCAAAAAGAAGCAGAGGCTGCGCATGAATTCAACCAGGCATCAGCAGGTGACAAGCTAATAGATATGTTGTTCGCTCCTGAGCGTGAAGACTTGGCTGCGCTTAACAAATTCAAAAAGAAGAAACGTAAAGGACTTAATTTATAATTATGCAAACCGGAGAAAACGAACAGGCACTGCGTAAGATCATTGATTTTACCAGGCTATTGAGTATTGCGATACTGCTCATTCATTTTTATTTATGCTGTTACCCGTCTTTTCAGGAGCTTAAATTAACGCACAAAATCGTTGACCACATCTTATTGCCACTTTCTAAAATGGCGGCCTTTAAAACGGTGCTTATTGCCAAATTGAGCGCATTGCTCTTGCTTATAGTGTCCCTCGTTGGTAGCAAAGGCAAGCGGGACGAAAAGATCAGGCCGAAAACGATTTTCACTTACTGCTTCACCGGCTTACTGCTTTATTGTATCAGCGGTTTGTTTTTAGCGCTGCCATTGACCGTCAAAGCGGTCGCTGCGCTTTATATTGTGATCACCGCCTTTGGCTATCTTTTATTTATGACCGGTGGGGGGCTATTGTTCCGGATGCTCAAACTTAAATTGGGTGCGGATATTTTTAATAAAGAAAATGAAACGTTCCCCCAGGAAGAACGCTTTTTAGAAAATGAGTATTCTATCAACCTACCAGCTAAGTACTTATTAAAAGGCAAGGAGCGCGCCAGTTGGATTAATATTATCAACCCATTTAGGGGTACTTTGGTTGGCGGGAGCCCGGGCTCAGGTAAATCTTATTTCGTTATAAGACATATCATTACGCAACATATTCGGAAAGGTTTTGCCATGCTTATTTATGACTTTAAATATGATGACCTCTCTCGTATTGCATATAATGCACTACGCCAACATGGAGGCCGCTCTTTTTATGTGATAAATTTTGAAAAGGTCATGCACCGAAGTAACCCGCTTGAACCGGAAACAATGGTGGATATTACGGATGCTATTGAATCAGCGCGAACCATAATGCTAGGTTTAAATAGAGAGTGGATCAAAAAGCAAGGAGACTTTTTTGTTGAGTCGCCCATTAACTTTGTCACTGCCTTAATCTGGTTCTTAAGAAAGTATGAGGGTGGTAAATATTGCACGCTGCCACATGTTATAGAGTTGTCGTTAGTAGATTATAAAGATCTATTTGCTGTTCTCACCACCGAACCCGAAATTGAAGTACTTATTAATCCCTTTATTTCGGCTTGGAAGAACGAAGCTTATGAGCAACTGGAGGGGCAAATCGCAAGTGCCAAAATCAGCCTTGCGAGATTATCATCACCCCAATTATATTATGTTTTAAGCGGCAATGATTTTTCACTGGATATTAATAATCCAAATGATCCAAAGATCGTTTGCTTGGCAAACAATCCCCCAAAATCCCAAGTCTATGGCGCAGTATTGTCCCTCTATGTTAATCGCATCAACAAATTGGTTAATCGTAAATATCAACAAAAGTGCAGTCTGATATTCGACGAGTTCCCTACCATCTATTTTAACGGCATTGATAATCTGATCGCGACCGCACGTTCAAATAAAGTAGCTGTTACTTTAGCTGTTCAGGATTATAGCCAATTGAAGAAAGATTATGGGCGCGAACAGGCCGAAGTCATTATGAATATAGTCGGTAATATTGTTTGTGGACAGGTTACCGGCGATACGGCCAAGCAATTGTCTGAGCGTTTCGGTAAGATCAATCAAATTAAGGAAAGTGTATCCATCAACAGCAGCGATACTTCTGTCAGCCGATCAACACAACTAGATTTTGCGATACCCGCCTCCAAAATAGCAGGACTGTCTTCCGGTGATTTTGTAGGTATGGTTGCAGATGACCCAGCCAACAAGATTAGGCTCAAAACGTTTCATTGTCAAATACAGAATGACCATGAAGCCATTGCCCAAGAAGAACAAGCTTACCAGCAAATACCCGCTACGCGCACTATTAGTCAATCGGAGATCTTGATAAGTTATCAGCGGATCAAGACCGATATTCGAGATTTGATTGAAGGTATCGTTCCGTAGCATTGGCTCAACTTTCTGGATAGATGGAATGGGACAATTCGCGAACTTTTTGAAGATTTGTTCTTGATAAAAAGGATATTACTAAACTGATTTTTCCGATTACAAAACCACAAATGCACTTTTATTTCTTTCTTTGTAGCTCGTCTTATTATAAGTGCACTTGAAAGCTTCCGATAACCTTACTTATCATGAATTAGCCAGCTTGCTAAACAACAGCAGCGAAGGTGCATTTGAGGTGATTTACAACCGTTATTGGCATAAGAGTTTGGCTATAGCAGGAAGGCGCTTAAATGATATTGAAAATGCCGAGGAAGTGGTTCAGAACATATTTTTTACCTGTGGAAGCGCAGAAAAACTTTTGTTCTTACAGCTAGCTTTGAAAACTATTTTGCTGTTGCCGTAAAGTTTGAAGTAATAAATGATATCAAGACGATTCAAGGCTAAAATCAGATGATGACGTTAACCTATTAGCAATAAAAAAGCCTCATATAAAAAGACTTGAGGCTTTTTGTTTGAACCAGTAACAGGAATCTGCGGAAAGTCGAACTTTTTGGAGGATAGGACAAGTATTAGGTATTTATCAATTAGTCAGTTAACAATTTATAACCTTACCCCTAACATTAATGATTTCTATTGAGGGATCAAATTGCAGATGCTTTCTTAGCTTAGTAATGTATACATCCATTGTAAGGCCATGATATGAATCAATTAGCAAATCGATGATAGCTTGAGTGGGTACACGAAAAAATACTAACAAGCCCTTGCTTTAAAAGGTAAAACTTCCAAATAACAAGTATAAAAGGACACATATTAATAAAGGGTATATATCACGCACTAAAAAGTGTCCTAATATTCACTACTAGTTCCAATGCAACACAAATAATTTTTATCATCTATTAATGTAAGTCACCTTATAAAAACGAGCTTAGTTCATTATTTAAGATAATGATAGGGTATTTGTTTAAATAATATTTAATAATTACATTGCTTTCTGATTAATAATGTATTGAAAAGCAATACATTTGCAGTCAACTTATCACATCATGAAAAAACTTTTTTTAACGCTAGGTATAGCATTAGCTAGCGTTACTATTTCGCTTGCTCAATACGAAAATAAATTATCAGATTACAATACTGGAATTTTCACGGATGGAGTCAATGGGAACATGACCGTATCGGCCTATAACGGAGGAACTGGAAATGCTTTCAGATTCGTAGTTAATAGCTCTAATACTAACCCACATCCTTCAGGTGGAATTAGTTTATTGAATATAACAAAAACCGGTAATGTTGGTATTGGCACAACAAGCCCTTTATATAAATTACACACCGTTACGACAGGGAATACTAATTATGTTTCTTCGTTCCTGTACGGCGACTATTACGGTACTATGGTCGGTGTCAATACAACCTCGCCTAGTTATTACGCATTTAATGTTGCAAGTGGTATTGCTGCGAATTCAAGTGGAGGAAATTCCATATTTACAGTTCGCGCTGATGGCAATGTTGGCATTGGCACAACAAGTCCTGGGTATAAATTAGATGTAAATGGAAGCATGAACATTGGAAATATATCTAGTGGTTCAAATGCTATTTTGAATTTCTCAACTAACGCAAGTGGTGGGCCAAGAAGTATAACATATAGAGCAGCAGACGCTTCAATGAGTATTGATAATACTGGAGGTAATGCCTTAATGACAATACAAAATGGTGGCAATGTTGGCATTGGTACGACAACCCCGTTAGCTAAGCTTTCAGTGATAGGTAGTAGTACTGCAGCAGACGGTACAGATCAAACAGGTATCTTTCAAGTCACTTCGGGAACTGGGGCTAATACGGACAATAAACTTATCATTGGTGTTCATAACGATGATTATTCATGGATACAGGGAATAAAGCCTGGGACAGACGTTACTACTCTTGTACTCAATGGCTTGGGAGGTAATGTACTCATCGGCAAAACTACACAACTTAATGCAACCTATAAACTTGATATAAACGGTAGTGCCAGAGCTAATGAGATAGTAGTAAACACTACAGGTGCCGACTTTGTATTTGAGCCTAAATATAACTTACCTAAGCTTACAAAAGTAAAAGCCTTTATTGATAAAAATCATCACTTACCTGAAATACCACCAGCAGTAGAGATGCAGAAGAATGGGATGAGTGTAGGTGAATTAAATACTAAGTTATTGCAGAAGATTGAAGAGTTAACATTGTACCTTATAGAGCAAAGCAAGCAAATAATAGAGCAACAAGCTATAAATCAATCGTTGCAGAACCAAATAAATCGATTAAAGAAAAATTAGACCATTCTCTTATCCTGTTATGAAAAAAATTCTTTTAACATTAAGCATAGCTTTAACTTACATGTTTTCTTACGCGCAATTTACTACAAGTGGCAACCCTACAACTACAATGGATAATGTGGGTATTGGTACAACCCCGCCCTCTATTGGCAATTATGGGGTTTTAGCATTAAATGGTAGAAGTCCAAGTCAAGGAGGATACTTTTCAATGATGATGAATGGGGCTGAGGTTGGAGCTATTGCAGCCAATACCCAGTTCAACTTTCAAACCGTTTCGGGGGTAGTTACTCAGTTTTATACAGGAAGCACACCTACTTACAAATTTCAAGTTCGGGCAATGTTGGTATTGGTACAACGAATGCTAATCAAAAACTTGATATAAATGGAGGAATTGGTTTTGCTAATCAAAATTCAACTGATAAAACACTGTACTCTCCTATAGATGGAGTATTAGAATGGATGACTCATAATGCAGCAGGAGAGCATGGGTTTGCTGTTAGCCACCAAGGCACTAGAGCAGTCTATTTGAATACTTCAGGAAATAGTTATATAAATGGAGGAAATGTGGGTATCGGTACCACCAATCCCCAAGGCTACAAGCTTGCCGTAAATGGCAGTGCAATAGCTGAAACAATGACAGTAAAACTTCACGGTAGCTGGCCAGACTACGTATTTAAAAAGGAGTACAAATTACCCTCACTTACAGAAGTCAAGACTTTTATAGAAAAGAAGCAGCGTCTACCTGACATGCCTTCTGAGCAAGAAGTTTCAAAAAATGGCATCAACCTAGGTGAGATTGTAAAGCTACAAACTAAAAAGATAGAGGAGTTGACATTGTACCTTATAAAACAGCAGGAAGATACAGACAAACAAATCCAGTTACAACAGAATCAGATAAATCTACTTAAACGCCAATTGAAATTACAGTAATCACATCATGAAAAAACTTATCCTAACCCTAAGCATAGCTATAGCTTCTTATTCTTCTTTTGCACAAAACACATTCCCAGGGACTGGAAATGTGGGTATTGGTACAACAAACCCTGTTGCTAAACTTGATGTGGTTGATGACATTCCGGGTAATTACTCTGCTACATCACAGCAGGTAGTAGCTCGGTTTTTTAATAATCCCGCTAGCGTAGGAAGTGGAGTAAATGGTGCATTTATTAACCTGCAAACAACTTCGGATGGCTATGGTCATAATCCTGTTGCTTCTATTGGTGTTGTCGGAGAATCTTACGATTCAAATAATGGATCTTTTGTTATTGCCACAAGAGATGCAACCGGTGTTGGTGAACGGATGAGAGTTAATAGTTCCGGTAGTGTAAGTATCGGCATCACCGACCCTCAAGGTTACAACTTGCAATAAATGGCAATGCAATAGCAGAATCCGTTACAATCAAGCTACGTGGCAGTTGGCCTGATTATGTATTTAAACCAACGTATAATTACCTTCTCTTGATGAAATCAAAACTTACATTGATAAGAACCAACATTTACCCGAAATGCCTTCTGAGCAAGAGGTTGCTAAAAATGGCCTCAATCTAGGGGAGATAGTGAGAATTCAAACTAAGAAAATTGAAGAATTGATTCTATACCTTATAGAACAACAAAAGCAAATTGAAGATTTAAAAGGACTGGTTACCAATACTATAAAATAACAACCCTTATCACATGAAAAGAATGCTACTAATGCTAAGCTTAGCTTCGGCTAACTATTTCTCATCATTTGCACAATGGCAAAATGGTACTGATATATATAACACTAATTCTGGAAATGTAGGTATAGGAATATCAAGTCCACAAGCAAAGCTTGATATATGGGCTCCAACAGGAAGCAGTGCAGTTCTAAGAGGAAATGTTGGAGGCTCAGTAACAGTGCCAGCTTTTGAATTAAGTGGATATAACACTAACGCATATAATGCTGGTTTGACCATAAGTACTAATGAAGGAGGGAGTTTTAGTGAAAGAATGCGTATTCAGTATAATGGCTATGTTGGTATTGGTACAACAGATCCAACGTCAAAACTGGCTATTCAGGGTGCCGCATCAGAAATTCATATAAAGAATGATGCGACTAATACATTGGCTGTTGGTAATTATGATGGTAACTCCCATTGGATTAAATCAATTAATCTTGGCATCGCCCTTACACCTTTGACTTTTCAAGCATCGAAATTCAATTTTGATACTGGCAATGTTGGAATAGGAACGACGAGTCCTTTTACGATAGGTGGAACTGCTAAACTTTCTGTAAATGCGAGTTCCGGAGCCCTATTAAAAAATTTGACGTAATGGATGCCATTTCGGGTAATTATTCAACTACATCACCACAGGTAATTGCAAGATTTTATAACAATCCTACGAACATTGGAAATGGGATAAATAGTTCTTTCATTTCTTTACAAACCTCACCTGATGGAGGTAACTACAACCCTGTAGCCCAATTAGGAGTTGTTGGAGAGGCTTATAATTCAAACAACGGTTCTTTTGTAGTTGCGACAAGAGACGCTACTGGTATTAGTGAGCGGATGCGCGTGAATAGTTCTGGCAATGTTTCGATCGGAACAAGTGACCCTAAAGGCTATAAACTAGCTGTAAATGGCAATGCAATTGCCGAATCAGTTACAGTTAAATTACATAGCAGTTGGCCAGACTACGTGTTTAAACCGAAGTATAACTTACTTCCCTTATCACTGGTCAAAACCTTCATAGATAAAAACCAACACCTTCCTGATATGCCTTCTGAGGCAGAGATGAAAGAGAATGGTATCAATTTAGGTGAAATAGTAAGGTTGCAAACGAAAAAAATAGAGGAATTAACATTGTACCTTATAAAACAGAATGAGCAAATAATAAAACAGAGCGAGCAAATAGTAGAACAAAAGAGTATAAATAAATCATTGCAAAGGCAAATTAGCCGATTGGCAAAACTACGATAGCTTGAAGTGGTTAAACGTCAATGTGAACTACTAACAAGCCCTTACCTCAAAAGGTAAAACTTGCAAATAATAAGTTATAAAAGACAAAAATAATAAGTGGTATATATCACTCACTTAAAAGTGTCCTAACTATTGGTTTCCAATGTAGTACATATAGTTTCAGCATCGATCAATATATACCCACCTTATAATTGCGCCGACTGTGGAAGAAAGTATAAATGGGTGCTTGTTTAAATAATATTTAATGTTTAGATTGCTTTATAATTAACAATGAATTGAAAGGCAATTCATTGCAACCTACTTATCACATATCATGAAAAAACTAATCCTAACGCTAGGCTTAGCTCTGGCCTCTTTTTGCTCTTACGCGCAATTTAGTACAAGTGGTAACCCCACAACTACAATGGATAATGTGGGTATTGGTACAACAATCCCCTACTTAAGCTTAGAGGTCGCGGGTGATCCGACAATATACGGCGGCCCAGCATATCAATCCACAATTCAAAGTAGAGATACACGCACATTTGCACTTGGTGTTGGCGGTGGTATTTCATTTGCAGGTAACTACACAGCGACACCTAATCATACAGCCTTTGCTAACATATCAGGAGTTAAGGAAAACGGAAGCAGTGGTGACTATTCGGGCGCATTAATATTTTCTACAAGACTTAACGGTTACCAACCCAGTGAAAAGATGCGTATTAATTCATCTGGCTACGTTGGTATTGGTACACCAAGTCCAGGCAATAAACTAGATGTTGATGGTGGAGCATCTGAGACTGCAATCAGAATTAGTACAACTAATACTGGTGCTAGTGCTGCTTCTTTGATTTTGGCAAATAGTTCTAAGACTGCATTTAATGACGGCCTTCAGATTGTTCATGGTGCTGGGGTAACGAAATTCAATGATTTAGTAGGCACGAATTTAATGTCACTTGATTTGACTAATGGGAAGGTTGGTATTGGAACAACCACTCCAGTTTCTACATTGCAATTAAATGGTGATCTCCGTTTTGGAACAAATGGAATATATACAGATTTGCGTATGTATACTGACGCTGTTTTAAGTGGTTACAATCAAACGAACTCAATTGTACCCGTTACTGTTCCTGGTTCAGGTAATGCAAACGCCGCGTTACATTTAAAAAATATAACTGAAGTAGGTGGTACTACACAAATGCATCTTTTGGTTGACGGCAATGTTGGCATAGGAACAATTAATCCTGACGCTAAACTGGCTGTCAACGGAACAATTCATAGTCAGGAAGTAAAAGTAGATATGAACGGTTGGTCAGATTATGTATTTGAACCAAACTATGATCTACCCTCACTTACATCCGTCAAAACCTATATAGATAACAATCATCGCTTACCTGAAATGCCCTCAACGCAGGAAGTGATTAAAAGTGGTATTAATCTGGGCGAGATGGTTAACCTTCAGATGAAAAAGATTGAGGAGTTGACATTGTATCTTATAAAAGAACACACCCAAAATCAAGTCTTTCAAACAACAATTGCTGAATTAGAGAGAAGATTGAAATCAATTGAGAACAAATAACTTATAAAAACCAACCCTATGAACGCACAAAAATCTCGGTTTATAAATGTTAATGCTAAGTGCATTTCTTCATTGTTTTATAAAGAGCTTAGTCACTGTAGAAAGTTTATTGCCATTTTAACATTATTATTTTTCAGTCAAACTAAAGCTGAAGCGCAGCAAAATGGGAACTACAATCTTAGAACTGTAATTCCTGCCTCAGCAACTACAGCGTCGTTAGGTAAATATGGTGAAATACCTGTTGCGCTTTATACCGGAATACCCAATATTTCTATTCCATTATATGAGATTAAAGACGGAGCATTAAATCTTCCTGTGAGTTTAAGTTATCATGCAGGAGGAATAAAAGTAGAAGAAGAGGCTTCAAATGTAGGTATTGGGTGGAGTTTAAATGCAGGAGGAGTTATTGGAAGGCAAATCAGAGGATATGCAGATGAATTTGGGTGGATTACTCCATCTTACAACCGTTTGGAAAATCTTACCGGTTCTGCTTATAACACCGCCACATTAAATATAGAAAATGGGTCAAGAGATTCTCAGGCAGATATATTTTATTATAATTTTAACGGAAGATCTGGCAAGTTTTTTATAGACCAGGATGGCGAAGTGCATGGCTATCCTGTAAACGGATTACTAATTTCTACTTTACGCGGCTCGCAATTTACCGGCGCTGGGTTGGGCTGGAAAATCACAACGGAAGACGGAACTGTTTATGAGTTTGATAAAGCCGAAAGGAGTTATACAGATATGTGCGGTACCGAATCTTTAGAAAATGTTACTGCATGGTTCATTACTAAAATAAAGTCTGCTGATGGGGCTAGGGAGATAACATTCACATATAATAGCGTTAATTATATGCGTCCAGTATTTCTGGGAGAGACGCGATATATGTACTTAAGTGGTTACGGTTATGAAAGCATTAGTAACAGTGGCTCTTGTGGTGGAAATAATGTTATTAATTCTTATCAACTTACCAGAATCGATTTTTCAGAGGGATATCTTAAGTTTAATTATAGTTCTACAGAAAGGCTTGATCTGCCTGGCGAAAAAGCTATTGACCAGATAGAAATTTATAATCAGGCCAATCAACTAATAAAAAAATTCGATTTTGCTTATGATTATTTTGGAGCTGGGTCAGGATCTTCATCTACCCGGCTCAAATTAACATCCCTAACAGAAAAGTCGCCAACAGGTCAAAAGCCACCTTACATTTTTACATACAATGAATCCCTTCAGGCACTCCATAAAAATGATTATTCAAGAGATTACTGGGGTTATTATAATGGTAAAAGTAATTCAACTTTAATTCCTGGAAAGAAAGTGGGAAATTATATCTATCCAGGAGCAGACAGGCGTGCAAATCCGGAAGTTTCGCAGGCATTTATGCTAAAAAAAATAAAATATCCTACAGGAGGGGAAACCGAATTTACTTATGAAAATAATACTGCCGCTAATCCCCCAGAGGCATATTTACCGATAGTCCATAATTATCATTTTTTATCTGCACCTAATATCCCATATTCGACGATAACCTCCCCGTATGAAACTGAGGAGTTTGTGATCCCAACCGGGGGGTCATTAGCGGAAATTCACGCCGAAGGTTTCGATAATAACCTTGTAAATTGTGATGCATTTCAAGCATATTTATTAAAGGACGGTGTGAATTACCGATACCTTACCGATGTGCACACAGAGACTATTTTTTTGCCTGCTGGCACGTATAAAATAAGGGTCGTTTATGATTGTTATAGAAATAACCTTTACTTTCAATATAACGTTCATACGATGACTACCGATGCAAGCGCCAATAATGCAGCCTGGGTGGGTGGTCTGAGGATTAAAGAAATTATAAATCAACCAGGAGACGGTGGACAACCAACGATAAAAAAATATCGCTACATTGTTGAAAATGACCCATTGCATCCAAGCAGTGGCCAACTTGTAAATTATTCTGATTACACCTATGATTTGCATGTCAATACAAGATTACCGTCATCTTACTATGGATGTGACAACCCTATATTTGGAGATCACTATTATTTAGTCTCGCAGTCTTTGAGCAATTACCCGTTAGCTACTACCGCCGGCGGTTATGTTGGCTATACTGAAGTAACTGAAAATTTCGAAAATAATGGAGAAATCAGGCATCATTACAGTATGCATCCAGACCCATACAGGGCATTTCCGTTTCCCCCTCATGAGAATTATGACTGGTGGCGGGGATTAGAGTCAAGCACTGAATATTTAGGCTGGAAAAACAATAGTTTAATTCCTTTAAAAGCAATAACCTATGGGTATAAATCTGTCTTTAAAAAGGATATCGCGGGATACATGCCCGGTCGTAATGATATTTGGATTGGAGGCTGTGTTATTCAACAGGTTGCTCCACTTGCAACATATTGGGTAGTAAGCGAGTTTTTTTCACCAAGCTTTGTCAAAGAGCGTATTTACGATCCTAACGATGCCTCGAAGTATACAGAAACAACAACAAATTATACATACAATAATAGTCATTATCAATTAGCACAGGTGAGTACATCAACAAGCTCTGGTTCAAATAATGCTATAAATATTGTTAATGAAGTTGTAACCAACAAAAAGTACGCGCAGGATTATGTTTTTACAGGGGTGCCTACTAACAACGAAGCGATAGGAATTAAAAACTTACAAGATTTGCATGTTACTGGCGTTCCTATTGAAGAGTATACTTATCGCCAAACGAAAGATGCATCTGTTCACACCATACCTAACCCTACAGTTTCTAACCAACAAATTATCGGTGGAACCATTACTACTTTCAAGCCTTCTAAACCTTATCCCGAGCAGGTTTATAGATTAGAAACTGCTGTTCCTATTCCACTATCTACTTTTGGTACGGGCTCGGGCCTAAGCAGCAATTCTTTTGTTACTAACAATACTGCATACAGCCCGGCTTTAACATTTTATAGTTATGATGATAAAGGCAATTTGCTGCAGCAGCAGAAAACGGATGCCCCGTCGACCGCATATATATGGGGATACAATAAGCAATACCCGGTGGCGGAAGTAAAAAACGCCACTTATCAGGATTTGGTGGCCGCGCTTACCCAAACCGTAGTTGATTTACTTAATGGTAACACATTAAGCGATACACAGATTCGTGGTTACATGGCAACATTACGAACGGCACTGCCCAACGCTTTAGTTACCACTTACACCTACGCTCCATTGGTAGGTATAACCTCATCTACCGATGCCAAAGGGATGACAACTTACTATGAATATGATGATTTTCAGCGGTTGGTGAACATCAAGGATAAGGATGGAAATATTATTAAACATACAGACTATAACTACAAGCAATAAT
>CAZTAU010000032.1:0-43009 GCA_964611565.1 uncultured Mucilaginibacter sp. | reverse complement strand
CTATTGTTATTGGTGTGTTAGTATTGTTTAAAAGTTGTGATACGATTTACTATAAAAGTTGTTTTTAACTATTTATCAACAGATTTTAAACTGTTTTAGTTTTTTATCTGATTGATTATGAGTATAGTATTATTATCAATTTTTATTTTAAAAACTTATTTGTTAATATTTTATTGGTTATTATAATGTTAATTTCATCGTTAAAAGCACTTATAAATCGCTTAAAAATTGATGGCGATCGGCACAAATATCGGGGTTATTAACGAGTATAAAACTTATTAAGTTATTACTTACACAAAATTAACATCTTTACAGTCTATTATTAACATAACCCTTAATTTTACATCCATTATATATAGTAATATGACCAAAAATGTGGATTTCCTGGTTATCGGATCGGGCATTGCCGGATTAAGTTTTGCACTAAAAGCTGCAAAGCATGGTAAGGTTCTGATAGTTACCAAATCAAATGAAGATGAATCTAACACTAAGTATGCCCAGGGTGGTGTTGCCGTAGTTGTGGATAAAGAGGAAGATTCATTTGAAAAACATATAGATGATACCCTGATTGCCGGTGATGGGCTATGCGATAAGCAAGTTGTGGAGATGGTAGTTAAAGAGGGTCCCGAAAGAATTGATGAAATTATTGCCTACGGAACTAACTTTGATAAAACCAATGAAGGTATTTATGACCTTGCAAAAGAGGGAGGACATTCTGAATTTAGGGTGTTACATTATAAAGATATCACTGGGTTTGAAATTGAAAGATCATTATTAGAGGAGATACATAAAAACCCTAATATTGAAATACTGAGCCATTATTTTGCAATGGATCTGATCACTCAGCACCATACGGGTGAATATGTAAATAAATCATCAGATAATATTACCTGCTATGGTATTTATGCTTTAAATACGGTAGATGGTACCGTTGATAAATTTATATCAAAGGTTACGGTAATGGCTGCAGGTGGTGCAGGGCATATATACTCGGTTACCACCAATCCAACCATTGCTACCGGCGATGGTGTGGCTATGGTTTACCGTGCAAAAGGCAAAGTGAGGAATATGGAATTTATCCAGTTCCATCCAACGGCTTTATATAACCCCGGGGATTATCCATCATTCTTAATATCAGAAGCGGTGCGTGGTTTTGGTGGTATATTAAAGCGTACTAACGGCGAGGAATTTATGCAGGAGTATGATGAGCGAAAATCATTAGCCCCTCGTGATATTGTTGCCCGCGCTATTGATGCCGAGATAAAAAAATCGGGTGAAGATTATGTGTACCTGGATATCAGGCACCGTAGTAAAAAGGACCTTTTAACACACTTCCCTAATATATATGCTAAGTGTTTGGAGATAGGTATTGATATGACCAAAGACATGATACCTGTTTCTCCGGCATGCCATTATATGTGCGGTGGTGTTTTAGTTGATCATGAGGGCCGCTCATCCATATTAAATTTATATGCCTGCGGCGAGTGTGCATCAACGGGTTTACATGGGGCTAATCGTTTGGCTTCTAACTCCTTATTAGAAGCATTGGTTTTCGCACACCGCATTTACGAAAGCTCTGTTAAAACTTTTGATAAAGCGGTTATTCCTGATAATATACCCGACTGGGATGAAAAAGGTGTGCAATTATCCAACGAAGACATATTAGTAACCCACAACGTGCGCGAAATGCAAAAAATAATGAGCGATTATGTAGGTATAGTACGTTCTGATTTCAGGTTGGAACGAGCCATGCGCCGTTTAGGTTTATTGTATGAGGAGACCGAAGCTTTTTATAAGCGTACCAAAGTATCTGTAAAACTTTGCGAGCTGCGTAATTTGATACAGGTATCGTATATTGTGGTAAAATCGGCTATGATGCGTAAGGAAAGCCGAGGACTGCATTATACGACAGATTATCCTCAACATCAGGAAGTTTTAGAGGATACGGTATTTTAGATCACAGATTAATAAGATCACATATTAATATGATTTTTGGATTTCACTGATTGATGAAAATCTGTGTAATTTAGTTAATCTGTATAATCAGTAATTCAGACAATTAATTTATGCCTTTAATCCTACCCGTAAAAGATAAAAGCCCTGTTTGGGGAGAAGATTGTTTTATTGCCGAAAACGCCACTATTGTTGGTGATGTAGTAATGGGCGATAAATGTTCGGTATGGTTCAACGCGGTTATACGTGGCGATGTGCATTATATTAAAATAGGTAATAACACCAATATACAGGATGGCGCGGTTATACACGCCACTTATTTAAAGGCCCCGACCAATATTGGCAACAATGTTTCCATTGGCCATAATGCCCTGGTACATGGTTGTACGCTGCATGATAGGGTATTGATAGGTATGGGCGCTATAGTTATGGATAATGCCGTGGTAGAGTCCTATGTAATTATTGCAGCAGGATCTGTCGTTTTAGAGAATACTTTATGCGAGTCAGGTTATCTATATGCTGGCACTCCTGCAAAAAAAATCAAACCTTTAACAGATGAGCAAAAGGGTTTATTGGATAGATTGCCTGATAATTACATCATGTATTCCGGCTGGTTTAAGGATTAGATTCGTTCGGAACAACTGCATCTTCTCCCACCTCAAAGTTAGGGCGCAATATCATGGTTTTTGGGTGTAGCCAAATATTTTCCGGTTGCCTGCTTTCTTTTATATTTCCTGTATCCCATTTACCATTTCGGTTAGCATCGTAAACAACCCTTACCTTATATTTTCCAACAGGAATATTCTTATACTCCAGGGTTGTGCTTTTCGTAATTATATCTGATCTTAAAGTTACATCCCCTTTCTCATTTAATAATTCAACTATATACGAGCGGCCGGTATCGGGCAACGTTACCTTTAAAAGCATTCCACTATAGTTATCCGGCTTATTCAACTTAAACCTTTTAGGCGAATTAGGATTTTTTTCACCAAAAAATCCGGTTAAAGCGCCTTCACTAAAAGTGAGCAGGTAAGTCGCATTATCCTTCCACCTATATCTTAATGTTAGATGCTTCGCATCGGTGGGGTCTTCTACCAATGTATAGTTAGTAACATAAGTATCGTTTTCTTTAAGGCTTATCAATGAAGGTAGCCGGCCGGTAATAGGCGAACTCGCATATATTTGCAGGTCAGTACCCGGTTTTAGTAAGTTTCCTATATCAGCACTGGTAATTATGGTTAAGGGGGCTTTAAAGGTTTCCTTTCGCGCTTTACCCAACGTCGTGGTGTCTAACGCTATATTGTTATCCAATATGGCTACTTTTAATGTGTCAAAATCCAAGGTGCGCATATATAGATAAGCAGTGTCCCTGGTTTTAGTAAACTCCACCAATTTTTGAGCATCCAGTGCTACAGGATCAATTATTTTT
Organism: uncultured Mucilaginibacter sp.; assembly: GCA_964611565.1. Lineage (GTDB taxonomy): Bacteria > Bacteroidota > Bacteroidia > Sphingobacteriales > Sphingobacteriaceae > Mucilaginibacter. The sequence goes on along the minus strand of CAZTAU010000032.1, from coordinate 39,627 downwards.
AAAGACGGGTTTGCCAGGCTCTTATTAAAAGATAGGAATATTTTCCCGGAAGGATCAAAGCGGTGATCGATAAGGCGAAAATTTTGGGGAATTTGTTTAAACAGTTGTAATTTGATATTAGACGTGTCTTTTGTTAAATTGATAACCTTGCCGGGGAAGCCGATAAATTCATTATCATCATCAAAAATTTTATTGGAAACAACTTCTTTCAAAGCATATAATTTGTATTGGCCCTCATGCAAGTTAGTTAATGAAAATGCTCCCGATGTGTCAGTAGTTGCGTATATGCCCGGTTTCTTCTTGCCAAATATTAACGAATCTTGTTTTAGTGGGATCAGCATTACCATTACGTCTTTTTCTTTTTGAAGCGTAAGGTTGTTAACAACCGTGCCCGATATTTTTAATGAATCTATTTGACTACCGGTAGAAAACACGTACTTGAAGTTTGTTAAAGCATTCCCCTCGTTAACATCAGCTATAGCCTTACCAAAATTTATTGCATAAGTTGTTTCCTTTAGTAAAGAATCCTTAATTTCTATTTCTAAATTTTTACCCCTCATTTTAAATTCTGTTTTTTCCAGCACGGGGCTCGAGGTTATTTCCTGGTACTGATTTACCAATCTATAATATTCGTCAAATTGCAATATTATTTTTTTTGCTGCAAAATTGCGTGTCTCATTTACCGGCGATGCCTTTAATAATTTAGGCGGAGTCTCGTCTTTTGGGCCACCCTGGGGTTTTTGCGGTACGGCACACCCAATGGCCATTAATATGGCCAAAAAAAGTAGTGTAAGGGGGATTAAAAAAGGCGATTTTTTATTTAACAGCATTTTTAAGCGAAATAAGCAATTTTTTTATTTTGACGAAGATTATTATTCAGATTTAAAAATATTAGCCTATAATTGATTTTTTATAAATCATTGAATATCAAAGTTTTATTAATTATCTGGACATATGAACCATTAAAACTGAAATATCTGATGGCGACACACCCGAAATTCTGGAAGCCTGGCCCAAAGTACGTGGTTTAATTTTCATTAATTTTTCGCGGGCCTCTTTTGATAAAGATTGCAATTGATGATAATTAAAATCCGGATTGATAGACCTGTCCTCCATTTTTTTCATTCTGCCAACAATCTCCATTTCCTTTTCAAAATAACTCTCGTATTTGATTTTTATTTCAGCCTGCTCAATAGTTTCTTTATCGTAACCGGATAACAAGATTTTTAATTCTTCATCTGCTTTAACCAAATCAGTAAAAGAAATTTGAGGGCGACTTAACAGAGCAAATAACTTGGCACCTTGTGATAGTGGGCTTGTTCCCCACTCTTCTAAATAATTGTTTATTTCTGCAGGGTTGATAGAATGACCTTTGGTATAGGCTACAATATCATCCGAGTTTTTTATCTTTTGATTTACCTTGTCTAAACGCTCATCGCTAATTAAGCCTAGATCGTGGGCAATAGGACTTAGACGAATATCTGCATTATCTTGTCTTAATAGCAGACGGTGTTCGGCACGTGAGGTAAACATTCTATAAGGCTCTTCAGTTCCTTTGGTTACCAGGTCATCTATTAATACACCAATATATGATTCTGATCTTTTTAATATCAACTCATGTTTATCATGTACTTTTTGATGCGCGTTAATACCCGCAATAAAGCCTTGTGATGCCGCTTCTTCGTATCCCGTTGTTCCGTTTATTTGTCCGGCAAAAAATAGGTTAGCTATTTTTTTAGTTTCTAAAGTTAGTCCCAACTGTGTAGGCGGGAAGAAATCATATTCAATAGCATAACCTGGACGGAACATCTTTACATCTTCAAAACCCGGTATTTGCTTTAGTGCTTTGTATTGTACGTCTTCAGGCAATGAAGTAGAGAAACCATTAATATACATCTCCACACTGTTTAAGCCCTCCGGTTCAACGAATATCTGGTGCCTGTCGCGCTCGGCAAATCGGTTAATCTTATCTTCAATTGATGGGCAGTAGCGAGGACCCAAACCTTTAATTCTACCGGTAAACATAGGGGACTTTTCAAAGCCCTCCTTTAACGTTTCATGTACGTTGGTATTGGTATAGGTGATCCAGCAACAGCGTTGCTCCTGCATCATTTCAACATCGGTGTAAGAAAAACGGCCGCGCTCATCGTCGCCCCATTGCTCTTCCATCAGGCTATAGTTTAAGCTGCGGCCATCTACACGCGGAGGTGTACCAGTTTTCATTCGGCCAGATTCAAACCCTAGTTCAATTAATTGCTCGGTAATTCCGGTGGCCGCCCTTTCGCCTGCACGGCCTCCACCAAACTTTTTCTCGCCAATGTGTATTACACCATTCAGAAATGTTCCGTTAGTTAATACTACCGAATCGGCTTCAATTTCTACACCTATGGACGTGCGTACACCACAAACCGTGTTATTCTTTACTATCAGCCCGCTTACCATATCTTGCCAAAAATCGACATTTGGCGTACGCTCTAGTGCTAAACGCCATTCTTCGGCAAACCGCATACGGTCGCTTTGTGCACGGGGGCTCCACATAGCAGGGCCCTTTGATAGGTTAAGCATTCTAAATTGGAGTGATGTTTTATCGGTTATAATTCCCGAATACCCACCCATAGCATCCACCTCCCGCACTATTTGTCCCTTAGCCACGCCTCCCATTGCCGGGTTGCAGCTCATTTGTGCAATAGTGCCCATGTTCATGGTAACCAGCAGGACAGAGGAGCCCAAATTAGCCGCAGCAGCCGCCGCCTCGCATCCGGCATGGCCGGCCCCAACTACAATTACATTATATTTTTTAAACATTTTTACCTCCGTGTTCCACGTGGAACATGTTGTTTTATTGTTATTTTGATGTTCCACGTGGAACCTTTAGAAAAGAGAATAGCGCAAACGCCGCCCAAATCCCCTCTAAAACCACAAATGGATAAAAGCTAATTAAATAAGAAGCATACCCACAAGTGGCCGCACCAACAAAGTTCAGCAATGTATATATACGGCTTTCGGCCGACACCAATTTATATAAGTTTAATACAAAAGCTATCAAAAGTATAATAACGCCAATAGATGCTATGATGTCTGATGTTGTCATTTTATGCTTCTAATAATTCGGTTAATTCTATCCAGCGCATGCTTTTTTCATCAAGCGTTGAGTTTAGTTGGGCTATTTTCTCTGACAATTCAATCACCTTGTTGTTGTCAATACCCATAGTATTTAGTTGATCGGTTGCGTCCCTGATTTGACTTTCTACAATCTCGATCTCTTTTTCCAGCGTATCCAGCTCTTTTTGATCTTTAAAGCTTAATTTATTTTTCTTTGCAGCAACAGGTACCGGCGTATCAACAACGGTGGTTTTCTTGCTTTGTTGTTTATTATCCGCCATCTCAAGCCTATATGACGAATAATTGCCATTATATATACGTACATGGCCGGCATCTTCCATTATAAACAATTGGTCGGTTAGCTTGTCCAACAAATACCTATCGTGCGATACCATCATTAAGACACCGCCATACCCGGTTAAAAACTCCTCTAATACATTTAAGGTATCAATATCCAGGTCATTGGTAGGCTCATCCAGTATCAGAAAGTTAGGGTTCTTCATTAATATATGCATCAGCTGCAAGCGTTTTTTTTCGCCGCCACTAAGCTTAGATACAAAGCCATATTGTTTAGGCGGCGGAAAAAGGAACAGCGTGAGCAGGGCCGAAGCAGATATCATCTTCCCATCGGCCATCGTAATAAACTCGGCTACGTTTTTTACAATATCTATTACGCGCTCATCCTCTTTAAAAGCTATACCCTGCTGATGGAAGTATCCAAATACGGTTGTTTCGCCTTTATCAATAATGCCGCTGTCAGGCGCTATGCCTCCGGTAATTAAGTTCAATAATGTTGATTTGCCTGTGCCGTTTTTCCCGGCTAGGCCTATACGGTCGCCTTTTTTAAATACGTAGTTGAAATGACTTACAAAAGGCTTGCCGTTGAAAGCCTTGCTAACGTCCTTGATCTCTAATATCTTATTGCCCTGTCGTGCGGTTTTAACGCTTAGCTCTACATTTACTTTTGGGCCGTTATTTTGCGTTTTTTCATTCAGCTCATGGTACGCGTCAATTCTTGATTTTGACTTGGTTCCCCTGGCTTTAGGTTGCCTGCGCATCCATTCCAACTCCTTACGTAGCAGGTTAGAATTTTTCTGGAATGTAGCTTCGTCAGATGCTTCGCGTTCGGCCTTACGCTCCAAATAATAGCCGTAGTTTCCTACATAAGGAATGATCTTACCTTTATCAATCTCCAATATCTCGTTACATACATTATCCAGGAAATACCTGTCGTGCGTAACCATTAGTATAGTTTTTGAGCCTTCGGTAAGCAATTTCTCCAGCCACTCAATAGTATCAATATCCAGGTGATTGGTAGGCTCATCTAAAATATAAATGTCCGGATCTTCTATCAAAAGCTTAGCAAGCGCCAACCTTTTGCGCTGTCCTCCCGATAAGGTGCTAATGCTTTGATTCAAATGATGGATATCCAATCTACCTAAAATGGTCTTGATCTTATATTCATACTCCCAGGCATCCACTTCGCTTAGCTCTTCCATTACTTTTTCAATGGCCCTCATATTATCTGGCTCATTTTCAAGCAATTCCTCGTATTTTTTTATTAATTGCTGCTGTATATTATCCGCATGGAAAATATAATCGCTTATGGTAACCGCATCCTTAAAGCCAGGGTCCTGTTCCAGGTAGCCCATATTAAGGTCTCGCATTTGGGCAACCTTGCCCTCTGTTGGTTTTAAAGTACCTGCCAATAATTTTAAAAGAGTGGTTTTGCCCGCTCCGTTTATTCCAACTAATGCCACCCTGCGCCCACGGTTTATGCCAATGGATATATTTTTAAATAACCAATGATCATGAAAAGAATGCCCTAAATTTTCGGCAGATATATAAGTACTCACGCGCGTCTTTTTATTTGTTCAGAAGAGTAGATGTATACACCCTCCCTTGGTTTTAATGATGTTTTGTACATAACCTTGGCAACCGCTTTGGCATGTATGGCCCGGTATTTTCTTAACGGCCCTACCAGCAATGGACTTATCAGCAACATAAATTTAATGGCAATACGCTCCATTTGGCGGCTTTCTGTTCTTTCGCCTACTAAAAACGAGGGCCTGTAAATACACAACGCTTGTAAGCCTACTTTCTTTATATCCTCCTCGGTTTCGCCTTTCATTTTTAAATAAAAGTTAGAAGCTGTAGAATCGGCACCTATTGACGATACCAGGTGATATTGTTCAACCCCATTTTTTTTAGCTATCTCTGCCAATTTTACCGGGTGATCATGGTCGATCTTATAATATTCCTTTTTATCGGGAGTTTTACTGCGGGTTGAGCCCAAGCAGCAAAATAAAGCCCGGCCGGTTATATACTCTTCGTATTCATTCACATCATCAAACTCGGCAATCACCTGCTTTAGTTTACCGCTGTGTAACGGAAGTTTTTTTCGGGATATACTTACTACTTCGCTATATTCATGCGTTAATAATAAGGTATTTACTAAGTTTCTGCCAATTAGTCCGCTTGCGCCTACAATAACAGCTTTATATGCCATTTAACGTTAAATTTTTATGCAAAAATACATATAATTAATTTGTGGAATAAAATTTGCATGTTTAAACATGTGTTTATTAAAACAACAAGATCATGAAAAGTATTTTTTATCCTGCTAATGAACGCGGAACCAACGATATCGGATGGTTAAAAGCTAAATTCTCATTCAGTTTTGGCCCTTATTATCACCCTGATAAAGTACATTTTGGTGCATTACGAGTCTTAAACGATGATATTATTGCGGCGGGGGCAGGATTTGGTACACACCCCCATGATAATATGGAGATTATTACCATACCACTTGCCGGTGCAATTGAGCATAAAGATAGTATGGGTAACATAGGTGTGATACGTGCCGGCGAAATACAAGTAATGTCTGCAGGTACCGGTATCACCCATTCAGAATATAATCATTCTAAAACAGAGCCTGCAAGCGCTTTACAAATATGGGTTTTCCCGAAAGAAAGGAATATTAAACCACGTTATGATCAAAAAAGCTTTGAAGATGTATTAGGTGACAATAAACTGGTAACCTTGGTATCTCCTGATAAAGAAAACAAAGATACCTTGTGGGTAAACCAGGATGCCACATTTTCAATGGGTGATTTTGAAGCCGGGCAGAAAATAGAATATACTATAAGTCAATCGGGCAATGGCGTATATATATTTATTATTGAGGGCTCGGTAAAAGTAAACGACCAGGTGTTAGGCAAAAGAGATGCATTAGGTATTTATGATACCGATACATTAACTATTGATACCGAGGCAAATACACGATTGCTGGTTTTAGATATCCCGATGATGTAAGATATCCTTCTTAGCTTGTATAAAAAGAAAGGGCTCCCAAACTTGGAAGCCCTTTCTTTTTATCAATATAATATAGATTACAAATATTTTGTAATATCTTCTGAAGTAGGTTTTACGGCAGAACGGAAACGGTGAATTAATTTTCCATTTTCGTCAATTAAAAACTTCTCGAAGTTCCATTTAACCTCGCCAGTAAAATCAGGATTAGGAGCAGTAGTTAGGTATTGAAATAATGGGGCTATATCCGCACCTTTGACACTTATTTTTTCGCTTAGTAAAAAATGAGCGCCCTTTTCAGCCACACAGGCCTTAATGTCAGCCACGCTGCCAGGTTCCTGGTTATTAAAGTTATTAGCAGGAAAGCCAACAATAACTAATTTGTCTTTGTAAAGGTCCTGAAGTTTTTGCAATTCGGTATATTGAGGAGTGTAGCCGCATTTTGAGGCAGTATTTACAATTAATACCTTTTTGCCTTTGTACTGGGCTAACGAAAAGTTATCTCCATCTAAACTTTTTAACTTGAAGGTGTAAACAGTATCAGGTGCTACTGCCGCAAATGCGGTAGCAAACATTAATGAGAATATTACTAATAATTTTTTCATGGCTTAATTGTTTAAATATTTTTTGGTTGATGTAAAATTACTTATTAAACGTTCTCTTATCCAAATATTTATCTTCCATTTGTGTCATATTTTTGCTATCAATGGCAGTTTTGTCTTTATAACCTAATAAATGCAGGGTACCGTGTATAATCACCCGGTGTAGCTCGTCAATAACCGATTGGTTAAACTTAGCCGCGTTTTCGCGTATTCTTTCAATAGAAATAAATATATCGCCGGTTATAATGCCTTTTTCTGCCGAATTATCAAAGGTGATAATATCTGTGTAGGTATCATGGTTTAAATACTGCTGATTGATCTGCAGCAGATACGCATCTGAGCAAAAAATGTAGGTTAATTCATCCAGCTGATAGCCTTCAGCTTCAATAGTGTCTTTAATCCAGCGCTTTACCTTTAGCTTATCCTTTAAATTATATTGTATGTCTTCTTCAAAGAAGGATATTCTTGGCATTTATAGTTTAAATAGCAATTCAACCTCGTTACCCGCGGCATTAAACACACATTGGTCGGCCAGGTGTTTAATAATAAACACACCGCGCCCGGTTAAGGCCTCTAAATTTTCAGGTGCGGTGGGGTCTGCCAGATGTACATAATCAAAACCCTGACCCTCATCAGTAATAGTCCAGGTAATGCGGCGGCCCTCAATTTCGGCATTTACAATAACCTTCTTAGCGGGGTCTAATTTATTACCATGTATCATGGCGTTATTAAGGGCCTCGTTAAGGCAGGTCATCATATTAGCAAAGGTATCATCACTAACCTGGTATTTATTGGCAATCTCCTCTATCAAATTTTCCAATGCGGTAATACTTTCCGGTACTGATGGAAGTTGTAAGGTATATAGATCGGTGGCCTGAAGATTAGTGTCTGGCATATTATTTTGCATTAATTTGCTCAAAATAATTCTTAATTTTTGTTTTATAATACAAATTAAGGTTAGGCGGCACTGTTTTTATCTGCTCGGTTTGCTTAGCCTTTATTTGCTGATAATCTTGTAGTGCTTTAATATATCCCGGCGGCATATCCTTACCCACCTGGCTTTGTCTTTGCTGATCTTGCTCTCGCTCTTGCTCGGCCTTTTCCGCTTCTAACATACGGGTTTGAATTTGCAGCTGTCTTTTTAAAGACTCATCGGTTATACGCCTGTTTACGAGATCCGTTTCAGTTTGTTCCATTTCTTTAATAATTTTATCCGCATTAGGTATGGCGCTGCCTTTTTCTTTACCGGCCTCACGGGTCAATTGTTCAAATTGCTGACGTATTAATTGTTGCTCTCTCGCCAACTTAGCCAACTGTTCGCTCATGTTGCCATTTCCGTTTCTATCACCCGGTACACGGTTTTGTCCACCCTGTTGTTGGCCTTGCTGCTGCCCTCCTTGTTGTTGACCCTGCTGCTGCCCTTGTTGTTGCCCTTGTTGTTGCTGCTGCCTCATTTGTTCGCGGGCGCGCTGCATATTTTGGTTTAACTGCTGTTGCTGTTTGGCCAATTGCGACAATGACTGCTGACTTTGTTTTCCTCCTTTACGTGGTTTTCCACTACCCGGCTTTGATTGCGCAGATGCCTGTAAATTATTTAATGCTTCACTCAACATTAGTGCCAAATTATTCATAGATGTCATGGCATATTGCTGACTACGGTTGGCTTCGGCCGTTCTTCTGTCGCCTAAGCTGGTAAGTGCCTCATCAATTCTTGAGTTTATGCTGGCTATTTCGGTATTTACAGATTTTTGTATTTGTGGTATGCGCTTACTCAGAGAATACAAGCTGTCTTCGGTTGTTTTTAAATTGTCTTTAATGCCTTTTTGCTCCTGCGCCAACCTAACATAAGCCGGATCTATCTGGCTGGTATTGCGCAAACGCTGCATAATTTTTTCCTGATTGAACGAACTGTTTACCAGGCTTTTCAGCAATTCTCTTAAAAGATGCTCGTCAACTGTTTCTTGCTCTTCCTGCTCCTGCTCGTTTTGCTCCTGCATTTTTTGAGCCATTTGCCTCATTTTTTGGGCAGCTTGCTTTTGCGATTGCGCAGACTTAGGGCGATTGTTCTTTTTCAATTGCTCGCTGCTTTTTTGCATTTCCTGCTTAACGTCTTCCTCTTCAGCCTTTGGTTGATCAAAATCCTGCTTGACTTCTTCGTTTTGTTTATCCAGTTTATCTAAATTTTCGGCAATATCTTCAAACTCCTCTTTCAGCTTTTCCTGCTCTTTTTGCAAAGCTTGTTGTTCTTGAGAATTTTCTTGTTTGCCATCCTGATCTTGTTGCCCCTGGTCTTGTTTGCCTTGCTGATCCTGGTTCTTGGCTTGTTGGTCCTTGCCTTGCTGCTGGTTCTTAGCTTGCTGGTCTTTGGCTTGTTGTTCCTGGTCCTTTTTGGCTTGCGCTTGCATAGCTTGCTGCTCTTTCTTTTCCTGCGCAAGTTTAGCCTGTAGGTCTTTAATGGCTTGCTCTAATTTAGCTTCAGCATCTTTCTGAGCCTGGGTTTGCTGCTTGAATTGCGCCTTGTCCTTTTGCGCCTGGTCTTCCATGGCTTGCTGGTCTTTAAGGGCCTGTTCAAGTTTAGCCTGTAGGTCTTTTATCTCTTTATCTTGCTTAGCTAATTGATCTTTTGTAGCTTGAGCCTGTTTGGCTTGTTGCTGCTGTTTTGCTTTTTCCTGCTGATCTTTCTTGGCCTGTTCTTGCTGCGCCTGTTGCTGATCGGCGGTTTTCTTGTCAGTCTGCTCAGCCAGTTTATCCTGTTTATCGGCCAGCTTGTTCAACTGGTTGATTTCCTGATTCAATTTTTGCTGAAAATCTAACTTTTTATACAGCTCCAGCATCCTATCCAGCTCACGCTTCATTGATTTGTTATCCTGCTGCATTTTAGATAATTCCTGACGGGCGCCATCTTTCTGATCGTTTTTCAACATATCCTGCAGCCTGTCCAACATTTCGCGTGTTTTAGGATCAAGCACATCGTTAAGCAATCTCTCCATCATTTTTTGCTGCTCAACCAGATCTTTTTGCTGATCCTGGCTTTCCTGACGATTGTACAGGTTCTTTTTGTTTTCTGCCTGTATATCTTTTATCAACTCATCCAGTTCCTGGCGTTTTTGCAGCATATCCGATACCTGCTTTTTCTCATCAAATGATAATGAGTTTTTATTCAGCAGCATTTGGTTCATTTTTTGCGATTCTTTCTCTATCTGCCCCGCTATTTTACTGGCCGATTGCATTTTTTGTTTAATGATCTCGGTGCTTTTGTTCAGTTGTTCGTTCAGCTCCTGCTCATCCGGAACATTTAATTGTTGCTCGGGAGTGCGTGCTTTTTTAGGGCCAGATACACCGTCATTATCAGCAACTTCAAAATAGTAGGTAACATGATCGCCCGGATTAATACCCAACTCTTTCAAATTCCATAAGTAAAAAAAATCTGCTTGTGATTGGCCCAAATCAGCTTTAACTGCTTTATTAAAAGTGCGATCCTGACCCCTGCTGGCGGCCGATCCCTTTATGGTATAATGGAAGTTTAAGCTTGAAAAACCATGATCGTCCATTACCTTACCGGTAAAATAAATAGCCCTCATACTAACCGAATCGGGTTTTTCCTGAACGCCAATCGACGGGGCCTCATCAGCAATAACATTAATGCGGTATAAGGCAGAATCGCTATGGTTAACCAGGTTATTTAACGGCGTAATTTTATAAACCGAATTGGTGATTATTCTTTCGCGGTGTTCAAACAGGTCCTTACCCGCAGCGGTTAAAGCGGCATGCCTGGTATTCATATCAAATAACATACCTGTAGCGTTTTGTGTATGGAAACGCCAGGTAACGGTTGTCCCTGCAGGTAAAGTAAGGTCGCCGGCATTGGGCAACACTTCGCCCTGTTTGTTTAAATACCCCGGATAATTTAAAACCACATCAAAATGCATCAACGAAGGGCGCGGGTTAACTTTTATCTCATAAGGTAACGAGTTAAAACCGTTGCCCACCAGCCTAAATTTGGTGTTTTGCTGTAAATTACTAAACAGGTAATGAAATTTGGTAACGTTTTCTTTATCCAGTTTAAAAGTGTTATTGGCGGTCTCTACATATACATCTGCCGGCAGGCTATTGCCCTCCAGTTTAATATCAAGTTTAAGGTCGTCGCCCTGTACAACAGAAAGCACCTTGTTTTGAACAACAAATTTAAATGGGGCAACCGGCAAAAAATATTCATTATGCCTAATGAGCCTTTTAGTGCTTTCGGTTAATATAGATGGCGCGGCGAAGCCGATAATACAAATTACCCCTAACGGAATAAGCGCCCATTTTAAATACCTGCGATTATCACGAATGTTGATAGCTGTTGGGAAACGTACCGGCTGTAATTTTTCAATTTTTTGGTCTATGCTGGCCATTATCAGGTCCTGGTGCTGTGCGTCATGGGCCGATAATTTTTTAAGCTGTAAAGTGTTTAGCAACTTATCGTTAACATCGCTAAAATGTCTGCCAATAATTTCTGCAGCCTGGTCATGCGTAATGGTTTTACCCAATTTAAGCCAGGCCATTAACGATGGAACAACCAGCCAGGCTATTAGCCCCACGTTTAGAGCAATGAAACTATAAAACAAGATGCTGCGCGCCAATGGATTAAAATTGCCATAATATTCAGTTACGGTAATGGCTACGTAGGCAGAGAATAAACCTGCGCCCAAAAATATCAAACCCCTTAAAAGGTTGTTCAGATAATATTTTTTAATAAAAATATTGATCTTATCAATCAGAAGCGCATAGTTATCAGAAGTGTTCATAGGTCCAAAAGTTTAATTACACCAGGAATGAAACGAAAAATCTATTTATAAAGATATGGTATTAAGTAAAAATACCAAAACAATACCGCCAATGTTTGAATGAAACAACATTGTTATGTTATAAAAAGCTGCTTTACATCGGTTTATAAATCATACAACTATATATAGCCATCAATAATATAGCACATGGTTGTAAATGTGTTTTCTTAATCAAAAGAACATTACAGGAAGACATGAGCTACGGCGGGTAGAAAAATTATGGAAATATCCACTATTTTGTGCATTATTGCTTAATAAACCACCCATTTACATTTTTATGAGCAGTGCAATTATAAAAGCAACACTATTGCTTTCGCTTATAACCGTCACAAATACGGTTATTTCGCAAAATAGAAATTCAAATAACACAACCCAAAAAACGGTTGCCAACCCGGTAAATTTAAGCTATCGTTTTATGCTTGACGCACCTTCAAGAAGAGAGGCTGCGGACCCTAATATGGTTGTATTTAAGGGAGAATATTACCTTTTTGCATCAAAATCAGGCGGATATTTCCACTCAAAGGATATGATCAACTGGGACCTGATCACTACAAAGGATCTTCCACTGGAGGACTATGCTCCGGCAGCAGTGGTGATGAATGGTGCTATTTATTTTATGGCATCGGGCAACGCGCCTTTAAAAATTTACAGAACCAGCGACCCGAAATCGGGCAAATGGGAGGTTTTCAATTCGGCGTTCCCGATAACTATGATTGACCCTGACTTTTTTGTAGATGATGACGGACGTTTATATTTTTATTACGGATGTTCAAACGTTAACCCATTATATGCTATTGAACTTGACCCTAAAACCTTTAACCCAATAGGCACCCGTGTTGAAGTAATGAACAGCAAAAGGGAGATTTACGGATGGGAGCGCAAGGGCGATTATAATGAAATTATGAAAGACCGCCCATGGATTGAGGGTTCATGGACAACCAAACGTAATGGTAAGTACTACCTGCAATATTCAGGCCCGGGTACCGAGTTTAAAAGCTACAGCGACGCGGTATACGAAGCCGACAAACCGCTTGGTCCCTTTACTTTAGCTAAACACAACCCCATATCGTACAAACCTGAAGGTTTTGTAACCAGCGCGGGCCATAGTAATACTTACCAGGATAATTATGGTAATTACTGGCACGTATCTACCATGACCATATCGCAAAAGCATATGTTTGAGCGCCGTTTGGGTATATTCCCAACCTTTTTTGATAAAGATGGTGTAATGTATGTTTATACAGGCTTTGGCGATTTCCCTTATAAAATACCTAATAAGAAAATAAACGGACCAGAGGATTTGGCCACAGGCTGGATGCTGCTATCGTATAACAAACCGGTGATGGTTTCATCAGAGCAACCCAATCATCCTAAAAATTTGGCAGTAAATGAAGATATCCGCACATTTTGGAGCGCGAAAACGGGTGATAAAGGCGAATGGATAACGATTGATTTGGAGCACCAAAGCACCGTTAACGCTGTACAGATAAATTACTACGAAAACGAGAGCAAAACCATGGGTCGTATGCCGGATATCTATTACCAGTACTTGCTGGAATATTCGACAGACAACAAAACCTGGAAAACACTAGAAGATAAAAGAGAGAACAAAACCGATGTTCCGCATGACTATATCGAGCTAAAAACACCTGTAAAAGCTCGCTACATCAGGCTAACTAACCATAAAGTACCTGATGGCACATTTGCGTTAGCGGGCTTACGCGTGTTTGGAAAAACTGCAGGTAAAGCGCCGGCTGTTCCAAACAGTTTAACTATAAAACGTAATGAGGCCGACCGTTGTATTGTTGACCTAAACTGGGATAAACCGGCAGGGGTAGTAGGATATAATATCCGCTACGGATCAACAAAAGACAAATTATACCATAACTACCAGGTTTTGGGCGATAATAAATTAACCATAAGAAGCCTTAACGCGCAGCAGAAGTACTATTTTACTATAGATACTTTCAATGAAACCGGGGTAACTAAGGGCACTAAAATTATTGAAGTAAATTAATTATAAATCTATAAAAGGAATTACCTATATACCACCTATCATAATTTTATGAAAAGACTGAATGAATCGAAATTAATTTTATTTGTAACCGCACTGCTATTCTGTTCAACAATAGTAAACGCACAAAACACCGCTACTATAAAAAAGGCATACCAAAAGTTTGTGCACACCAAAGCGGGTAACCCTTACCTGCCTTTATGGGAGCACGTACCTGATGGCGAGCCCCGTGTTTTTGAAGATCCGGACAGGCCGGGAAAATATCGCGCTTATATTATTGGATCGCACGACTTGAGGCTTACCAGCTATTGTGGCCCCGATATTCGTGCATGGTCTGCACCGGTGGAGGACCTGACCGCTTGGCGCAATGAAGGCCCGATTTTCACTTATTTTATAGATAACCAATGGGATGTAATGTATGCGCCTGATCTGGTAGAAGTGAAAAGGAAAAACGGCAAAAAAGAATATTATCTATATCCGCATAGTCGCGGACGTAACAGGGAAGCTATGGTTTGCAAGGGCGATCGTCCGGATGGGCCGTTTAAACCGGTTAATCTTACCGCCGATGGCAAAGCTACCGTGCCGGGCAGTTTATTAGGATTTGACCCTGCGGTATATATTGAGTACGTAACCGATAAAAACGACCCGGATTATAACATTGGTTTCCGTGCTTATGCTTTTTGGGGCTTCCAAAAATCATCTGCAGCACAGTTAGACCAAAACACCATGTACACATTAAGACCGGGAACGCAGGTTATCAATTACCTATTACCGGCAAGTTCAAGATACGGCGTATTGCGCGAGCCAAACACACCATATCCTAACATCCTTCCGGGTCAGGATCTTGGAAAATTTAACTTTTTTGAAGCGTCGTCTATCCGCAAGGTTGGAAATAAATTTGTTACCGTTTTTAGCGGATATTCCGGTCCGGAATACGGTGTAGGTAGCTCCAACTCTACCTTACGTTATGCAGTGGCTGACTCGCCATTGGGCCCATGGAAAATTGGCGGCGCAGTGGTAGATTCACGCGCTCCGGTTTTAAACCAGGATGGCACAGCGATAGTAACAACCAATTCCGGACACAATACTCACGGTAGTATCGAATTAATAAACGGGCAATGGTATGTATTTTATCACCGTCCGCCACGCGGATTTGGATTTGCACGCCAGCCTGTAGTTGCCCCGGTTAACGTAAAGTTTGATCAAAAATCCGTTAAAGATGGGGGCACGGTTACTATTACAGGTTATGACCCATATGCACCTGATAATAAATGGACCGCAAAAGACAGTAAAGGTTTGGAATATACAGGTGGTGAAGTAACATCAGAGGGGTTCCATATTTTTGGGCTTGATCCTTACCAATATTATTCTGCCGGTTATGCATCTTACCTTTCTGACCCAAGGATACAACAAGATTCATGGGATATTTGGGATAATCATATGCCAATTGAAAAAGCTAAAAATGGCAACATCATCGGCTACAAATATTTTGGTTTTGGCGGCCTTAAAACTGCTCAAAAAGGGTTAAAACCTTTTGCAGGAACCAAACCGGGTAACAATACTAAATTCAACGTATGGCTTACACCAAAAACAGATAAAAGCTTTAAGGTGAATGTTTGGTTGGATGGCCCATGGGATAACGCAACCTGGAAAGGCAAAAAAATTGCCGAGATAGTTGTGCCTGCAAACTCCAAACAAGAAGCCACACAATTTACAGCAGATGTTGCTAAATATGTAGATAACTTGGACAAAAAGCACGCTATTTTCTTAGTAGCCGAGGGCCCTGATGGTGATCTTTTTGATTTGCAAGGGTTAGGGTTTAGTTCAAAAACTAAAAGTATCACCCGCCCCGTGCCGCCAACTGTTAGTATTTCAGTAAACGGACAAGCTTTAACCTTGCCGACAACCCCAGTACGCTCTACTAATGCTAATGGTATTACCGAGTATGATCAGTATGAAACCACTTATAAGCTTCCGGCAGGAGCTGCAATACCTAAGGCAACTGCATCAACAAATAATCCCGCGGTAAACATATCTATAACGCAGGGAGCATCAAATACGGCAAAAGGGACTGTTCCATTTGATCTTATTAAATTTGATTATAAGGGCGTAGTGAAAACATACAAAGTGTTGTATGCCGCAGAATAATATTGAGATAAAATAAAGCATATATGAAATTTTTAAATTTAGCGTCAATTGCCTTATGCCTTAGTGCACTTTCATTGAACGCATTGGCTCAGGATAACACTATTGTAAGCCCTGATAAGCAATTAAAAGTAACCGTATCCGTTGCCGAGGGCAAACCAGTTTATTCGGTAAGCTATAAAGGTAAAACCATGCTGCAGAATTCCCCGCTAGGTTTAACAACCAATGAGGGAGATTTTAGCACCGGAATGAAGTTTAACAGCAAAGCGGAGAGCAACGTTGATAAAAACTATACACAAGACAAGATCAAACGGTCGCAAATTCATTATGTAGCTAGCAAGGCGGTATTGAGTTTTGAAAATGCCAAAAAGCATAAGATGGATATTGAGTTCCAGGTGAGCAATAATGATATCGCTTTCCGTTACCAGATCATGCCTATGGGCGAAAGACTGGCCTGTGTGGTTGAAAAGGAAGCTACCGGATTTAAATTTCCATCGGTAACAACTACATTTTTGTCAAACATGATGACACCAATGACGGGCTTTGCCAGAACGGCACCTAGTTATGAGTCATCTTACCAGCCGGACCAGCCAATGGTTAAAGCTCGTCCAAGTGCCGAGGGTTATGTTTACCCCGGCTTATTTAAAGTGGGTGGCGATGGTTGGGTATTACTGTCAGAAACCGGTGTTGGCGGCCAGTATTGCGGTGCACATTTAAGTGAAATTAAAGATGGCATTTATTCGGTTGAGTATCCAAGCATGAAGCAAAACAATGGTTTTGGTTCAACCGGAGCGCAAATCGCATTGCCGGGCTATACGCCATGGCGCACCATTACCGTAGGCGATAATTTAAAGCCTATTGTGGAGACTACTATACCCTATGATGTAGTAGAGCCATTATATGCACCATCTATGGTGTACAAACCGGGAAAATCAACCTGGAGCTGGATATTATGGCAAGACAATAGCATGAACTATGATGACCAAGTGAAATTTATCGACCTAGCGGCAGCGCTGAAATACGAATACATTTTAATTGATGCACTATGGGACAAAAACATAGGTTATGATAAAATGAAGCAGCTGATAAAGTATGCTCAATCAAAAAAAGTTGATGTGCTTTTATGGTATAACTCAAATGGTCCGTACAATGATGCACCACAAGGCCCGCGCAATAAAATGCATAATGCTATTGAGCGCAAAAAGGAAATGAAGTGGTTAAAAGAGGTTGGTGTAAAAGGGTTAAAAGTCGACTTTTTTGGTGGCGACAAGCAAGATAACCTACGTTTATATGAAGATATCCTTTCAGACGCTAACGATTATGGTTTGATGATTGATTTTCATGGTGCTACCCTGCCACGTGGCTGGGAGCGTATGTACCCTAACTATGTGGGTAGCGAGGCGGTAGTAGCCTCTGAAATGGTTTACTTTAACCAAAGCAACCGCCAAACCGAAGCGCTAACGGCAACCTTGCATCCGTTCATCCGTAACGCGGTTGGGAATATGGAATACGGAGGTGTTTTTCTGAATAAATTTTTAACCAAAACCAACCAGACCAGGAGCCCTCGTTTAACAACCGACGCGTTCCAGTTAGCCACATCTATTTTATATCAAAACTCATTACAAATGTTTGCGCTTGCGCCTAATAATTTGACGGATGTACCCGCGTTTGAAATTGATTTTATGAAAACGGTACCAACCACCTGGAATGAAACCACCTTTATTGATGGTTACCCGGGTAAATACACTGTGGTTGCTCGTCGCAATCAAAACCAATGGTATGTGGCGGGTGCTAATGCCGAGAAAGAAGTAAAGAAACTGACACTGAAGCTGCCAATGCTTGCGGGAAAAAAGGTAAAAATGTATAACGACGACAGCGCCAAAGCACCTTACATGAAAGAAGTTTCCGTTTCTGCCAATGGCGATCTGGAAGTAGAGATGCAACCTAGCGGTGGATTTGTTTTGAAGCAATAATACCACGTATTAACAAAAAAAGCAGCTACTTTTCGGTAGCTGCTTTTTTATTTGTTCAAGCCAGTAAAAGGGATTGACTTACTATGGTTTTACAGTAACAATAGTATCTCTTGTTTTTTGATAAGTTTGTATCAGGCCACCGGTAGATCTACTACCAGTCATTCTGCCTGCTCCTGCCGAGCTTGTATTGGTCTGTGTGCCTGGTGTACCACTTGGCCGGTTATCAGGATTTGGCGCAATCTCTTTTTGTATTTGTGAAGGCGCGTTGATTGCCGACCTTGGATCTGTATTTGTTGGCCCGGTGCGTATACCTGTGCTGGTTGGGTTATTGGTTTCTGGTGTAGTTTGTGCTTTTGCGCTGGTTATAGCAAACGCTAAACATAGTGCAGTTCCTAATACTGTTAGCTTTTTCATGTTTGTAGACTTTATTCTTAAAAATTAACAATTAGGATGCCAAACAAACTTTTCGTGATAATGACTATTAACTGTAATTGTAAGTTTTTGGGGTAAAAAGTATATTTGAACCACCCTCGGGATGTAGCGTAGCCAGGTATCGCGCCAGCATGGGGTGCTGGAGGCCGGAAGTTCGAATCTTCTCATCCCGACTTATAGGAAATTTTGGGGTTGTGTAGCCAATATTTAGGCATCCAATGTGCCTACGGGTATAGTAAAGGAAAACTCTGTACCTACACCCGGTGTACTGGTTACCCAAATTTTCCCTTTACATTTTTCTATCAGGTCCTTGCAAAACAGAAGCCCCATACCCGTTCCCAGTTCTTCATGGGTACCGCGCTTGCTGTCAACCTTGCCTTTAAATAATTTTTCAGTTTGCTCAGCAGTCATACCAATACCGTAATCCTTTACCCTGATCAAAACATGCTTGCTATACAGCTTTGCAAAAACCTCAATAACATCCTTCTCGTTAGAGAACTTAATGGCATTGGTTACCAGGTTACGGATAACAATTCGAATCGAATCCGGATCGGCAAAAGCAATCGCATCTTCCGGCACATCAAATTTTATTTGAATAGATTTTTTGGTGGCCAAGTCATACAGATTGTGCCTTTCTTTATTAATAACATCTTTCACAGAAAAATCCCTGATCGCTTTTTCAAAATTGTCCATTTGGGTATTAACCCAAAACAATAGCGTGTCTAAAAAATCAGAGGTATAGTCTAATTTTTTAACTACGCCGGGAATCATATTCAATAGTTCGCCGGACGATATGGTATCGTCCTGAAAAAGTTCAAAAACGCCCCTTAAACTGCTTAGCGGGCCGCGTAGGTCATGTGCCAATATGGCTATTAGCCTATCCTTTAGGGTATTAAGGGTTTTTAGCTTGCTGGCATGGTCAATTAATTGGGCGTTTTGTTTCTCGATCTGCAGTTCGCTGTTTTTTAACTCAGTAATATCCTGCATTGCCCCAATCATTCGTGTTCCTCTGCCTCTTTCATCGCGAATGACCACCCCTTTATCCAGTACATACGCATATTCTCCATTAGCTTTTTGAAAACGGTATTTTTCCGTCCAGTAATTCATATTGCCGTATTTAACCGGATCAGGATAAAGCACCACCCGTTCCCTATCGTCGGGGTGTACGTACTGGGCAAAAAATCGCATATCGCCAACGTTAACGCCCGGTTTATGACCGAATGATTTTTGAATGTTCCTGGAATAATAAACCTCGTTGGTTTCCAGATCCCAATCCCAAATAATATCTGTTGTAGCCTCAGTAACATATTCAAAACGTTCAATGCTTTTTTCAAGAGAACGCAATGTTTTTGATTTCTCGGTAAGATCCTTGCAAACAACAATCATGCAATCCTTATCCATATAATTTGCGGCGTTGCCAACCAGCTCTACTTTAATAATAGCACCATTTTTTTTTACATGATCCCATGCACCAACATTGTTTATTTCTCCATCATCATTTGGGCTTGCAATTGCAGCACCGGTCAATGCGCCATCTTTTACGGCAATTATATCATTAATCGTCAGGGAGGTAAACTCATTGGCCGGGTAACCATATAATTTACATGCCATTTCGTTTACATCAACTATGGCAAAAGAGCCAATTTCATAAATGATGATGGGAAGTGGGTTTGCTCGGAAAAGAATATTGTTTGTTTTATCAAAATGGGCAGTAACTGCTGTTTTCATGGCATAATTTTATTCTAAATACAAATAATAGAATACAATTACATCAATTTGAGGCATTTTTTTAGAAAAAAGCACATCATATTGATATAATTATAAAATAGCGTTGATTTATTCGACAATATTTAACTATATTCCCAAATATAATGAAATATTAACATCAAAAACAACCAATTGATATTAATTTAATATATCTACAGGTTGTTTAGCGATAAAAAAGTTGATTAATAGGAATAAAAAATGGATAAATTCACAAAAATAGCGTTTAAGCGGTCTACTGTTAATAAAGCGATTACTATAAGCCTAACCGTAGGAACGGTTTTAAACCTTATTAATCAAGGTGATTTTATTTTTCAGATGCAATGGGAGAAAATAAGCGTATTTAAGGTTTTCCTTACCTACTTAACGCCGTTCTGCGTTTCTACTTATAGCACCGCTACTGCATTAATGGCTAAAACATTTTAAGCGTTTAATAAAAAAACTTATTGATATTTTTGCGCCATAATGGGAAAAGATAAGTTAAGGCGCTTTGCTGAAATAGAAACCTTTAGCAATGTTTTGCAATTAGATGCAGGTAAAGCCTACAAAGGGCAATGGAACACCGGTTTTTTTAAAAACAGCAACCCGGTTGTATTAGAACTGGCGTGCGGTAAGGGAGAATACACGGTTAACCTGGCCCAAATGTTCCCGGATAAAAATTTTATAGGGATTGATTATAAGGGCAACCGTATATGGCGAGGTGCCAAAACCGCGTTAGAAGAGGACGTAAATAATGTGGCCTTTTTGCGTATGCAGATAGAAAACCTGGTAGATTATTTTGCTCCGGGCGAAGTGGACGAGATATGGATCACCTTCCCCGACCCTCAGCCACAATTAAGCCGCGAAAAGAAAAGGCTAACCTCGCCACGTTTTTTAAATATGTATGAACAAGTGTTAAAGGAAGGCGGTTGTGTTAATTTGAAAACAGATAACGATGGCTTATATCAGTATAGCGTTGATAAAATAGCCGAGTTAAAACTACCATCGCATATTCAAACGGCAGATCTTTATCATTCTGAGTTTGCAGATGAGGTGCTGTCCATAAAAACCTACTACGAAAAGAAATACCTGAAGGATAATAAGAATATTAACTATCTTAAATTCTCATTTAAATAACACCGTATGCCCGATTATACCTTTTATGATAATGTTTATGACGTAGTACGGCAAATACCGCCGGGCAGGGTAACATCATATGGTGCAATTGCCAGTTATTTGGGCACTAAAGGCTCATCAAGGATCGTGGGTTATGCCATGCAAGCATCTACAACCGCGCAACCGCCTGTACCGGCACATCGGGTGGTAAACAGGCAGGGATTGCTAACCGCTAAATTTCATTTTGGTGGCAATTTAATGCAGGAACTTTTAAAAGCTGAAGGCATAAAAGTTAAAGATGACCAGATACAGGATTTTAAATCGGTGTTTTGGGACCCGGCCGTTGAGCTGGCATTATGATCAGCTATATTCCAATAGTTCCAACCTATTATCAAATGGGTCAACAAAGGTAAATCGTTTACGACCGGGTAATAGGGGCTCTTCCCTAATTATAATTCCATTTTCCTCCAGGTGCCTGCGGCATTCGTCCAGGTTAGTTACCTCAAAAGCTGTGTGGCGGTTGCTTGGCGGCAGGGCGGGTTCAATGCCAATATGTAATTCAATATCGGCCACAAAAAACCAATAACCCGGTATGCCAAATACATCCGGTCGGTGTGTAGGCTGCAGGCCAATTACGTTACTGTAAAATTCGCGTGCTTCTTCCAGCCTTTCGGCAGGTACACAAATGTTGATATGGTCGGTACGTTTAAATTGGATCATGCTAAATTTTTCTTCCAGCTAATGATACGCCACATCACCTCTGCACTTAATAATGCGGCTACGGCAAATATAGCAGGTTTAAGTGTTTCGGGCGAAGAAGAAAACGCCCCGGCCAATGCCATAAAATAAACAGATACAGGTAATATTAACACCAGGCATATCATAGGGACATTCAACGGGATTTTAAAAGGTCGCGGGGCATCCGGCGATTTTAAGCGCAAGCGAATGAGTGCTATATATTCTAACGATAGGCCCGCGCCATAAACCGTAACATCAATAATGATCAGGTCAACAAAAGTCCACATGATCATCAGGCTAACTAAAACCGAGCAAACTATGATTGAAATATAAGGCGTATTGAAACGCGAATGCATGATATTGATATGGCGCGGTAATAATCCATCTTCGGCCATAACTTGTGGCACTCGTGAAACAGATAATAGCACCGCCGTATAAATACCCAGTGTACTTGCCATACCACCCAATGCAATTAAGGCGCCCAGCCATTTTCCGCCAATTAAAGTACCAACTGCCGGAAAGCCATCTTCGGCCAAAGTACCTGCATTTATGCCGGATAACTGAGCAATCCACACGGCTAAAAAGCAAACACCAATTACTAAAGCGAACGCAATAAATATGGAGGTAATATATGATCGTACCGGTTTATCAACTTCTTCGGCATAAGTAGTGGTATTATCCCACCCCATACAGTTCCACATGATGGTGTACAGGGCCATACCTAATGATGAAAAAGGCACACCGCTTAATGAGGGTGCCGGGATATGCAACCCTCCTGAATTATGGTATATCGCCACCCCAAAAAGAATAATAAATGGCGCCAATACCGCTGCCCCCAAAAACAGCGCAACACGCCCAACCGGAACAATCCCCATTATATTTAATCCCGCCGATGCCCATATAATAACCAGGCATATAGGTATCTTATAATCCGCCAGCTCGGGATAAAAAAAGGACGCGTATTGCACAAATAGTACCGGGTAAATGGCCAGGTCAACAAATGTGTACAGCCATGTCCACCAACCTTCATAAAAACCCCATTTGGTCCCCAACGCGTATTTTACCCAACGATAATAACCGCCCGTTATGGGCATCATGCTGTTCAACTCCAAAACGGTAAACATAGCCGGGATATCCCAAATTAAGGGAGTGATAATCAACAATAACAATGCACCATGTTCACCCGCATACGCTATCAAAGGCTCCATCCCATACGGGCCGCCAGAGACGGTGAAGAAAACGATAGCTATCAGCTGTATCGGCCGTATTTTTTTTAAATATTTTGGAGAGGGCATCGGCCATAAAAATATTGTTTATGCCTTAAATTGTTGCATGCACTAAAAAATTTTATGTAATGAGTGAAACTTATGTTTTTTATTACCGTATAATCATTTTCCCAGGCTTGCTTGGAATCCCAATACTTCTCTTATAACTCACAAATTATTGTCGGGGCCGTAATAACTTTTGCGAAAAATTAAACGCAAAAAGAAATCGTGTTTTCTTTACACTAATCAAATGTGTTTTTAAGATAAATTATATATAGTTTAACGTAATTTTCTGCAACCATATTGGCCGGTCACTCGTATAAGTTGTTAATTAACATTGACAGGTCGTATGACAATCCCGGTAAAAAAAAAACTAATAATGGTTCCAATGGCATTGGGGCTGCTTTTTTGTTTTTTTTCAATCAGGGTTTCAGCACAATCACCGGCAACTATTAATGTTAGTGATTGTGGCACAAGCACTACCCTAACTTCAAGCAATATACCATTGGGCTACTCAAACCTGATATGGGATAATGGCTCAACAGTATCATCGCGTGTAGTTAATGCATCAGGCGCATATTGGTGGCAGGTTACCGGAGCCAATGTGGTTACCAATGGCAGTTTTACTTTAGGTAACGTTGGTTTTACCAGCCAATATACTTACAGATATGTAGGTCAGAATGGTCTTGGTAATCTATGTTGCGGCGTGTTGAGTGCAGAGGGCACATATGCTATTGATAATAATCCACGAGACGTTCATGCCAATTTTTCATCTTTTACCGACCATACCAATGGGTCTGGTAATATGTTAATTGTAAATGGATCGCCTACCAATAACTTAACAGTCTGGACGCAAAATATTCCCATCATTGCAAATACCGATTATGTTTTTTCTGTTTGGGTAACATCTGCCAGCCCCGCAAATCCGGCTCAACTTCAATTTTCAATTAACGGTAGCCAGTTAGGCACAACCATAGTACCATCAGGCACAGCAGATGGTAGCTGGCAGTATTTTACTACTACCTGGAATTCAGGCAACGTGAGTGGTTTAAGTATCCCTATTGCGCTGGTAAACAAAAATACGGTTGCCAATGGTAATGATTTTGCCATTGATGACATTGTATTTGCACCGGTTTATCGTCAAAACATAAACGTAACCTTAAACTCTATACCTGTATTGACACTAACCCCAAGTGCCGAGGCGTGTGGGGTGTATGACCTGGTACAAACTATTGTGGGATATGATAATGCTACCTACGCCTACGTTTTTAAAGACGCGCAAGGTAATGTGATTAATAATCCTACCGCTATTGTTCAAAGCGGGGTATATACCATAACCGCACAAAACAGGGTAACCGGATGCACATCATTACCCAAACAAACAACTATAACTATTGACCCAAACCCGCAGAAGCCGGGAATAATACCACTATAAAAAATTTAAACAAACTTAATTTTTCACACCATGAAATTAAACAGACTATTCACCCCCATCATGTTACTGGCAATGGTTTTAACAACCACCCTAACAAAAGCACAAGGTCCAAGCGACGCTACTACGCCGCCGCCAACCAACGCATCAGATGTAGCTAAAGTATTATGCTACGGACAAGGCATCAGTATTAGTGGCCCGCAGGAAACACCCGGCGTAGACTATGCCAAATATAACTGGTATAAAGAGGATGCTGCAGGTGTTAAACAATTGATAGCAGGATCAACCGGAAGAACTTATACTGAAACTACCGGCGCGGCAGGTTACTATAAATACTATGTAGTTACCGAAAACGCCAACGGTTGTATATCGCCGGTATCCGATGTATTAAGCATTTATGTATTGCCACAATTAATAGTTGATATAACTACGCCTAATAGTTCAATATGCGCTACCTCAGGAACATCATTGCTAACCGCAAGTGTTACTCCTGCATCTGGTTATACTTATACCTATCAATGGACAAGGAATGGTACGCCTATTGCAGGTGCAACGGCCAGCACCTATTCTGTAGCTAATGAAACTAGCGCTGCTACGGTAACATTTGGTGTAACTGTGGCGTATGCGCTTAACTCAAGCTGCACCTCATCGGCTACTGAAAATATTATAGTTACGCCATTGCCAACCAAGCCATTAATAACAGCTAACTAATTTATAGTTAACAGGTAGGCAATATGAAGCGGCTGTGCATAATAGTTATATGCGCGTTGCTGATGGTTACAGGTAAAGTATATGCTCAAGAGGGTTCATCTGGCGGATATACAACAACCTTTACTATCGGCGAAGGGCAATCTATTGTCCTGCACGGAGCAACAGCCAACGCTGCCGCCTACCAATGGTTTAAAGATGGAATACGTATACAGGGGGCTGTGTTTAAAGATTACAGGGCTTCATTAGAGGGGATATATACAGTAGTAGCCTTTGCGGCAACAGGATGTACGTCTGATCGATCCGATGGTGTTAGGATCGTTTTTGCGCCGACTGTTCCGCCGGTTAAACCTGATACTGTAGTCGATCTGATGGTAAAAATAGCATCATCAAATTTAAAAGTTTTACCAGGTGACCAGTTTAGTTATATAGTGACTGCCAACAATAATAGTGCGGTTAACGGAACCAATGTGCATGTAGTTTATACAGTTCCGACTAACCTGGAATATGTGCATCAAGTAGGTGCATCGGGCGAGGTAAATTATAATTCGGTTACGCGTACTTTAACCTGGAATATAAGTAGAATAACGCCCAACAGCCCAATAATTTTAACCGTACCTGTAAAGGCACTTAAACCGGGGGTAGTTGAAAGTAATGTATCCATAACGGGTAAAGAGCCCGACCCCATAATGGCCAATAATATTGATGCAACCATACAGGAGGTAAATCCGTTGAATGTACCTAATATCTTCACCCCTAATGGTGATAACGTAAACGATACATTTTTTATTCCGGGGCTCGAGACTTACTCCGATAATGAGTTGGTGATAATTAATCGTTGGGGAAATAATGTATATGAAAAGAAAGATTATAAAAATGATTGGGCAGGCCAGGGATTGGTAGAAGGAACCTACTACTATGTGTTGAGAGTCAAGAACCGTGCAGGTGTTTGGGACGTATACAAGGGTTATTTAACCCTGGTTAGGACCAAGGTGTTTTTTTAGGATAAGGTAATGATAAAAAGAGTAATACTATTAGTTTTTATAAACCTGGCATTTATGCAGGCTAAGGCGCAGCAGGATGCGCAGTTTAGCCAGTATATTTTTAACGGATTATACATCAATCCGGCCTATGCGGGTTATAAAAGCGATTTTTACATTAATAGCTTTTTCCGTTCGCAATGGACAGGATTAAACGGGGCGCCGCAAACCGTATCCATAGCCGGCGATGGTGCCGTTGCCAACGATAAGGTAGGCCTGGGGTTATTAGTAAGTAATGATAAACTGGGTGCGCAAAGCAATACCGCATTATATGCAAACTACGCCTATCGCATTCAAATTGGGCAGGAAGAAAACTCAAAGCTGGCATTTGGTGTTGGGCTGGGTTTTATACAAACCGGTATCAATGGCTCAAAATTAAACCCTACGCAAGGTGGAGACGCCTACGTGCCCGTGGGTAACCAAAGCAATATTATACCCGATGGACGTATAGGGGTTTTATATACCAGCGATAATTTTTTTGCCGGGGTATCTGTAGATAACCTTTTGGCGCAGTTTGTAAAAAACGCTAATACCAACGCTAATTTAATACCGGTACCCAAACCCCATCAATATGTTACAGTGGGCGCATTATTTGAAGTAGCCGAGGATGTAAAATTTAAACCATCTATATTAATTAAAGATACCCAGACAGCACCCACCAGTATGGATATAAATGCTTTTGTGTTGCTGAGCGAACGCTTATGGCTGGGTGCCAGCTATCGTACCGCTATAGATATATATAGCAAACCTAACCTGCCAAAGGGAATGCAAAAAGCAAGCGCGGCAGTTGCTATGGCCGAGTTTTTTGTTACACCAAATTTTAGGGTAGGTTATGCGTATGATTATTCTTTAAATAAGTTTGGGGCTTATGGCTACGGGTCACATGAAATATCTATAAGTTTCATGATCAAAAACCGTAACAATACCGACCCTACCCGAAAATGCTACTTTTAATAGTTGCCTGATATTTAAATATTATATCGCGGTGATACATTTTTCGATACTGTTCGATAGATTTGCTGTCAAAATACACAGGTCTTGAAAAAACGCATACTTATTGCAGACGATATTCACCCCATATTTATGGAACAGGCCGAAGCCCTGGGATACGACTGTGATTATCAACCAACAATAAAACTGGACGAGGCGCTTCAAATTATAGCGAATTATGAAGGCTTGGTTATACGATCAAAATTTAATGTTGATCAGCAGGTTATAGATGCCGCGCCAAAGCTTCAATTTGTTTGTCGTGCCGGTGCCGGTATGGATAATATAGACGTTGAATACGTCGCACAAAAAAACATTGCTTTGATAAATGCATCTGAAGGGAACATGGACGCTGTGGGTGAACATACTATAGGGTTATTGCTATCCTTAATGAATAACTTTAACAATGCGGATGCCGAGATACGGGCCGGCAAATGGCAGCGTGAGGCAAACCGCGGATATGAGTTAAAAGGTAAAACCGTTGGCATAATAGGCTATGGTTTTATGGGCAAAAGCTTTGCTAAGAAACTATCGGGTTTTGAGGTGAATGTTATTGCTTATGACAAATATAAAACGGGCTTTTCTGACAAATACGCCCGCGAAGTAAGCATGGAGGAAATTGTAAAGCACAGCGATATTTTAAGCTTGCACATTCCTTTAACTTCCGAAACTAAGGGTTTGGTGGATGATGAGTACCTGTTCCATTTTAAAAAGCCAATATTTTTTATCAATGTGTCGCGTGGTGGCGTGGTAAAGGTGAAGGAAGTACTTAATGCGATTAAGCAGGGTAAAATTTTAGGCGCGGGCCTGGATGTGCTGGAAGTAGAAAAATTCCCGGCATTGTATGAGCAAGAATGGTTTGAAGAATTGCGCCAATCGGGCAAAGTGCTATTAACCCCTCACGTAGCCGGCTGGACATTTGATTCCTATCGCAGAGTAAGCGAAGTAATGGCGGGTAAATTAAGTTTATTAAAGAACTAATCTTTCACATTAAAATTTGGATATTAAAATTTAATTCACTTATCTTCGTTTAATACAAAAGCAAGACTATGTAGGCAGTGGCCCATATAGTCTTGTTTGTTTTTTATAGTCATTGCGTCCTTTCTTAAAAAAACGGGGAGGGCGGTTTTTTTTGACATTAATTATAACGAGAAGATTAAAAAACACAGATATGGCAGATGTAGCATATTTTACCAAAGAGGGTTTAGAAAAGTTAAAACAAGAATTACAGGAGTTAAAAACTACCGGGCGCGCAAACATATCAAAAGCAATTGCCGAAGCGCGTGATAAAGGCGATTTGTCTGAAAACGCCGAATATGATGCCGCCAAAGAAGCACAAGGCTTGCACGAAGCTAAGATAGCCCAAATGCAGGAAACGCTGGCTAATGCACGTCTGTTAGATGAGTCTAAACTTGACGTATCAAAAGTATTGGCGCTATCAATAGTTAAGATCAAAAATGTAGCTAATGGCGCTACTATGAGCTACCAGTTAGTAGCCGAAAGCGAAGCCGATATGAAGTCAGGCAAGATATCTGTAGCATCGCCAATTGCTAAGGGATTGCTAGGCAAAAAAGTAGGCGAGATAGCCGAAATTACTGTACCTGCCGGCAAAATTCAATTCGAGATCTTAGAAGTTAGTCGCTAACAATTGTTGAAGAAGTGGGTTATTGATTAACTATAAAGGCAATCACTAATTCACTCATTCAATAAATCACTAATTAAATCCCCATGGCCAGTGTATTTTCAAAGATAGTAGCAGGCGAAATCCCAGCCTATAAAGTAGCCGAAAGCAACGAGTTTTTAGCGTTTTTGGATATTGCCCCATTGGCAGAGGGCCACTTGCTGGTTATCCCTAAAAAAGAAGTAGATAACCTTTTTGACCTGGACGACGAAACCTATACCGGGCTAATGATCTTCGCTAAAATAATTGCTACCGCAATGAAAAAAGCCATCCCATGCAATCGTATAGGTGTAACAGTTATTGGTTTGGAAGTGCCTCATGCGCATATCCACCTGATACCTATTAACGGATTACATGATATGGACTTTACCCGCCCCAAATTGAAGTTTACATCAGAAGAATTTGAGGCTATTGCCGAGAAGATAAAGGCGGAGTTATGATGTGTAAATAATCTCACCCTCTGTCATTTCGAACGAGGAACAAGGAGAAATCTTGTACAAGTGAAAGGTAATGAACTATGTGGAGTTACAACTTTTACGTATATATTACTACCAATCCTGATAGGTCTGTTTTATATGTTGGAGTTACTAATGACTTAAGCAGGAGATTATTTGAGCATTTGGAAAACAAAGACAATCCAAAAACATTTGCCGGAAAATATTACTGTTATAATTTAGTTTACTACGAACATTTTACTCATATAGAGCATGCTATCGAAAGGGAAAAAGAAATAAAAAAATTTCGCAGGGAGAAGAAAGACAAACTCATTGAATCTTTTAATTCTGCATGGCAGTTTTTGAACGATGAAATGAATAGCTGATCACCTATAAAGTTTTATAAGATTTCTCCTCGTTCCTCGTTCGAAATGACACAGTAGAGTGAAAATTATCTTATATTCACACTATCCGCTTAACATTATCCTTCACAAAAGTATCCCAACCGGAGTATGATTTTTTACTGCCGGATTTTTTGCCGGTGGGTATTTTTTGAAACGAATGGCAAACCGCTACAGCAAGCCCATCGGTAGCATCTAAAAAATCAGGTGTTTCTTTAAAGGTTAAAAGCGTTTGCAGCATGGCGGCCACCTGCTCTTTGGTAGCGTTACCATTGCCGGTTATAGATTGTTTTATTTTGCGGGGAGAGTATTCTGTGACTTCAATATTACGAGATAATGCCGCAGCCATAGCCACGCCCTGCGCCCTGCCGAGCTTTAACATTACCTGTATGTTTTTTCCGTAAAATGGAGCTTCAATGGCCAGGCAATCGGGTTTGTAATTATCAATAAGTGCCAGGGTTTTCTCAAATATGCGCTGCAGTTTCAGCATATGGTCGTCAATGTTATCCATCTTTACTACGCCCAGGCTTATCAATTCGGTTTTGGTGCCCACCTCGCGCACTAAACCATAGCCCATTACTTTGGTGCCGGGGTCGATGCCTAAAATTATTCGCTCTTTGGTGTTGGTCGGTTGCTGCATATTAAGGTATAAAGTTACCAATCAGCTACCATTGTTTTGCAGTAACTGGTTATAATCTTTTTGGGGGATCATTCGTGCGCCCATTGATGCTAAATGGTCCGTATATACCTGGCAATCTATCAAATTATATAAACCGCTTTGACAAAGATAAATCAAAGCCGATTTAGAAGCATTGCTCACCTTACTAAACATACTTTCGCCGCAAAAAATAGTATCAATTGGTACGCCGTACATTCCGCCAACCAGTTCGTCATCCTGCCATACTTCAACAGAGCTCGCATAACCTTCATGGTGTAATTTGATATAGGCATTTTTCATATCATCTGTTATCCAGGTGCCATCCTGCCCTTCGCGCTCAACGGTTGCGCAAGCTTCAATTACTTTTTCAAAGCAGGTATCCATAGTTACCTTGAATACTCCTTTATTTAAAAAGCGTTTCATGCTTTTGGAGATAACTATTTCATCAGCATACAACACAAAACGTTCATGCGGCGCATACCATAAAATAGGCGTTTCATCGCTGTACCAGGGGAATATACCCGATCGGTAAGCCAGTAAAAGCCGTTCTGTAGAAAGGTCGCCTTCAATAGCAAGTAACCCATCCGGTTCAGCCAGTTCGGGGTTGGGAAATACAAGAGACTCATCTAACCGGAATATCATTAAAACAAAGGTAGGGTTACGGCTATTACTTATTATACTAAACTTAATGCTTTTTAATCAGTCAAATCCCTACAAATGAGCGAGGCAATGAATAGTTCAACACAGGTAAAGCATTTATACGCACGGGCAGGATTCGGCTTGCGGTTTGAAGATTTGCGTGATCCGGCGAATGCATCTATAAAAAGCGCGGTAAAAAAGCTGTTTGAAAATTCGGCAAATTTTGAACCCATTGGTATAGTTGATGAAAATTTAGACTTGCGGCGCAAACCTGCAATGCAAACGCCCGATGAAAAGCGCGCGCTACAGGAAGAGCGCAACCGCCAGGAACGATTACTAAACCAGGGATGGGTACAATACTTAAGCGAAACCAGCTCGCAGCTGCGCGAAAAGATGACCTTGTTTTGGCATAATCACTTTTCGTGCAATATAAATAACCCGCAATATGCGCAGGAATTGAATAATATTGAACGCGCCAACGCGCTGGGTAATTTTAAAACAATGTTGCTGCAAGTTTCACAGTCGCCGGCTATGCTGCAGTTTTTAAATAACCAGCAAAATCAAAAAGACCACCCCAATGAAAACTTCGCACGCGAGTTAATGGAACTTTTCACCCTTGGCCGGGGCAATTATACCGAGCAGGACATCAAAGAATCGGCACGGGCATTTACCGGGTGGGCGTTCAATGGCAATACGGGCACCTTTAGGTTCAACCCCAGGACACATGACGATGGACCAAAAACATTTTTTGGCCAAACCGGCAACTTTAAAGGCGAGGATATCATAAACATACTTACCGCCAACAAGCAAACGGCTGTGTTTATATGCACAAAGCTGTACCGGAATTTTGTTAATGAAGTGCCCGATGCTAACAACATTAAGCAAATGGCCGATGTTTTTTATAAAGCCAATTACGAAATAAAGCCATTGTTAGAATTTATGTTTCTGGCAGATTGGTTTTATGCCGAAAAGAACATAGGAAACCTGGTTAAATCGCCCATTGAGTTGTTGGTTGGTTTGAACAGGCAATTTTACGTTAATTATGATAATCCGGCAGTACTGACACAGTTTCAGCGCACGTTAGGACAGATACTATTTAAACCACCAAATGTAGCGGGTTGGCCGGGTGGCCGCAACTGGATAGACAGCTCTTCCTTAATGTATCGGATGAAAATACCCTCGACGATATTAAATGCGGGTGTAATTGATTTTGCAGGAAAAGCAACGCCCGAGGAAGAGGCTTATTTAGCATCGCAACGTAAGCAGCAACTGAATGTGATAAAACGGGTACAAACACAGCCTGATTGGGGTCGATTCCTGAAGAATATTCCGGCTAATACATCGCCCGCACAGGTTGCCGCATTTATATTGGAGCCTAAATTAAGCAAAGGGGTAATTGACGAACTCAATAAATCAACTGATATGAAATCGGTAGTGATGCAAATTGTATCAACGCCCGAATACCAGTTATGTTAATACAGCAATTATGGAACGCAGAGATTTTTTAAAGAGTACCGCGCTGATATCAGGCGCATATATGATGCCTGCTTTTTTAAAGCCGTTTGAGGCGATGGCAAACAGCGAACTAACGGGCTATAAAAACCTGGTGATTATTCAGCTTTCGGGCGGCAACGATGGGTTAAATACGATTATTCCCTATGGTAATGACATCTATTACCAAAAACGGAAAACC
The DNA here is from genome assembly GCA_964611565.1 of uncultured Mucilaginibacter sp. GTDB lineage: Bacteria > Bacteroidota > Bacteroidia > Sphingobacteriales > Sphingobacteriaceae > Mucilaginibacter. The sequence goes on along the minus strand of CAZTAU010000032.1, from coordinate 6,683 downwards.
ATCGCTATACAGAAGCCTGATATCATTACGCTAAACGATATGCAGGGGCTTAACCCTAACCTATCGGCATTAAAAGAAATTTACGACCAGGGATGGATGAGTATTGTTAATTCTGTGGGTTACCCAAATCCGGATAGGTCGCACTTTAGGTCGATGGATATATGGCAAACGGCGAGTGACTCCAACCAGTTTTTAACCACCGGTTGGATAGGACGTTATTTGGATTCTAATTGCCAGTCGTGCAAAAACCCTTACACGGCTATCGAGGTAGATGATACACTTTCATTAGCCATGAAAGGCACTAACATGAAAGGAATTGCCGTGCAGGACCCTAGCAAATTATACCAGGCTACACGCGAACCATTTTTTAAAGACCTGGTAAGCGAGCATGATAATGCGCACCTGAATGAAGATAACTTAGGATACCTGTATAAAACCATGATAGAAACGTATTCATCTGCAGATTACATACAAAAAACATCCAAGGTTTATAACGTTACGGCTAATTATCCAACTACGGCGTTTGGGAACCAGCTTAGGAATGTATCTAAGTTTATTAATTCGGGATTGCAGACAAGGGTGTATTATGTATCGTTAAGCGGATTTGATACGCATGTTGGCCAGCAAAACCAACAGGGCCGTCAATTAAAAATTTATGCCGATGCGGTTGCCGCTTTGGTGAAGGACCTGAAACAAACCGGCAAACTGGACGATACGCTGATCATGACCTTCTCTGAGTTTGGCCGCCGTGTTGAGCAAAACGCCAGCAACGGCACCGACCACGGTACTGCTAATAATGTGCTGATATTTGGCGGCAAACTTAAAAAGCCGGGGATATTCAATGATGCGCCTGACCTGGCACAACTGGATAACGGCGATCTGAAATATCAGGTAGATTTTAGAGATGTGTACGCGACTTTATTGGATAAATGGCTGGATGTAAACAACAGCCTGGTACTGAATAAGAATTTTAAAGGGTTGGGGTTAATTTAAAAACTACCGTCATTGCGAGGAACGAAGCAATCTCTATAAAGGACAGTCAAGCAGATAAATGTCGTTCAGAAACGGACAACCCGGTTTTGATTTGCGAGTGCAGAGATTGCTTCGTTCCTCGCAATGACGTAAACTTATAATAGTTTTGCGATAATTGCTTCCTTGCCCAACTTCTCCTGCTCGCCGGTTTGCATATTTTTAAAGGATAGTAAACCGCTTTGCATTTCGTCGCTGCCAATTAAAATAACGTAGGGTATTTGCTTGTTATTGGCGTAGTCCATTTGCTTTTTGATCTTGGCGCCTGCAGGGTAAAGCTCGGCATTGATGTTTTGAGCGCGTAATTGCTGTAACAACGGTAAAGCATATTGCTCTCCCTCTTTATCAAAACAGCATATTAATACTTGTGTGCTTTGGTTGGTTGCTTCCGGAAAAAGTTTCAACTCTTCCATTACGTCATATATCCTATCGGCACCAAAGGAGATTCCCGCCCCCGTTAAGCCTTTCAAACCAAACATCCCGGTAAGGTCGTCATAACGGCCTCCGCCACCTATGCTGCCCATAGCAACCTCATTAGTTTTAACCTCGAATATGGCTCCTGTATAATAGTTTAAGCCACGAGCCAAAGTAATATCCAACTCAATGGTTGCAAGCTGCAGTTTGCAGGCTTTTAAATAGTTAAATACGGTTTCAATTTCCTCGCAACCTTTTAACCCGGTTGTTGAAGTTGATAACGCATTGCGTAGGCTTTCCAGTTTTTGCTCGTTGCTGCCCTGCAATAAAATAACGGGTTTTATTTTCTCGATATCAGCATCGGTAAACCCTCTTTCCAGTAATTCCTTAACTACACCATCAAAGCCAATTTTATCTAATTTATCAATGGCTACAGTCAGGTCAATGATGTTATCAGCTTTGTCTATAAGTTCGGCAATGCCCGATAGAATTTTTCTATTGTTAATTTTTATAGTAAAATCTTTAAGGCCAAGTTTACTTAAGGCCTCGTCATATATCAATATAAATTCGGCTTCATTTAATAACGAATCAGACCCCACCACATCCGCATCACACTGAAAAAATTCGCGGTATCTGCCCTTTTGCGGCCTGTCGGCACGCCAAACCGGCTGCACCTGGAAACGTTTGAAAGGGAAAGTAATTTCGTTTTGGTGTTGTACTACGTAACGCGCGAAGGGCACAGTTAGGTCGTAGCGAAGGGCTTTTTCTGATATATCTGATGTTAGTTGTTGTGAGTTTTGATTGTTGAGTTTTTCGGGGTTAACCTTTGACAAATAATCACCCGAGTTCAAAATCTTAAACATCAACTTATCCCCCTCCTCGCCATATTTGCCGGTAAGGGTTGATAGGTTTTCCATCGATGGCGTTTCTATTTGCTGATAGCCATATTTGCGAAAAACCGCTTTGATGGTATCAAAAATAAAGTTACGCTTCGCCATTTCGGCCGGCGAAAAATCGCGCGTGCCTTTAGGTACAGATGGTTTGATGGATGCCATGCGGCAAATGTACAAAAAAGCGGAGTATTGCTAATGGCGTTAATCACAAGCCTATTACTATATTAGCACCATGAATATCAAAATAGCCGACCTGGAATTTGAGCCACTGCTTAGTTACGAAGCCATACAAACCCGAGTAAAACAAATAGCCAAACAGATCAACAAGGATTACGAAAACAAAGATCCTATGCTGGTTGGGGTATTAAACGGCTGTTTTTTGTTTATGGGCGATATAGTAAAACAGGTCACTATTTCCTGTGAAGTGGCTTTTACCAAACTTTCATCCTACCACGGTGGCACAGCCAGCACCCGCCGCATAAGCGACGACCTGGACCTTACCCGCAACCTTGAGGGCCGCCACATTATTTTGATAGAAGATATTGTTGATACCGGCAATACGTTAGATTATCTGGTGGCCAAACTTAAAAAGCGTAAACCGGCATCTATCATCGTATGCGCCATGCTGGTAAAACCCGCCGCGCAAGAATACGAGATCAAAGAACTAAAACACGTAGGCTTTGAAATTGAGAATGAGTTTGTAGTAGGCTACGGCCTGGATTATATGGAGTTAGGCAGGAATTTGAAGGGGGTTTATAAGAGGGTGGTATAATCATTTTTGTCATTGCGAGGAGGAACGACGTGGTAATCGCGGACTTTGCAGACCACTTACTTTTCTCCTTGTGATTGCCGCGCTACGCTCGCAATGACAATCTGCGTTGGTTATATACTCACCACTTCCGCTATCTCACTCACCACATTCATCAATGCTGTCTACATTTTCAATACTTAGGTGCAAGATATTTTCAACCTATTTTGTTGTAGAGGAGAATCTAACACGAAAAAATCATGGTTAACACTTTTTGAGACGATTTTTTAATAACTACTTTATTGTCAGTGAGTTATAAAAAAATTAAGCAAAAATGTGTTAAGTTGTGTTAACCATGATTTGGCATGAGGTGTTCTATATAGCGATCACTTCCGCCACCTCGCTTAACACCTTTACCGCTTCATCAATGCTATGCACATTTTCAATGCTTAGGCGCAGGGTGTTTTTAACCTCTTTTAAATTGGTGCGATACGGGTTGGCCTGTACATAGCCCAGCACATTTTTAAACGCGTCCGTTTCAAAGTATTTGCTTTGCTGGTTGGTGATGAAGTAGCCGCGTAATATTCCTTTTTTTAGGGTGATCTTTTCAAAGCCAATGGCTTTGCCCATCCATTGCAGGCGCATGGTGTTTAGCAGGTCATTTACCTGTGGCGGTATTGGTCCGAATCGGTCATGCAATTGCTGTTGGAAGGCCGATAGTTCCACCTCGTTTTCCAGTTTGGATAACTCGCTATATAGGTTATACCGTTCCGATAAACTGGTCACATATTCATTAGGTATCAATATCTCCAGGTCGGTATCTATCTGCGTAAAGCTGATAAATGGCCGCGGCTTATCATCAGGGAACAGCCCTTTAAACTCATCATCCTTTAACTCGTGGATGGCCTCGTCTAATATCTTATGGTACATTTCAAACCCTATCTCGGCAATAAACCCGCTTTGCTCGGCACCTAATAGGTTTCCGCTGCCACGGATATCCAGGTCGCGCATCGCCACGTTAAAACCACTACCCAGGTCGCTAAATTCTTCAATAGCGCTTAAGCGTTTACGCGCCTCATTGGTCAACGTTGATAATGGCGGACTCAGCAAATAACAATACGCTTTTTTATTGCTCCGGCCCACACGCCCCCGCATCTGGTGCAGGTCGCTTAAACCAAACATATGCGCGTGGTTGATAATGATAGTATTAGCATTAGGAATATCCAAACCGGCCTCAATGATGGTAGTGGCAACCAACACATCATATTCATTGTTTACAAATTTCAGCATCACATCTTCCAGCGCGTCACCCTCCAGCTGTCCGTGGGCAATACCTACACGTGCTTTGGGTACTAAAGTGTTGATCATTCCGCCTAACTGCGGCAGGTCGGCAACCCGGTTATGGATGAAGAAAACCTGTCCCCCACGGTCAATCTCAAACTCCACCGCTTCTTTTATCAGCTTATCATTAAACACATGTAACTCGGTTACTACCGGCTGGCGGTTGGGTGGCGGTGTTGATATAATAGATAGGTCCCTTGCGCCCATGAGCGAGAAATGCAGCGTACGCGGTATTGGCGTAGCCGTCAAGGTCATGGTATCTACATTGGCGCGCATTTGTTTTAGCTTCTCCTTGGTACTTACACCAAACTTCTGCTCCTCGTCAATGATCATCAGGCCAAGGTCCTTAAACTTTACATCCTTGCTTACCAAACGATGTGTGCCAATAATGATATCTACCTTACCCTCTTTTAACTTCTCTAAAGTTTCCTTGATCTGCTTAGGCGATTTAAAGCGATTCACATAATCAATATTGCAAGGGAAGCCCTTTAAACGCTCGGAGAAGGTTTTGTAATGCTGCGCCGCCAAAATGGTGGTGGGCACCAATATAGCCACCTGCTTGCTGTCGGCAACGGCCTTAAACGCCGCGCGGATGGCTACTTCGGTTTTACCAAAACCTACGTCACCACAAATTAACCTATCCATAGGGTGCGGCGACTCCATATCCTTTTTAAAATCGGTGGTGGCTTTTTCCTGGTCGGGGGTATCCTCGTAAATAAAAGAGGCCTCAAGTTCGGTTTGTAAATAACTATCCGGCGAAAAAGCATTACCCACCTGCGACTTACGCACGGCATAAAGCTTGATCAGGTCGCGGGCTATGTCTTTAACTTTTTTTTTTGTGGTTTTCTTGAGTTTTTCCCACGCGTCGGTACCCAACTTATTCATTTTAGGTACTGTACCCTCCTTGCCGCTGTATTTGGATATACGGTTAAGCGAGTTGATATTTACATACAGCAAGTCATTATCGGCATACACCAAACGAATCATTTCTTGCTGTTTGCCGGCAACATCCACTTTCTCTAATCCGGCATATTTGCCTATGCCATGATCAATGTGAGTAACGTAATCACCAGGCTTAAGCTCGCGCAGTTCTTTTAGGGTGATGGCCTGCGAGCGCTGATAGCCCTTTTTAAGCTTATATTTATAGTAACGGTCAAATATTTGGTGATCAGTATAACAGGCCAGTTTCTGTTCCCGATCAATAAACCCTTCGCGTACCGAAATACTTATTGGCGTGAACTTAACCGTTTTATCCAGGTCATCTAAAATGGCATACAAACGCTCCACCTGTTTAGCCGAATCGGTCAAAATATAATTCTCTATCTTCTCCGCTTCGTTATTTTTAAAATTATGTATCAGCAGGCTAAAGTCTTTATTAAAAGACGGCTGCGGGCGCATATCAAAATTGATGGTGGCATCAGCCTCGTAAAAGAATTGTTTGCCAAACTCTACTACCGGAAAATCATGTAATTGGTCCGCTATCAGTTTTTCATCAGTAAAACCAAATTTAGGGTCTATCCAATCGGGGTTTTGGTTTTTATCCTCAGCAGACAGGGCCTTCCATAATTGGGTAGCCTTTTTATAACCGCTTTGTATAATATCAAAAGTAAATTGCACATCCTTTATCCAAACCTGTGTTCCCGGGTCAACATATTCTAATAAGGATATATTGCTCTCCGTTAAAAATTTGGCTTGTACATTGGGAACAATCGTGATAGTTTTTACTTGCTCAACAGATAACTGGCTCTCTATCTCGAACGTGCGGATAGACTCTACCATATCGCCAAAAAACTCTACCCGATAAGGCAGCTCGTGCGAGAATGAAAAAATATCCACTATACCGCCGCGGATTGAAAACTGGCCCGGCTCGTACACAAAATCAACCCGCTCAAAATCATACTCCACCAAAAACTCGGCAATAAAGTCCAGGCTCAATTTGGCGTTCACACCAATTTCCAGTGTGTTTTTTTCCAGTGATGCACGGTCTATCACCTTTTCGGCCAATGCTTCAGGATAGGTTACTATCAGTTTGCCAAACTCGGTAGAATGGTTAAGCTCATTTAATACCTCGGCGCGGGCTAATACATGGCTGCTGTCGGATTGGGTAAACTCAAAAGGCTTGCGGTATGATGAGGGGAATAGTAAAACTTCCTTGCCGGTGAGGTTCTCCAAATCTGCCTGGAAATAGCCAGCTTCTTCCCTCTCCGGCAGCACAAATATCATGTGGTTATGCTGCAAAAAATACAAAGCTACCGCCA
>CAZTAU010000031.1:0-43014 GCA_964611565.1 uncultured Mucilaginibacter sp. | reverse complement strand
TCGTCGTATTACTTTTAACGAGGAGCCTAAATTTGTTGGTGAGTACACCGCAATTGTTAACCTTCACAAAGAGGTTAAGGTAAATGTTCCTTTTGAAGTAGTAGCAGAGTAATTTTAAATTACAAGATATAAAGGGTGTTTCACGAAAGTGGAACACCTTTTTGTTTTTATTGAATTGTCATCCTGAGCATGGCGAAGGATCTCAAAACTTTTCATTCGCCGCTCGTATAGATGCTTCGTTCCTCAGCATGACAGTGGGGTTAACAAAATCCGAAATCAAAAAATCCGACATTCGAAATAAAACAATATTTTAGTCGCATGAAAGGCATCTGGAAACTCGTCCTGCGTTTTGTTAAATTGTTCGTTATCTTCTTTATTGGCATCACCGTGTTTTGGGTATTGCTGTATAAGTTTGTAAATCCACCTGTAACCTGGTTAATGGTAACCCGCGGTTTTGAACGCAAAGCCGATAACAAGGACTGGAAGATAGATAAAGAGTGGCGCGACTTTGACGAAATTGCCGATGCCATGAAACGCGCTGCCGTAGCTGCCGAGGATCAGAAGTTTTTAACTCACCATGGTTTTGATTTTGAATCTATAGGAAAAGCTATTGATAAAAATCAAAAGGGCAAGAAGCTGGTAGGTGGCAGTACCATATCGCAGCAAACTGCGAAAAATGTTTTTTTATGGCCGGGCCGTTCCTATATCCGGAAGGCTTTTGAAGCCTATTTTACCGCACTGATAGAAGTGTTTTGGAGCAAAAAGCGCATTATGGAGGTTTACTTAAATGTAATTGAAATGGGAGATGGTGTGTACGGAATACAGGCAGCATCGCAATATTATTATGGTAAGGATGCATCACAATTAACCAATCGCGAAGCCGCGGCTATTGCTTCTATATTTCCGTTGCCGCTAAAATGGTCGCCAACTAAGCCAACCAGGTATTTAAAGCGTAGGCAGAATTTGATTTTAAGAAATATCAGAAGGTTGGGGCCTTTGGAGTTTTAAATTACTCCATCATCCCTTCAAACTTTTCCCAAAAACCATCTTGTGGTAGTGGCGCGGTAATGAGGATAGGTTCTTTTTTTATAGGGTGGGTAAACTGTAACCTGCGAGCGTGCAGGCAAATGCTTTTGCGCAAACTGCCGCGTGGATAACCGTATTTATTATCACCTACAATAGGGCAATCTAAACTGGCGAGTTGTACACGTATCTGGTGCGGACGACCGGTTATCGGGTCAACTTCAATTAAATAGTAGCCGTTTAATTCGCCTACCAATTTATAATTTAATTCGGAGCGTTGACTTCCCTGTACCTCGCGGTCATGCGCTTTGGTAACGTTTTTTTGTGGATTTTTAACCAGCCAGTGTATCAAGTTTCCTGCTTCCGGATAGGGCCTTTTGCGAACTACAGCGTAGTAAGTTTTATGCATTTCGCGGCTTTTAAACATCAGGTTAATACGCTCTAAAGCCTTGCTGGTTTTGGCGAATAGGATCACGCCACTAACGGGCCTGTCTAACCTGTGCACCACGCCTAAAAAAGCACCATTGGGTTTATTATATTTTTTGGCAATGTATTTCTTTACTTTCTCGTCCAGTGGCTCATCGCCCGTGTCATCTACCTGCACAATATCCCCAGCGCGTTTATTTACCGCTATCAGGTGGTTATCCTCATAAAGGACATCCTTATCGGTTATATCGTAGGGGGTGTATTTAAATTCTGTTTTTGCCATTTTGTAGGATCCATTGTCTATGGTCCATAGTTGATGGTATTTATGGGCCATTGGACTATCGACTATAAGCCAACTAATATTGTTCCTTCTCGTCAGGAAAACTTTTTGATTTTACATCGGCAACATAATTTTTAATGCCGCTGTTCATTACCTCGTATAAATTAGCATACTGCCTTAAAAAGCGTGGTTTAAAACCTTCGTTTATACCCAGCATATCATGTATCACCAAAACTTGTCCATCGCAGTTTTGCCCGGCACCAATGCCTATGGTAGGGATGTGTAAGCTTTCGGTAACCTCTTTGGCCAACTGCGCCGGTATTTTCTCTAACACAATACCAAAACAGCCCAGTTCTTCCAGTTTTAAAGCATCTGCCCTTAATTTATGTGCTTCGGCTTCTTCCTTGGCCCGCACCGTATAAGTGCCAAATTTATAAATAGATTGAGGTGTTAAACCCAAATGCCCCATTACCGGTATACCTGCAGTTAATATGCGGCTTACTGATTCGGCAATTTCAATGCCGCCCTCCATTTTTATAGCATGAGCACCCGATTCTTTCATGATGCGGATAGAAGAATTCAAAGCCTCTTTAGAGTTACCCTGGTACGATCCAAAAGGCAGATCAACCACCACCAACGCACGTTTAGCCGCACGTACCACTGACGAAGCATGATAGATCATTTGATCCAGCGTAATAGGTAGTGTAGTTTCATGTCCCGCCATTACGTTTGAAGCCGAGTCGCCCACCAATATTACATCCGTACCTGCATTATCCACAATGGCAGCCATCGAGTAATCGTAGGCAGTAAGCATGGCAATTTTTTCGCCGCGGGTTTTCATTTCCTGCAGCTTATGCGTGGTGACTCTTTTTATTTCTTTGTTTACTGACATGGCAGCTGTATTTTTATATGGGTCAAAGTTATGGTTTTTTTAATTTCCAAGTCTTATAGTTTAGGTGGCGTAATGGTTGTGTAAAAAATCCAAAATTGAACATTCGAAATTCGAAATAAATCTCTACTTTTGCATCGTGAATTCAGAGGTATTACCACTTCATTTCTCATCATTCTTGTCCGGTGTTTCCAACCGTTTTTCAAACCATTCAATTTATTTAGTAAAATGACCTATTTCACTCAACTACCTGCTGTGTTATTACTGGCCGACGGAACTGTTTTTCATGGTAAAGCTGCCGGAAAAATAGGAACCACCGCAGGCGAAATATGTTTTAATACCGGTATGACCGGCTACCAGGAAATTTTTACCGACCCATCATACTTTGGGCAGATAATGGTAGCTACCAATGCGCATATAGGTAACTATGGTATTACTAAGGATGAGGAAGAATCGGCACAGATACAAATTGCCGGTTTGGTTTGTAAAAATTATAACATTCAGTACAGCCGTAAACAGGCTGATGAATCTATCCAGGATTATTTCCAGGAGCAAAACATTGTAGGTATATCTGATGTGGATACCCGCCAGTTGGTTCGCCATATACGTGATAAAGGTGCTATGAATGCCATTATCTCATCAGAAATTTTAGACATTGCAGAGTTAAAAGCGCAATTGGATAAAGTACCATCAATGGATGGTTTGGAGCTATCATCACAGGTATCAACCAAAGAAACTTACACCATTGGCGACGAAAGCGCACCTTACCGTGTAGCGGTATTAGATTTAGGTGTAAAGAAAAATATACTACGCAACTTTGATAGCCGCGAAGTGTACGCTAAAGTTTATCCTGCAAAAACTACTTACCAGGAAATGGAAAAGGATTTTGCGCCAAACGGCTACTTTATTTCAAATGGCCCCGGGGATCCGGCTGCTATGCCTTATGCGGTTGATACAGTAAAAGAGATCTTAGCTGCCGATAAGCCGATGTTTGGTATATGTTTGGGTCATCAGTTGTTGGCTTTGGCTAACGGCATACCCACCAAAAAAATGTTTAATGGCCACCGCGGATTGAATCACCCGGTAAAAAATATAATTATTAACCATTGCGAGGTTACTTCACAAAACCATGGTTTTGGTGTAGTGCCCGAGGCCGTGCGTGCATCTGATAAAGTAGAGATCACTCACGTTAACCTGAATGATCAATCTATTGAAGGTATCCGCGTAAAAGGTAAAAAAGCCTTTTCGGTACAATACCACCCGGAATCATCTCCGGGTCCGCATGATAGCCGTTACCTGTTTGATGACTTTGTTAAGTTGATGAAATAAATAGACCTAAAATACTATTGTAGAGATACGATACTTCGTGTCTCTTTTTGTTTATGGTGTTTGGCGTGGGTTTTGCTTTGGCAATGCTATGAAAAAAGGAGACACCGTACACTGGAACTGGGGAGGAAGCGAAGCCGAGGGTAAGATTGTGAAAAAGCATACTGATACCGTTGAGAAAACTATCAAAGGGGCACAAGTAAAACGCAAGGCAAGCAAGGACGAACCCGCTTATGAAATTAAGCAGGAAAACGGCAGCAAGGTTTTGAAATCAGAAAGTGAGTTGAAGAAGTGAAAAAAATAACTATTGTCATGCTGAGGAAAGAAGCATCTATCGTGCGGTCAAACGTAGTGGATAGATCCTTCGCTACGCTCAGGACGACAAATGGTTTAATTCGTTTATCTCCACAATCATTTATTTTACCGACATAATTCCCCATCTTACCTAAAAAACATGGACTGACATTGATCCAAACGCCATTTTTGATCTATAAAATCATCACAATGGCATCGCTTTTATCTATTCCTGTTTTAAGTATTCTGGCTAAGTTGGTTGCCCAAGCTTTGGTAGCCATACAATTGATTGGGCATCTGGTTGCATAGCCCAATAAAATTTACATCATTTATACCAAATGATAGTGATAAATCCATATCTATCAACCATTTTTGCAGCATGGCAAAACAACCTATTATCACCGTAAAAAACCTGGTGAAAAACTATGGTGATTTTAACGCGGTAAAAGACATTAGTTTTGAAGTTTACGGGGGTGAGATATTCGGCCTGCTTGGTCCAAACGGTGCAGGCAAAACCACCACGCTCGAAATTATTGAAACGCTGCGTGAAAAAACATCAGGCCAGGTGACAGTTGATGGTTTTGATATTGAGACCGATGCCGATAGTATTAAACAACGTATTGGGGTGCAATTGCAGGCAGCAGGCTATTATCCTAATTTGAATTTATCGGAACTAATAGAATTGTTCTGTGGCCTTTACGGTATTGATAAAAGCCCGATGGAAATGCTGGAGAAGGTTGCGCTTACTGATAAAGCCAAATCCAAGTATAAGGAACTATCCGGAGGACAAAAACAACGTTTCTCTATTGCTACTACTTTAATAAACAACCCACGTATTGTTTTTTTAGATGAACCTACTACCGGCTTGGACCCGCAGGCACGCCGTAACCTATGGGACCTGATACGCGAGATACGCGACAACGGTACTACCGTGGTAATAACCACTCACTATATGGATGAAGCTGAAGTGCTTTGCGACCGAGTAGCTTTTGTTGATGGCGGCCGCATTATGGGTATTGATACACCTGATCATTTTATTGACGAACTGGTAGCATCGGGCTTTGAGCGTAAAAAAGAAGTAAAACGTGCCAACCTGGAAGATGTATTTATAAATATGACGGGCAAGGAATGGCGGGAGGGGTAACTCAGTTTGCAGTTTACAGCAGGCAGTTAGCAGCCATAATGACTTAATGACCCAATGACCAATGACAACAAACCAATGACTAAAAAATACAGTAACCTACGTGCAACCCTGGTCATAGCCAAAGCAAGTTTACGATCGATACTACGCAGCCCTTCGGCGGTGGTGTTTAGCTTGTTGTTCCCATTGATATTTATATTGGTGTTTGGCTTTATTGGCGGGGGCGGTATTTCTGTTGATGTGGGCGTGGCTAAAGGCAATGATGCTACCAGCCCGGTTTATCAGGCGCTTAAAAGTGTAAAGGTGGTGCACCTGATAGAAAGCCAAACCGACGAGGAAATGGCGAAAGAGCTGGAGAAGGGAAGGATAGATGTTATTTTGGATATTCGTAAAAATCAGTCTGCTCCACCATATACCGTGAATGTTCAATATACCAAGGCATCGCAAGAAAAAGGCAATATATTTAAAACTATTCTTACCAATATCCTCAGTAAAATGAACGAGCGCCCCGACGCAGCGCCACCCTTATTAGCTGATGTAAAAGAAACCACCGTGCAAGGCCGATTATACAAAACCATTGATTTTATTTTACCCGGACAGTTAGGTTTCTCGTTATTAAGCACCGGGGTATTTGGTACCGCGTTCGTGTTTTTAAGCTTACGCATCACTTTGGTAATTAAACGCTTTTTTGCTACGCCTGTTAAACGTTACAGCATAGTATTGGGCGAAGCATTGGCTCGTATTACATTTGCCTTAATAGGCGCTTTATTTATTATAACCATAGGGCATTTTGCCTTTGGCTTTACGCTGATACATGGGTTTGTTACGGTTATTAATATGCTTATACTCTCTACCATTGGTATCATCGTGTTTATGGGGTTTGGGTTTGTGGTATCGGGTATAGCCAAAAACGAAAGCACCGTGCCGCCTATTGCTAATATTATAACATTGCCGCAATTCTTGTTATCGGGCACCTTCTTTTCTATAAGCAACTTCCCTGAATGGCTGCAGCCTATTAGCCGTGCCTTGCCGTTAACTTATTTAAATGATGCTTTGCGTAAAGTAGCCTTTGAAGGCGCAGGCTTGTTTGATGTAGGTCACCAGTTATTAATACTGGGTATATGGGGCGTAATAGTTTATACAGTTGCTGTAAAAACGTTTAAGTGGGAATAATGTTAACATTAAGATAACATTAGAACACAAAAACTTAATATTGAGCTAATATTAAGAAAATACTTTTGCGCTTATAATTTACATTAACTTAATAATGATGAAATATAAGGCAGGTAAAGCAGTATTATTTTTCTTTTTGTTTTCGATAGCTTTTATGGCGAAAGCGCAAAACAACAAAACCGGTGTATTCAGTATCAACAGTATAACGCTACCCGGCGATAGTACGCACCGCTGGGGTGGCTATATTGAACTGCAGGCCCGGTCAAACGAATTTTTTAACCAGTTTTATTATTACGAAACTAAGGGCGGTATTAGCTATGATGTGGCTAAGAACTATACGGCATTATTAGGTGCGGGGCGTTATTATACGGATGAGGAGGCAGCCTTTAACCAAGCCCAAATAACCGAGTTCAGGATATGGCAGCAAATGACTAACAGCCAGTATTTGGATAGAATAAAAATAGAACACCGTTACCGTGCTGAGCAGCGCTGGCAAAACGGAATATTTCGTAACCGTTTCAGATACAGGTTAAATGTGGCTATTCCTTTAAATCATGCCAAAATAGAAGCTAAAACTTTCTTTATAGGAATTTTTGATGAGGTATTCCTGAATAATAAGCCGCCGCATTTCGAGCGTAACCGTTTCTCGGTGGGGCTGGGTTACCAGTTTGATAAAGCTGTGAGTTTGCAGGTGGGGTGGTTAAACCAGTATAACTATAATTTAACCTCGGCAGGTGCAAAAAATAACTTAGCCCTGATATTTAATTACCGCATACACCGCAAAGATAGCAAGCCTAAAGAACATATACCGGGCGTGCACGATTAACAATTTATTTACACGCAACCGCTTGACTGGCAAACTGTAATATTAAATTGATGTTAAAGTAAAAGTTAATTGTGCATAATTTAACGGAAGTTGTATATTTGTTTTATTATTAGTGTAAAATTTACACTAAGCGCATTTTAAATTTTACAAACCACTATTATGAGTTTAATAATTGATGTACACGCCCGCCAGATATTGGATTCGCGCGGAAACCCTACAATTGAAGTAGATGTATTAACCGAAAATGGCTATTTGGGCCGTGCCGCTGTTCCGTCAGGAGCATCAACCGGCGCGCATGAGGCAGTTGAGTTGCGTGATAATGATAAAGCGGTTTACATGGGTAAAGGTGTTTTAAAAGCCGTTGCCAATGTAAATGATATTATAGCTAAAGAATTACAAGGTGTTGACGTGTTCGCGCAAAACACAATTGATAAAATAATGATAGATATTGATGGCACACCCAACAAAGCTAAGTTAGGTGCAAACGCTATTTTAGGTGTATCATTAGCTGCGGCCAAAGCTGCAGCGCAGGAGAGTGGCCAGCCTTTATACCGCTACATTGGCGGTGTTAATGCCAACACTTTACCTATCCCAATGATGAATATTGTTAATGGTGGTTCGCACTCTGACGCGCCTATCGCGTTCCAGGAGTTTATGATCATGCCGGTGGGTGCTTCTACATTCTCAGAAGCATTACGTTGGGGAACAGAAGTTTTCCATAACCTAAAAAAGATATTGCATGATCGTGGTCTTTCTACCGCAGTGGGCGACGAAGGTGGTTTTGCACCAACTTTTGAAGGTACCGAAGATGGTGTTGAAACCATTTTAAAAGCCATAGCACAAGCAGGTTATAAAGCAGGCGAGCAAATTTGCCTGGCGTTTGATTGTGCCGCATCTGAGTTTTACAAGGACGGTAAATACGATTATACCAAATTTGAAGGCCCTAAAGGTGCTATCCGTACCAGTGCTGAGCAAGCAGAGTATTTAGCGCAATTATCTGAAAAATATCCTATCATTTCTATTGAAGATGGTATGGCCGAGGATGATTGGGATGGCTGGAAATTATTGACCGACCGTATTGGCGGTAAAGTACAGTTAGTGGGTGATGATCTGTTTGTAACCAATGTAACCCGCTTACAACGCGGTGTTAGCGAAGATATAGCTAACTCTATCCTGGTAAAAGTTAACCAGATAGGTTCATTAACTGAAACTATCAACGCGGTTAGCCTGGCACAAACCAATGGCTTTACATCAGTAATGAGCCACCGTAGCGGCGAGACTGAAGATGCTACCATTGCCGACTTAGCCGTAGCCTTAAATTGCGGACAAATTAAAACCGGTTCGGCTTCAAGGTCAGACAGGATCGCTAAATATAACCAGTTGCTTCGTATTGAAGAAGAATTGGGCATTAACGCAAAATTTATAGGTAAGGATTTTAAGTATTATCCTAAGGGATAAGCTGAAAGCTAAAAGACTAAAGCAGAAAGCTCCGAGAGATCGGGGCTTTTTTGTTGAGATAAGTTAGAAGAAATCTTTAAAAGTGGTCTGTATTTTATCAATTTGATTGACAAAAACATCATTATAATCATTTTGGATTTTTGGGGTTGTTTCCATTACCCAGCCACGAACATCAGGGGCTAATTGTTTCCAATACAAAGAATAATAATCTTTTTTAAACTCATTCAACGAGGCTTGATTTTTTCCAAATAAATAAAAAGCCTTATCTATTACTTCAATTGCAATAATAAGTTCCGTTGCGATTGAAAAATGTGGTGAAAGCTTATTTTCCTTTTCATTAATTGGCTCGTTCACCCAAGCTAAGTTACAATCCTTGGCTTTTTCCATAACCATTTTGAATATAGCCTGTTGAATAGAAAGAGTTATATTCTTATTTGAAAACTTTGTGTTTCTAGAAAGAGCAATAAATGAGATAACCAATGCAAGTAGCGAAGTTATTATTGTACTATACTTTGAAATCAATTCCCAATCAACTAAGCACATACTATATAATTCATGATTTAAATTGTGAAAAATAATCGTGCAAAATTATTTTAAACTTCGTTCAAGTAATGAAATAATAATTTTTTCAGTCATTTCAATCTGCTTGTCATTTGATCCGATATTTTTGGCTAAGTCTATAGATAACATCGTATCCTGGATTTTAATTAATTGGCCAAAAAAGAAATTTACTTGTTCGAGGCTTTTTTTATACATAAAAAAATATGCACCACCAATAAACTCCAAAAGTAATCCAGCAACACCAGTCAGCATTGTAAGGCTAATATTAGGGTTGCTTTTCAAATAGAACATCCATATCCCTGAAATGATTGTAATCAATCCTAGGATAATAGCAAAAATACTTAGTCCAAAACTACTTCTTGCTTGAGCTTTATTTATGCTATAATATTCTGTTAATTGATTTAAACTTAACTGAATTGTATTAAATATTTTTCGATCATTATCTTCTTCTATTTTGCTAGTGATTTCATGTCGTTCTGTATGCAACCTATCAAGTTGTATTTCTAATGGCCCTTTATATTTTGATAGTACGTTAACAAGTGTCAAAAGTAAATAGATTGCAGAAGGGACAATAAATAATGGCATAAACTGATTGAAGTAATTATTTACATACACGTAATCTTTTGTAAACAAGAAATAAATTAGCAAGCCGAAGCCTACTGAAGCAGAAATAATACTTACAAATAAAAACGTACGGTTAAATCTCTTGTTCTTTTGAAATACAGTGCTGATTTCAACTATTAAACTGGCAATCATATCGGTCATAAGCTCAGGTCTTCTAGTAAATATATTAAAAACATATTAAATTCAAACTAAGATAATAGAACCTAAGTTTGTATTACGACAAATGATGTTAGTACTTCTACGCATAAAATCACATTAAATAATAAAACCGTATCTTTGCCAAATAATACCCGTTAGCTTACGGTTTTGATTTATCCAGACACGACTCTTCAGATCCGCTTATGCAATCGCGTTAGCACATAATTAATAAGACACAATACATGTTATTTCAAGATTTAAATTTAATTGAGCCAATTCTCCGGGCTTTAAAAACGGAGGGATATACTACACCCACGCCTATACAAGAGCAAGCCATTCCCATTTTATTACAACGCCGCGATCTTTTAGGTTGCGCGCAAACAGGTACTGGCAAAACAGCTGCCTTTACCATACCTATTTTACAGTTATTATACCAGGACAGGTTACAGCATAAAGAACAAAAAACTATCAAAGCGTTGATATTAACCCCAACGCGTGAGTTAGCCATCCAGATAAACGAAAGCATTGCTGCTTACGGTAAAAATACCGGCTTAAAACATTTGGTAATATTTGGCGGTGTGTCACAACACGGTCAAACAGAAGCTTTACGTCGTGGAGTAGATATTTTAGTAGCTACGCCGGGCCGTTTGCTGGATCTGATACAGCAGCGCTACATTAGTTTAGACCATATCAAATTCCTGGTACTTGATGAGGCCGACCGTATGCTGGATATGGGCTTTGTGCATGATGTTAAAAAGATCATTGCTAAGGTTCCTCAAAAAAGGCAGACACTATTTTTCTCGGCTACTATGCCCAAAGAGATACAGCAATTGGCAGATAGCATATTAAACAACCCTGAAAAAATTGAAGTTACCCCGGTATCATCTACCGCGGATACTATACAACAAGAGTTATATTATGTAGAGAAGAACGACAAGCGTGCGTTGCTGGCTCATATATTAAAAGATAAAGAGATCAAAACTGCCCTGGTATTTACCCGTACCAAACATGGCGCGGATAAGGTAGTTAAGGACCTGCATAAAATTGGCATTACAGCCGAGGCTATACACGGTAATAAATCGCAAAACGCGCGTCAGCGTGCTTTAAAGAATTTTAAGGACCGTACTACACGTGTATTAATAGCTACTGATATTGCTGCCCGCGGTATTGATATTGACGAGTTGACCCACGTAATAAACTACGAGATACCTAACATTCCTGAAACCTATGTGCACCGCATTGGCCGTACAGGCAGGGCAGGGGCAAACGGTATAGCTTTTACCTTTTGCGACCAGGAAGAAATTGAATTTTTAAAAGATATCCATAAGCTGATAGCTAAAGAGATTCCGGTTAATGAGTCGCACCCATACCCTATGAGTCCGCAAAGTATTGTTGCCAGGCATGCCGAAGGTGCTTCTAAAAAGGGCAAAGGTGGTGGCGGTGGTGGCCGTACAGGCGCGCCTAAACGCGGCCGTGGTTTTGGAAGTGGTGACCGTAAAAAATCAGGCAACCGCCCCAAACCGGCCGGCGAGAATTTAAGCGGCGGCAGGCCGAGAAGGTAAGTCAAATCTAGATGTCATTTCGAGCATAGCGAGAACTATCTCTTGAGCGTAGCGAAAAAATCTATACGTATACTAATTTGCGTGTGTATAGATTTTTTCGCTACGCTCAAGAGAAAGTTCTCCTCGTGCCTCGTTCGAAATGACATTATAGATTTTATTTTTGTTAATAAGTTGAAAAACATATTGACACTAGCTCTATCTTTGTAATAAATTAGCGTAAAAATTAAACTATGGCAATCAGGCGCTTTATAGATCTTTGTAAAAACAAGTTTTTTATAGTCACAATAGCTTTTATTGTATGGATGCTGTTTTTTGATAAAAACGATCTGATATCACAATATGAGTACCGCCAGCAGGTAAACACGCTTAAAGAGGAACGCGACTTTTATACCAAAGAAACCGAAAAAGTAAGCAAGGACCTTGACGAATTAACATCCAACCCCCAAAAGCTGGAAAAATTTGCCCGTGAAAAATACCTCATGAAAAAAGAGAATGAGGATGTTTTTGTGATCGTTAAAGAGAAGGTGAAGGAGTAATTATACCTCTACGTCATTGCGAGCAATAGCGAAGCAATCTCTATTAAGGACAATCAAACGGCAGCTTAGCGGAACGAAAAAGCAATTATCTTTTTGATTTGCAAGTGCAGAGATTGCTTCGTTCCTCGCAATGACGTCGTGTTTTTATGCTTCTATTTCCCACCAATTTTCTACATTTGAAGCATGAGTATTCTTGTGGAATCCTTAACCAAAGTTTATGGCGAGCAAAAGGCTGTTAATGATATTTCATTTAGCGCCGGGCCGGGTGTGTTAGGGTTTTTAGGGCCAAATGGTGCCGGGAAATCGACTACCATGAAAATTTTGACAGGCTTTATACCGCAAACCAGCGGCAAGGCCAGCGTGTGCGGATTTGATGTGACTACTCAATCATTAGAAGTGCGCAGGCACATTGGCTATCTGCCCGAAAGTAACCCGCTTTATACAGATATGTATGTAAAGGAATCATTGGGCTTTATTGCGGGTATTCATCAGCTTTCGTCACCTGCAAACCGCATAGCCGATATTATTGAACAAACCGGGCTTGGTCCCGAACAGCATAAAAAAATAGGGCAGCTTAGTAAAGGCTACCGCCAGCGAGTTGGCCTGGCACAAGCCATATTGCACGACCCGGAAGTGCTGATATTAGACGAACCAACCTCAGGGCTTGACCCTAACCAACTCATAGGCATCCGCCAATTAATTACCGATTTGGGTAAAACAAAAACCGTCATCCTATCAACCCATATTATGCAGGAGGTGGAGGCCATTTGTAACAACGTGATTATCATAAATAAAGGCAAAATTGTAGCAAATGATACTTTGGAAAATCTTAAAAAGGAGAATGGTAATAAATCGTTAGAAACGGTATTTATTAAATTTACTACAAAATAGTATGATTTAAATAATATTTATACCTTTGTTTTAACAAATTCACAATTTTATTTATTTAACCTAATTTTAATTTTTATGAAAAAAGTTTTATTAGCAACAATGTTATTTGTAGGTATCGCGGTTAGCGGTTTCGCACAAAAAGGTAGCAATTTCAGCGTAGGTTTAGAAGCAGGTCTTCCTATTGGAAGTACTTCAAATGCTTATACTGTAGCTATTGGTGGTTCATTAAAATATGAAGCTCCAATTGCAACCGGTACTAGCTTTACTTTAACAGCTGGTTACACTTCATTCCAAGGCAAAACCATTGGTACTTTTAAAGTTCCTGCAGCTGGTTTCGTTCCTGTAAAAGCTGGTATCAAGTATTTCCTGGCTGACTCTTTCTATGGTGAAGCTCAAGTAGGTGCTGCTTTCTCAACACAAAGCGGTGGTGGTACTGCATTTGCTTACTCACCAGGCATTGGCTACAAATTTAGCGATGTTATTGACTTAGGCGTTCGTTACGAAGCTTGGTCAAAAAGCGGAACAGTTAGCCAAATTGGCGCTCGTTTAGGCTTTAGCTTCTAATTAAACTTAGCGTAGTAATACGCATATTAAAAAAGGGCTCGGATATGTATCCGGGCCTTTTTTGCTTTAGCAAATAATGTTGTAATTTCGGCGTTTAACACTTTGCCGTGTATAGCATCTTCAAAAAAGAAATTACTTCCTATCTAAGTTCGCTGGTAGCTTATGTTACCATTGGCGTTTTTTTATTGGTTTTGGGCCTGTTGTTATGGGTTTTCCCGGACTCAAGCATCCTGGAGTATGGTTACGCCACTTTAGAGAATTTTTTTGGTACTGCTCCTTATCTGTTCATGTTTCTTATTCCGGCCATCACCATGCGCTTATTGGCCGAGGAACGTAAGGAAGGAACATTTGAACTATTATTAACCCGCCCGCTTACTGATTGGCAAATTGTTATAGGTAAATACCTTGCCGCTATAATCATCATCCTTTTTGCCCTAATACCTACACTAATTTATTATTACTCGGTTTACGCTTTAGGTGCGCCGCAGGGTAATATTGATACAGGCGGCGTAATAGGCTCGTATATTGGCTTATTTTTATTAGCATCTGCGTTTGCGGCTATTGGGTTATTTGCTTCGGCGGTTAGTAAAAACCAGATCGTGGCTTTTATCATTGCGGTATTCCTATGTTTCTTTTTTTACAGCGGATTTGATTCCTTAAGCGGTATATTATCCCTACAAGACCTGAATATCCAGGACCTGGGTATTAACGAACATTATCAGTCCATTAGTCGTGGAGTGTTGGATACCCGCGACCTGGTATACTTTATTGTATTAACCGGGTTGTTCATTAGCCTGACTCTATTTGTATTATTACAACAGCGCCAAAAAAGTTTTAAAAACCCCACCTTATTTAAAGCACTAGGCGCATTATTAATAATAGCTATTATATCCGCTTTTACCTTTACGCGTTTTGACTTTACCGCCGAGAAGCGATATACCATTTCGCCCATAAGTCGCGGGGTATTGGATAGTTTACCGCAGACGGTAAAGGTTACTGTTTATTTGGATGGTAATCTGTCGGGGGGCATGAAAAGGCTGCAGCGTGCAACCAGCGATCTGCTAACCGACCTGCAGGCCTACAGTCACGGCAAATTAGTGGTTGAGTATATTGACCCATTAAAAGACTTACCGGCTGATCAGCAAGATCAGGTAATACAAGACCTCCAGGTACGTGGGATAGAACCTACACAACTAAGTGTAAAAACCGATGAAGGTGTGTCGTCCAAAGTGATTTTCCCATGGGCCATGGTTACCAGTAATAGTAAAAGTATGCCGGTTAATTTACTGTATCAACAAAGGCAAATGAGTTTATCTGCGGATGATGTTATCAATAACTCTATTCAAAATCTGGAATATGCCTTTACAGCTGCCATAAAAAGATCGGTTAACGGCGGCGAGCAAGCCATTGGTTTTACTACCGGGCATAATGAGTTAAATGATGTTCAATTAAACGATGCCATAAAAAGTTTATCCGACGGATTTATAGTAGGCAGGGTTGATTTGAAAAGCATTCCCCTGGATAGTTTAGCCAAAATTAAAATGCTGGTGATACCTAAGCCGCAAAATCCCTTTACCGAATTGGAAAAATTTAAGCTGGACCAATACATTATGCATGGCGGAAGGACTTTGTGGGCCATTGACCAGGTAAGTGCCGAATTGGATAGCCTGCGCGGGCATGGCGGAGAACAGTTATCATTTGCAAAACAATTAAATCTGGACGACCAGCTATTTGTATACGGCATACGTATAAATTATGACCTGATAGCTGATTTGAATAGCGCGCAAATACCGGTTAGTACGGGTAATTTGGGTCGGCAGGCCCAAATTCAATTGGTGCCATGGTTATATTATCCAATATTATTACCACTCACCAAACATCCTATAATTAAAAATCTGGATGGTATACGTGCCGAATTTGTGAGCACCATAGATGTATTAGAGACAAAAAATACAACTAAAACTCCGCTGCTTATCACATCGCCTTATAATAAAAAGTTAACTGTTCCGCATCCGCTTTCGTTGCAATCTATTGAGCAGGCACCTGATCCTAAAGAGTTTCAAAGCGAACCAAAATTAGTAGGGGTAATGTTAGAAGGAAAATTTACATCCGGCTTTAAAAATCGCCCTGTACCTGACGGGATAACAGATGTGGCTACGCCAATAAATGAAAGCAAGCCTACCAAAATGATCGTAATAAGCGATGGGGATATATTTAAAAATCAGGTAGCTGCTGATGGGTCGCCGTACCAGTTAGGGTTTGACCATTATTCGCAGGAGACTTACGGGAATAAGAATTTATTATTAAATGTTGCTGATTATTTAACGGATGATTCGGGCTTAATTGACTTACGAACTAAGGAAATTAAGTTGAGGTTGTTGGATAAGGCAAAGGTGCGTAGTGAAAAATTATATTGGCAGGTAATAAATACTGTTTTGCCTTTGTTTTTAGTGTTAATATTTGCTATTTTTCAACATTATACACGCAGGCGAAAGTATGCCCGTTAAAATTTATACATTTGGTAGTTAAATATTCAAATTACTTATGAGATTTATTGTTTCCACATCAACATTACTTAAGCAATTACAGTCTGTGAGCGGTGCATTAAGCAGCAGTACCGTACTGCCTATACTGGAAAACTTTTTGTTCGAAATAAAGGATGGAAACTTAACCATATCGGCTACTGACCTGCAAACCAGCATGACCACTTCTTTAAATGTAGAAGCAAAGGAAAATGGCCGTATAGCTATACCATCACGTATATTATTAGATACCTTAAAATCATTACCTGAACAGCCGGTGGCTTTTTCTGTTGATGACCAAACATTTGCTATTGAAATAAATGCCGGCGACGGAAAATATAAACTAAGCGGAGAGAATGGCGAAGACTTTCCGAAAATTCCGGTAGTTGAAAATGCATCGTCAGTAAACCTGCCTGCATCGGTTTTGGCCGAGGCTATTAACAAAACTATTTTCGCGGTAAGTAATGATGAGTTGCGCCCGGCCATGACAGGTGTTTATTGCCAGTTATCAAGCCAGTACTTAACCTTTGTTGCAACCGATGCGCACAAACTGGTACGTTACCGCCGCCTGGATGCCAAAGCAGATAGTACTACTTCATTCATCCTGCCTAAAAAAGCTTTAACATTACTTAAGGCCGCTTTACCTACCGATGATGTAAACGTATCTGTGGAGTACAACAGCACAAGCGCATTTTTTAAGTTTAATAACATTAACCTGGTTTGCCGTTTAATTGACGAGCGCTACCCTGATTATGAGGCGGTAATACCTCAAAATAATCCTAATAAATTAAGCATAGATAGATTAACATTTTTAGGCTCGTTAAGCCGTGTGGCTATTTATGCTAATAAAACTACCCACCAGGTAAGGTTAAAAATAAGCGGAAGCGAATTGCATATCTCATCAGAAGATATTGATTTTGCTAACGAGGCGCATGAGCGCTTAACCTGCCAATATGAAGGTGAGGATTTAGAAATTGGCTTTAACGCCAGATTTTTAATAGAAATGTTAAAGAATTTAAATTGCGAAGAAGTATCTTTGGAGATGTCGACCCCTAACCGTGCAGGTTTATTACTGCCACAAGGAGGGGATGAAAACGAAGATGTGCTGATGCTGGTTATGCCGGTGATGCTTAATAGTTACGCTTAAGTTGTATACTTAAATTATAGATCCAAACATTAGTCCGGTTTAAACAACCGGACTTTTTTGTTGTACCAAATAACAAAAGATTGATGTAACAATTATAGCTTTGTTAACGTTTATAAAACAGTGAAAAGTATACAGTTCAAAATATTAGCGCTACTGGTGTTTGTTGGCATTGGTTTGTTATCCTGTAAAAAGGATGGTGATATAGTGGTTGTATTACCTCAAGCGGGATTAAATACGGTTAATGCCAATAACTATGCTATAAATGTATATCAAAACGGTACCAGGTTAAATAATTTGGGCAGCATAGGCACAGGGGGTAAATCAGGTTATTTTTCGGTAACTGCCGGTACGCTACAATATCAAGTTAAAAAAGCAAGCCCTGATAATCCTGACTATTTGATCAGCGATCTGGCCTTGCAGCTGGATTCAGCCAAAACCTATTCTTTATTTGTTGCCGGTGACACCTCTGATAAATTATTTATGCTGAAGGATAGTGTGCCATCAGTTCCGGGCACTATGGCAGCAATTAGATTTGTAAATACTTTACCCGGTACAACTAATTTAGATGTTACTATTGGCACAGCAAGTTATCCTAATATGGCATTTAAATCATTTACCGAGTTTAGTGGCGTTAATAGTGGGGCAACCAGTTTAAAAGTATACCAGTCAGGAACTGCTACGCCTATTATTGATCAAACTATAACACTTACAGCGGGTACAATTTATACTATATTTACCACCGGTACGTTAAGCGGTACGGGCGCAGATAAACTAACCGCCAGGATGGTCATTAATGAGTTATGAGAAGTAAAAGCAATACTCCTTTAAGTTTGTTTTTTATAGGTATGGTAATTACCCTGGTAATGCCTTTTATATCTTCGTGCGGAAAAACGGAAAGTGCTGTTACACCAACTACTAACACGCAACTACAGGTATTAAATCTAAGTACCGATCTGCTTCCTGTAAACCTGTATGTTAACTTACGAAAAAGAGATGTCCAATACAGGTATCCAACACCGTCGGGTTATTTTTCATTAGCTCCTTTTGACACACTTTTCCAAATAAGGCGGGTGGTAGCGGGAAATAACAATAGCTCGGTTAATGAATTATCTATTGATACCATTTTAAAAAGCAATGTAAAATACTCCCTTTTTATTACGGGTTTTAAAGCAACTAATAGCATCAACCATATATTTATTAGCGATACATCTGCTGCGCCAACAAGCGGGCGCGGGAAGGTTAGGTTTGTAAATGCTACCGCTGGCAACAATATATTTAATGTGACTGCAAACGGTACTCCTGTTTTTACCAGTCAGAAATATAAAGACGTATCTAAATTTGTGGAGATGCCGGCCGGCATTTACAACTTTAAAATATATGACCAGTCATCAGCCACAACCATTTTATCAGAGTTGCCTAATGTAACTGTACTTGATGGCAAACTGTATACATTATACTGCCGCGGAATAGTGGGCCGTACTGATACTGCCTCATTTGGTATGGGATTATTGAATAATAAATAGTAAACAGTAAAGATTAGTTTTTTCCTTTCATCTAATCTTTAATCTTCATCAACCAATCTTTAAACACTAATCACTAATTTCGCACCAAATCAACAACCATTGGAAATAGTAAAACTGGGTATCGACTTTATTCTGCATATTGATAAACACCTTGCAGAGATCATTAGAGATTATAACACCGTAACTTATTGGATATTATTTTTGATCATATTTGCCGAAACAGGCTTTGTGGTAACCCCGTTTTTACCGGGCGATTCGTTGCTATTTGCAGCCGGGGCTTTAATAGCAGCAGGAGGCACAGGTTTAGATATTAATTTACTGGCTATCATATTAATTTTGGCGGCTATTGCCGGTAATACCGTTAATTATACCTTAGGTAACTATTTGGGGCACCAAGTATTTAAACCCGGTAACCGTGTATTAAAGCTGGAGTATTATAATAAAACCAAAGCCTTTTTTGATAAGCACGGTGGCAAGGCCGTAATATTTAGCCGTTTTATGCCTATTATACGTACGGTGGCGCCTTTTGTAGCAGGTGTGGGCCGCATGCCTTTCAACAGGTTTAGCTTTTTTAATATTGTGGGGGCAGTGTTATGGATAATGATATTTTTATATGCCGGATTTGCATTAGGCAACGTGCCTTTTTTTAAGAATAACATATCGTTAATAGGGCTTGCTATTATTGCGATATCATTTATTCCGCCCATTGTTGCAGCCATAAAAAGCAGGACTAATAAATAACCTATCGTTTTACTGATTTAAATTAGCTTCTTCTCACTGATTTTTTGAATGGCCGCTGCGCTTAATGGTTGCTTGATCAGTTTATTTAGATCGGGTTGGCCGGCATCTACCCAGGCAGAAAACCAGTAGCTGCCAATCTCCAGTATCGCCGAGCGCATGCGACGCTGCACCATGCCTTTTAATAATTTTTGATAGCCCCGGGCATACTCAACCGAATAGTCAGTAACCCATTTGTTGCCGCGTTTAATACGCACCATCTTTTTATTTGGAGGAAAGGTTTTGCTTAGTAAACGCTCCATCCGCAAAACAGAATCTACTTCACTATAAGATGTACGGCAAATTTTAAAAGCTTCGGCTAATGGGTTTTCTATATACCTGGCTTTGCCTACGTTATAATTATAACTATTGCCAAACAGTTCGGGTATGCGGGTTTCAAATAGGGCGTGTATGCCTGTTTGGTTGGTTAACTGCCCGTTATAGTTTTGGGTGAGATGCAGTGGGACGTGTGCATCAGCAATATAATGCCCCAAGTTGGCAGATGCGGTAAGTATAGCTAGAGTGTCATGCGTCTTAAAAGCATTAACCAAGCGATAATAGGTGCGCTGGATAGTCCACGGCACGGTGCCTTGTTTGTTTAAACTGTCCTCGCTGTATTTTACAACCGCATCATTCCAACGCTGAGGTATTTTTGCGAATGGCTTTTTGCCGTAATGGTCGGCGTTTAAATAATGGCCTGGCGCTTCGGTGCTATCTACATAGCGTTTTTTGTCTGCGCTAACGGCATGCTCGGTAATAAACTCAATATTAGCCTTATAAAAACCGGCCATACTTTTAGGTAAAGTAAACACAGCTAATCGGTTTATTTTATAATGCGCAAAGTAGCCCCAGGAGGAACAAAACACTATAATTAATAAACCGAGAAGTACTCCGCCGGTTAGCTTCATTGGATTGGTTAGGAGGTTGTAAATTAAAAAATTAAAATAAACAGATTTTATGGTTAAAAACTAATTTAAAAAAGAGATTTGATTTTATAATAATTCGTCATATATTTGCAGTCCTTAAATAAGAATAAGAATATAAGCTAAAATGGCAAATCATAAATCATCATTAAAAAGGATCAGGTCTAACGCTGCGAAGCGCTTACGTAACCGTTACCAGGCTAAAACTACTAGAAACGCTATCAAGAGATTGAGAAGCACCACCAGCAAAGCTGATGCGGCTCCTTTATTGTCTAAAGTAATCTCTATGCTTGACCGTTTAGCTAAAAAGAATGTAATCCACAAAAACAAAGCTTCAAACAATAAATCGAAGCTTACTAAATTTGTTAACGCTTTAAGTTAGTCAATTAGTTTTTAAAATATATTGAAAAGCGATGAGTTTACTCATCGCTTTTTTTGTTGCCTGTTTTTTTCTACTTTAACCTCGTGGAAAACAACTACGACAATAAAATCAGTATTAAAGCTTGGGCTGAGGAGGACCGTCCACGCGAAAAGCTAAGCACACAGGGCCGCCGCTCGTTAAGCGATGCCGAGCTGATTGCTATACTAATAGGGTCGGGCAGCCGTACCGAATCGGCTGTTGAGTTGAGCAAGCGTATTTTGCACCATTATGATAATGACCTAAATAAACTGGGCAAAGCATCTATAAGCGAACTTTCGCGGTTTAAGGGAATTGGTGAGGCTAAGGCTATCTCTATCATTGCTGCGCTAGAAATCGGCCGCAGGCGAAATGAAACCGAAATCAAAATACTGGATAGTATTAACACCAGTGGCGATGCCTATAAAATTATGCGCCGCCATTTGATGGACCTTAACCACGAAGAATTTTGGATATTACTGCTTAACCAATCAGGTAAGTTAATAGCTAAAGAACTGATCAGTAAAGGCGGCTTGACAGGTACCGTGGCCGATCCTAAAATTATATTCAATATTGCTTTGCAACATTCTGCCGCATCTATTATGATGACGCATAACCATCCGTCAGGCAACTTAAAACCCAGCCAGCTGGATATTGATCTCACCAAAAAAATAACCGCCGCGGGCCGGTTGCTGGATATCAAAGTGCTTGACCATTTAATTATTACCAATGAGGGCTTTTATAGCTTTGCTGATGAAGGTATTATTTAAGATTTCATATAAATAGTATATCTTTATTTTATCAACCAATTATTTAAAGAAGACATGTATAAACAATTAAAATCTAAACTGCCTGCGGTAGTTTTATTGGCTACGCTCATAGGCGCGGCCGGATGTGAGCAAAAAGCAACAACAGATGCGTCCAATGCAGATTCGGCTGCTGCAGCGGCACCGAAATTTTTAAACGAGCCTTTGATCAAGGAGATTTTTACTGCCGACCCATCTGCACACGTGTTTAACGGTAAAATTTATATTTACCCATCGCATGATATTGATGCCGGTATACCTAATAATGATAATGGCGACCAGTACGCTATGGAAGATTACCGTGTATTATCTATGGATAGCATTGGCGGTAAAGTAACTGATAATGGTGTTGCACTATCAGTAAAGGATGTACCGTGGGCAAGCAAACAAATGTGGGCACCTGACGCAGCTTTTAAAAACGGCACTTATTACCTGTATTTCCCTGTCAGGAATAAGGAAGGTGCTTTTAGGATAGGTGTGGCTACTTCAAAAAGCCCTACAGGGCCATTTAAAGCCGAGGCTAAGCCTATTGAAGGTGCTTATAGTATTGATCCTGCGGTATTTACCGACGATGATGGCACCAGCTATATGTACTTTGGCGGTATTTGGGGCGGCCAGTTGCAAAAATGGGCTACCGGTAAATACGATGCTAACGGTTCAACAACGGACTTGAAAAAAGACGAAGAACCTGCTTTAAGTGCTAAAGTTGCAAAACTAAGCAAAGATATGTTAAGCTTTGACGGTAAGGCAGAAGATGTAGTGATTGTGGATAAAGACGGTAAACAATTATTAGGCAAAGACCACGACAGAAGATTTTTTGAAGGGGCCTATATGCACAAGTTTAACGGCAAGTACTACTTTACCTATTCTACCGGCGATACGCACTTTTTAGCTTATGCTATTGGCGATAAACCAACCGGTAAATTTGTGTACCAGGGTAACTT
The DNA here is from genome assembly GCA_964611565.1 of uncultured Mucilaginibacter sp. Taxonomy (GTDB): domain Bacteria; phylum Bacteroidota; class Bacteroidia; order Sphingobacteriales; family Sphingobacteriaceae; genus Mucilaginibacter. The sequence goes on along the minus strand of CAZTAU010000031.1, from coordinate 20,263 downwards.
TTTAAAACCTGTACAAGGCTGGACCACTCACCACTCAATAGTTGAGTTTAAAGGCAAATGGTACTTGTTTTACCACGATACCCAAATATCAGGCGAAAACCATTTAAGAAATGTTAAAGTAACCGAGTTGGATCATAAAGCTGATGGCAGCCTTGGGTTGATCGATCCGTTTGTGAAGTAATAAACTTTTAGGCGTCATTGCGAACGAGGAACGAGTGTGGCAATCTCCATAATACAGGTTTATTAGCTTGTTTTGCGGAGATTGCGACGCTACGCTCGCAATGACGTTTTTAAATATTCACCAATCTCTTTTCCCACCCTCACCAAATTCTCATTAGTATTTTTCAATGCTGTTGGTAAATCAACAGGTTCTTTATTAATAGAGATCAATTCGTCAAAATATTCCTGCATTTCGGCAGTTGATATATCAGGCACTATACCCGCCACACCAATAACTGTTATGTTGTTTTGTTTGGCTAATTTAGCTACACCAAACGGGCCTTTGCCTTGCAGGGTTTGTTCATCAATGCTGCCCTCGCCGGTAATTACTACATTGGCTTTTTGCAGGGATGCTTCAAAGTTGGTGAGCTTTAAAAAGTAATCGATCCCATTTACTAACTGTGCATTTAAAAAAGCATGTATACCTGCCGTTGAACCGCCCGCTGCTCCGCCATATTTTAATTTAGCCATGTTTTTATCGAACTGCTCTAAGGTAATTTCATTAAACCTTGATAGAACAGTTTCCAATTGCTTAACATCATCAGGCGATGCACCTTTTTGCGGACCAAATACAACTGCTGCGCCTTTGTCGCCCAACAGGCGGTTATCTACATCGCAAATAACCACAATTTCAACCTCCAAAACGCGTCTATCCAATTTAGAGGTGTCAATAGTTGCCAAATGTTTTAGCTCGACAGGAATGGGCTGTAAAACTTTTCCATTCACATCCAAAAACTGCACGCCTAAAGCACTTAATATCCCACAGCCCCCATCTACCGTAGCCGAGCCTCCCATGGCAAGGATGATCTTATCAACCCCTTTATCCAACGCGTTTAATAGCATTTGCCCGGTGCCGTAGCTGCTGGCTTGCATCGGGTTTAGTGCTTCGGGTTTTAATAACCGTAAGCCCGAAGCACTGGCCATTTCAATAACTGCTGTAGTGCCATTATCTATTAACCCATAAGATGCGGTTATTGGCCGTCCTAAAGGGTCATTAACGTTAACATTAGCCCATGTGCCATTGCATTTATGCATGATCAGGTCGACAGTGCCATCGCCGCCATCGGCAATAGGGAAACATTCGGTAGTGCAATGTAGTGTACCTTCAAGCAGTCCACGTTGCAGGGCTTTGGCAGCCGCTTGCGCGGTTAAACTGTTTTTAAAAGCGTTGGGAGCAATGAGGATATGCATTACACTAATATATAAGATAAAACATAAACCATTGCCAATGTAGTTAACCCCATTAATAACGTAGCTACCGAGTAAACTTTCAACATCGTTTTCAATTCCAACCCTGAAAACTTGGCAATAACCCAAAAATAAGCATCATTAGCATGCGATATCATCATGGAACCTGCACCCATGGCCAGCACACAAAGTAAATGGCCGTTTGGGGTATCTAAACCCAAAGCAGGCAGGAGCGGCACTACAATAGATGCCGCCGTGATAATGGCCACTGTTGATGAGCCCTGCGCGGTTTTTAAAACAAAGGTTATTAGGAACGGGAAAAACAAACCCATGCTTCCTAATGCCAATGCCTGGCTTAAATGATCGCCTAGTTTGGTAGCGGCCAGTATCGCGCCAAATGCACCGCCCGCACCTATAATGATTAATATACCGCCCGCTTTTTCTACACCATCATGCAATAGCTTACCTACGCTTTGTTTGTTCCATGAGCGTTTGCAGTTAAAGGCTAACAGTACGCCAATAGCTAATGCCAATACCGGGTCACCCAGGAATAACAACATCGTTAGCCATTTACTATTTAAAGCAGGGTCCACCGCCACAAATGATTTTAGCGATATTAATAATATCGGCACTATAACCGGTAAAAATGATTTGATTACGGATGGTAAGTGCGCATTCTCTACTAATATTTCGTCCTCATGATCAACCGTATTAGGTAGTTTTTTACCCATGTAGTTGGTCCATATATAACCTACCGCACTTGCGGGTATGGCTATAATAATTCCTATTAATATCAGTTTGCCAAAATCAACTCCAATCAATCCTGCAGCGGCTGCCGCGCCGGGGTGGGGTGGAATTAAACAATGTACCGAATATAGTCCCGTAGCTAATGAAACCGCCATAATGGCCATTGGTGTATGTGTACGTTTGGCTAACGACTTATTCAGTCCGCTTAAAACAATATAGCCCGAATCGCAAAAAATAGGTAAGCCAACAATAAACCCGGTTAGGGCCATTGCCAGTGCCGAGCGTTTTTCGCCCACCTTACGCATTATGTAGGTGGCCATTACCTGTGTGGCACCGGTATATTCTAATAAAACACCCAAAGTAGTACCCAATACAATGATTAGGCCCAGCGATTTCATAATATTGCCGAAGCCATCCTTAATGGTAATTATTACTACATCAACAGGCATTTGTACGCCCAAGCCCACTACAAAGCAGGATAATATCAGCGCGAAAAAAGCATGTACCCGGTATTTGGAGGTAAGCAATACAATTAAAGTAATGCCAATGAGCAGGCATATAATAATCTGGGTTAATGAGGTTGGGGGCATACATTTATTTTTATGTCATTGCGAGCGTAGCGTGGCAATCGCAAGGATACATAGTTCGAGATTGCTTCGTCGTTCCTCCTCGCAATGACAATTAATTGATTTTATTTTATTGACATCGCCTTTGCATTCTTAACCACTTCCACATCAGCCGCTACTTGTGGTGTAATGTTTGCCCAGTGGAACTTTTGATTGTAATTATCTTTCCAGTGTTTTCCGTCCTGGTCCGTCATGTGTACCAGCGGCATATCCAGGTAAATAGGGCGGGTTATTGCAGCAACTTGTTTCCAGTTATCCAAAGCTTTTTGCAAATGTGTTACCGCGTTTTGCTTGTTTTCCTCACCACCTTTAGCGCGGTAAGTTTGCAGGGCAACACCGCCACGTATTTTTTCGGCAAGGCTCAAACCTAAGTACGACCATGTTCTGATATCCGCCACTTCGTACATCAATGAAGTATTTTTTGTGGTATTAATGTTTTTAACCAGTTCCAAAGCCTTATTGCAATCAGCCTCTAATTGATCAGCCAGTTTAAATGGAGTTATTTTATTGCCAAAATTGCCGCCCTTTACATAATCAGCAATAGATACATAAGCGGTGGAGTCCAATACTGGGCGTTTAATTTGTTCATCAACAGAAATATACTTTAATGTTTTATCCCTGCCCATTTGGGCCATCATACCTTCGGTGTAAATAGTCAAATCGAAAGTAAAATCATAGTAGGAGGTAATGGCCATTGGTGTTTTACCGGCAAGGGAAGATGCCGCCAACAGGTTTTTACCTTCCGCGCCGTACCTGCGCATAAATTCATCCTGGAATACCGCATCAGGAGTTTCGGGGTTATACAACAACCTGCCCCATATTTTATAATACAGCCACTGGCGCTCAAAAGCGTATTTCCAGTTTACTTTAATTTTAGGATCTGTAAAGTAATCTTTAGCCGGGATGTAGGTCTCTGAACCTATAAAATAACCACCATTATAAGGGTTGCTATTTAAAGCGATGTGTTCGCGTACAAAGCCCGGTACTCCCCAACGCAAGGCAAAGAAATCTTCGTTACGGGCTGTCCAGGTCACTTTATAATCTGCAGATACCGGCTTAAAGTAAGTGTCATACAACTTACCGCCATGCACTTTTATCAATTTTGGGGTTGATGTAGAGTGCGACCAATTATATTTCAAATCAGCAAAAACGGGTTTGATGATAAACGGCTCGGCAGCATCCATTTCAATGGCTTTACGGGTCAGTTTTTCTGTTTCTACACTGGTAACTCCTAATGACCCGGTTGTGCTTGAAAACGGTATGCGATGCACCAACTTTACCTTACGGCCCGATTGGCGCATACCCTCCATATAAACCTCGCGCATCCAGTCTTCGCGGCCTTGCGATGTCATGCCGCCCATGCCTTCGCCCAAAGTGTAGCCTAACCCGGTTAGTTCAGGGTATTCCTGCAAGGTTTGGGTAATGCTTTCGCGTGTATAGCGTTTTACGATTGCTGATGTATCGCCATCTAAAAAGAAATCATGGTCAAGGTTAAGCGGCTTAGTATTATGGGCCTTGGCAAATGCCGGGCTTACAAAAATGTTAAACGGAATCAGGTAAGTGTCAATGCCTCTTTCCTTCGCCATGCCAAAAATGCCATGAAACAGCGTTTGCCATTCTTTTAGTTCTTTATCATTAAATTGGGTAGCCTCCGGGAAGTTTTTGGCTTTTATCATGTAGTTAAACGGGTGCAGGTTCCATACACTTAATGCGTTTAGGCGGTTATCTACCATCATATCCAAAAATGCTCGCCAATAATTCAGGTCGCGGCAGGTTTCATAGTGCTGGTCAAGCGATAGCTGGTGACGGTAGGTATCCCACGGTAAATCGTATTTTACGGCCCGTAATAGATAATGCGCTTTTTCGCTTTTGGCTTTTATGTTTTTTAGGGCGATATTGTTGCCCAGGTCCTCGGCAATAGCTAAACTGCCGTAGATCATACCTGTACCATCGCCGCCATTAACGGTAATCACATTACCCTTTGGCTGGATGTTATAAGCCTCTTTTTCCAATTTGGCATCCTGCTTAATATTTATGGTGTAGACAGCAGAATTTGCTTTTACTAAGTAACCTTTTTTAGCTAAAGCCCTGCCCAGCCTGTCAGCCGCGTAACGCGCCTGCGGCAATGATTTGTCAAAAACTAATTTTACGCTTTGCGCAAAGGCGTTAGTAACAAATGCAACAATAAATAATGCACAAATAATTTTTTTCATGAAATGGAGTATAAGTAGGTTTGCAGGGGCAAGCAAATGTAATAAGTAAAGCTATTGATTGTACGCTGTAATGCCAACCAAAAATTTAACAACAATATGATTGTTACGGTGTTGATTAATCAGTAAACATGTTTATGAATATTACAGAGTTGTTAACGCAGGCAATTTACCTGTTTATATTGGCCATACCCATAGCCTGTATTGCCTGGACGGTAACGCACGAGGAAGTTTTTAGGGAGCCACGTGAATACTGTATTGATAGGAGCAAAAAAGGAAAAACCATATTTACCCGCAAGTTTTTTTACCTGTTTACCTGCGAGTATTGCTTTAGCCATTATATAACTGCATTGATTTTGATTATCACCAATTTTCAGTTATTGTATGATGGCTGGCGCGGATACCTATTAGCGGGTTTTGCTTTGGTGTGGATAGCCAATGTATACATGAGCCTCTTTGCGATGATACGTATTGACATTAAAAAGGAAAGAATAGAAGCTGAATTGGAAGAAAAAAGGATAGAAGAAAAGCAGGATTAATCCAAACCTGGTGCCAGCAGGTCAGGATCAACAGCGCCGTCATTGGCATGGGTTATCTTGCTTAGGTTGTATTCCATTTCGCCATTTACTTCACTGCCTTTTAATAAGCCAAGTTCATACAAATTGGTTAACACATCGCTGGCTAATACTTTAAAACTATCTACATCTACCCCTGCTTCCAACTGTGCCATTTCGGTAGCTACATCTGTAACGGTACCAAAACCTATTTGTGCCAAGGCAAAAATTACGCGATCCTGCTCAGGGTCATTAATATCATAATGTGCCGGTACATGCAACGGTTTATAAGCTTTGCGGAAAGAGTCGTCTGATAGTGTCATGTTTATTAAACAGAAAGAATAGGGACAATGTTTGGTAAGCTTGATTTATTTTGTTTTCAAAGAACATTGTATAGCCTCGCGGCTGATGATAATTACCGGTACTTACAAATTTACGAAGCATCGCGGTTAAATATGGTGACAATGCTTTGTCAGTGTTCCAAACCGTTCCATATTCTCAAAATGGAACACTTGTAAGTTTTATTTGGTGAGGTTTTTGCTCCATTCAATAAAATCACTTTACCATGAAAAGCGAAACTAAAAAAACTCCAAAAAAACAAAATAAACAACCGGGTATCGAAGCCAAAATGGACCCGGCACCAGAATTTATAAAACCGACTTACCGGGCTGCCGGTAAACTGGCAGGGAAAGTAGCTTTAGTTACAGGCGGCGATAGCGGCATTGGTCGCGCTGTAAGTGTGCACTACGCCAAAGAGGGTGCTGATGTTGCCATCGTATATCTTAATGAAGATATTGATGCTAAAGAAACCCAACAGCTGGTAGAGGCTACCGGCCGCAGGTGCCTGTTGTTAAAAGGGGATGTTAAAAACAGTAAGTTTTGCAAGGATTCGGTTGCTAAAACCATAAAGGAACTAGGGAAATTAAATATCCTGGTCAACAACGCCGCCATGCAGCTGCCACAAAAAGACCCTAAAAAGATTGACGAAAAGCAAATGGACGATACATTTAGGACCAACATATACGCTTATTTCCATTTTGCTAATGAAGCGTTGCAATTTATGCAGGAGGGAGATTGTATTATAAACACAACATCAGTTACGGCTTATCGCTCGTCACCTCATTTGATAGATTACTCATCAACTAAAGGTGCTATTACGTCTTTTACACGATCGTTAGCTACTAACCTTGCCGAAAAGAAAATACGGGTTAACGCGGTTGCCCCGGGCCCGGTTTGGACGCCGTTGATAGTAGCCTCATTTGATGAAGAAAAAATAAAGGAGTTTGGAAAGCAAACACCCATGGGGCGTGCCGGCCAACCGGCAGAGTTGGGCCCGGCTTACGTATTTTTAGCTTCCGATGATGCATCTTATATTACCGGACAGATCATACACGTTAATGGGGGCGAAGTGGTAAATGGCTAAGTTTTATGTGGCTAAGCCTGATGTTTTATAAAAAATATATAGTTTAGCCACATGAAGCATTTCTTAGCTATATCCCTTTTTTTTTTGTGTGCGACGGCTTTTGGGCAATATAATGATAGTACGTTTTACCGTATCAATGTAACCTCTACCGGGTCTGTCAATAAAACTAATGATGGCCGCGCATACTTGTTTAACAACGGAATTAATTTCGGTATCAAAAAAAAGGATGTGGTTTTAAATGCCAATAACACTTTTGTATATGGTAATCAAAACGATAGATTAACCAACAGGGATTTTTCATCATCATTAAACTTTAACCTGTATAAAACCCTGCCCAATTTTTATTATTGGGGATTGCTGAATTACAATACCAGCTATTCGTTAAAAATCAACAACCAATTTTTAGGCGGATTAGGTGTGGCATATAATTTTTTGGATAGCAAGACCAGTTATTTAAACGTAAGCGATGGTATATTATATGATAAAAGTAACCTTCTTGCCAATTTAGATTATAATACTTTCCGCAACTCATTTCGGTTGGCTTTCCGGTTTTCGTTTAATGATGTAGTGGTTATTGATGGTAACAACTTTTTGCAAAGTTCGCTATCCAACGGTAATGATTATATTATTAAATCGAATACATCGGTGTCGTTCAAGTTGCGCAAGTGGATAAGCCTTACTACAGCTTTAAATTATAACAGGATGAACATAACGCAAAGGGAGAATTTATTATTAACCTACGGCGTAACCATTGATAAGTTTTTCTGATCCTCCTGCTTTTGTTCCAGCTCACGTTTTTTGATCTGCTGGTAAGCGAAGGTCGCAAACATGGCAAATACAATATGCGCGAAGAATAATTGAACGTAGTATTTTTTAAAGTCGATACCCGGTGGGAGGGGATGCATGGTAAAAGTAGATTTCCAAACCCCAACAGCCAATGCGCCGCTTAACGCACCCAGCCATATACTATTTTTGCCGGATGACTTTATCAATTTTTTCTCCCATAGCCTATTATATACTGCAGAAAACATCAAACCAACGGCGTAATGGCCTAACCATCCCACGGCTTTAGCCACAGGTTTAGGTTCGGCGGGTGCCAAGCGATGGTAAAGCTTATGTAGCAGATCAGGCTCACTGAAGTTTTCATTTGCCATTTCACCTATTACCTTACTAAATAAGGTCATAAAGGTAGTGCCTGCAATTCCGGGTATAATGATGTTTTCTGCTTTCATTTTATATATCTATTTTAGGTAGATCTTTTACCGCCGGGCCGGTTATTACCGTTCCGTTAATATCATATCGTGCACCATGGCAGGGACAATCCCAGCTTTTTTCTTCCTTGTTCCAGTTTACAATACATTTGGCATGGGTACATACCGGGCTTAGCGCATGTATTTTGCCATCCTTATCGCGGTAGGCGGCAATTTTCTGGCCATCAACCTCAACTACTTTACCACTATCGTTTTGTAATCGTTTTAACGAGTCGGTTTCATGGACAGATAGCCTGTCTGCAATAAAATGATAAGCTACGTCGGCGTTTTCTTTTACAAATTCAGTAAAGCCATCAATAGGTTTTATACGCGATGTGCTAAACACTTCTTCATACTTACTTTTATTGCCTTTTATGATATCACTTAATATTTTACCGGATATAGTGCCCAGCATCATACCGTTGCCATTATAACCAGTAGCGCAATAGATGCCGTCAGCCTCAAAAGGTATTTGTCCAACATAAGGGAAACCATCCACCGGAATGTAATACTGCGACGACCACCTGTATTTTACTGACGATACTTTGTAATATTTGCGGGCATATTTTTCCAGGTCGGCAAAAGCTTTTTCCGGGTCATCATGGCCGGTTTTATGGTCATTGCCGCCAATTATCAGGAGTTTCTGTCCATCAATAACGTGGGTACGCACATAATGATAAGGTTCCTGCATATCATAAACCAAAGCGTCGGGATATGCCGTGTCAGTAGTCAATTTAACGCCCAATACATAACTACGGTAGGGCGCACATCGAAAACTAAACACAGTAATTTTTGGCGGAACGTGGGTGGCGTAAATAACTTTTTTAGCTTTAAAAGTATCCGAACCGCAATTCACTAAATGAAAATCATATTCATGTTCAATATCTTCAACCCGAGTATTTTCTAATAATAATCCACCGGCTTTTAAATAAGCCGCCTCCAAACCCTTTAAGTATTTAAGCGGATGAAATTGCGCCTGGTTAGGCAGCATGGCTGCTTTTACATATTCAACAGGTGTAGGCACATCATCCGTATAACTTATTTCAACCCCAACATTTACAGCTCCATTATACAGATCTTCCAATTGTTTAGCCTGGTCTTCGTCCTCAGCATATATGTAACCTTTCTTCATCTCAAAGTCGCAGTCAATTTTATAGGTATCAATATTGTTTTTAATGATAGCATATCCTTCATTTACTGCGTCAGCAAAAAGCTGTGCTCCATCTTCACCAAACGCACTTTCGGCTTCGGCATAGGTTGTATCGGCAAAAGTATTTATATGTGCGCTGGTGCCCCCGGTAGTTCCGTATCCTATGGTACCCATATCAACCATAAGGCATTTTTTACCGGAGTTTTGCAATAGCAAGGCCGCGGTTAGCCCCGTTATGCCGCCACCAATAATTAATACATCATATATAGTTTCCGCTTGCACCTTAGGGTGAACTAATGGTGCAAGTGCGTCGCCTTGCCATGCACTTTGAAGGCTTCCATCTCTGTCGGTGTGAAATTGATTATCTGATGATTGGCTTTTCATAATAGTAGTACGTTATATGAAACTATACAAAATTTGTAGCCAAGCTGTTTTTCTTTAAACGAATTATATTTTAAAAAAGTAAAAACCTAAACCGTCGTTGGTCGTTAAAAATATATCATTTATAAACAAAAAATTAATTTATAATTTAAATCTATGAAAGCAGCAGTGTTTCACAAACCAGGAGATATCAGCTATGATACCGTGCCCGACCCGCGCATTGAAGATGCCGGAGATGTTATTTTAAAGGTTACCTCAACGGCTATATGCGGGTCTGACTTACACATCCTCAGCGGCGCGGTGCCACAGTCTAGCGATATGGTGATGGGTCACGAGTTTATGGGCATTGTTGAAGAGGTCGGCCCGGCGGTTAGAAATTTAAAAAAGGGAGATAGGGTTGTGGTGCCTTTTCCAATTGCCTGTGGGCATTGCTTTTTTTGCACGCACGACGCGTCGCCAGCGTGCGAAAACTCAAACTACAAACATTATGGGCCAAATGGCGACATGCTGGATAGCAAAGGTGCGGCCTTGTTTGGCTATACTGATCTGTATGGCGGCTACTCGGGCGGACAAGCCGAGTATGTGCGCGTGCCGTATGCGGATATCAGTCCGCGTTTAGTACCCGATAACATGACTGATGAGCAAGTATTGTTTTTAACGGATATTTTTCCTACAGGATGGTCGGCTATTGATTGGGCACAGTTAAAGGGCGGCGAAGTGGTGGCCATATTTGGTTCGGGTCCGGTAGGTCTAATGGCGCAAAAAGCCGCATGGATAAATGGTGCAAGCCGTGTTATTGCCATTGACCCGTTAAATTACAGATTAGAGAAGGCTAAGGCGGTAAATAAGGTTGATACTTTAAACCCTCATGAAGTTGATGTAGTTGACGCTATACGACAGATGACCGGTGGTCGCGGCGCGGATGTTTGCGTGGATGCAGTAGGATTTGAGCCCGAGCGGAATTTCTTCGAAAAAGTAAAGACCGCTATCAATTTTGAGGTTGGTGATGATAAAGTAATTGATATGTGTTTTAAAGCGGTGCGCCGTATGGGTACAGTAAGTATAATGGGTGTTTATGGTTCCATGTATGATAATTTTCCGGTACATCGCATGTTTGATAAGGGTATAACTATTAGGCAGGGACAGGCACCGGTATTAAATTATATTGACCATTTGATAGACCTTGTAAAACAGGAAAAAGTAGTGTTGAACGATATTATTACTCACACACTACCCCTAAGCCAGGTAGCCCATGGTTACCAAATATTTGATAAAAAGGAAGAGGACTGCGTTAAAGTAGTTTTAAAACCGGGAGAGTAAGTAATTAAGTTTTAAATAAAAAAGTAAGGTTATGTCTGATCAAAAAAAATATGCGCTGGTTACTGGTGCAACGAGTGGGATAGGTAAGGAAATAGCTAGGCTATTGGCAAAGGACCAATACAGTTTAATTATTGTGGGCCGTAAGCAGGATGAATTGAACAATGTTGCTAATGAATTAAAACTGGAAAGTAATATTGAAGTTAAAACTTTGGAAAAAGATCTGTTTAGCAACGATGCAGCTTTCGAAGTTTATGAAGAAGTAAAAGCACAGGGCTTAGAAATTGATGTTTTGGTTAATGATGCCGCACAAGGGCAATATGGACTATTTGTGGATAACGATATTCGTCGTGAGTTGGATATTATTCAGCTTAATATCAGCTCGGTGGTAATACTTACCAAACTGTTTTTAAAAGATATGGTTGCACGCGGGGAGGGTAAAATTTTAAACGTGGCATCAATAGCCGGTAAAGTGCCCGGCCCATACCAGGCTGTTTATCATGGCACAAAGGCGTTTGTACATTCGTTTAATGAAGCAGTGCGCAATGAGATAAAAGATACTGGTGTGACACTTACTTCATTACTTCCAGGTGTTACCAATACCGACTTTTTTAATAAAGCCGATATGACAAGTTCTAAAGTTGCGCAAGATGAAAGCAGTATGGCCGATCCTGCTGATGTAGCCAAGGATGGTTATGATGCTTTGATGGCCGGTGACGATATGGTAATATCCGGCTTAAAAAATAAAGTACAAATTGCTATGAGTAACGTAACCCCGGATAGTATGGTGGCCGAGATGATGAAAAAGCAGCAGGAGCCTGTTGATAATAGCGAAAAGTAGGTTTTGCTAAACAATTATTGCAGGGTAAAACATACAATTGTTTAGTAGCATGTGGGTTTTCGGTGCAGTATTATGGGAGAAAAGTAATGGCATGGTATTTATATAATAGTAGTAAATCAATCAAAAGCCATTATGAAAACTTCAACCAAAACAACCGTTATATTAAAAGCCTTTGATATGAAGCTAAAGGCTATTTTGCAGGAGGACCTGAAAAATTTTAAAGCTATTCAAAATCAAAAAAATAATTACAGCAAGCAAGCTGCATAAAAATACAACTATAAGCAACATCTACCTATGTTGTAAAGGAGTTCAATTTATTGAACTCCTTTTTTTGTGCTAATTATCGTTGGTGTTCCACAGATCCGGGTGCTCTCTATAATGGTTTAATTGTTCAATAACTTCTTCTATCTCGGCCCGGGTAAGTTGACGTTGCTCTCCCGGAGTATAAGAAAATAATTGCCCGGGCTTTTCAAAAGTCACATAGCCGTAATAATCCGGATCCGACATCTTATCTGAATCTTCATTTTGAGCTAATGCTTTTGCCGGATCATTTTTAGTGCTGTCAAAAAAGATATTGTAATTATATGCTATAACGGTGTGTCCATCCAAATGTGCCTGCGTATCAGGTACAACTTTAAGTGGTAAGGAGTTGTCTATGGTAAAGAAGATTGGCTTCATGATCCCGCATATTAAGCATATTAATTATTTATAAAACAACAATAAGTTGCAATGGTTTTATTATTAGTCAGGTAGTTGATCGTATAAAACTGTTTGCGCTTGTGGTTGTTGATGAAGTAGTTAATGCCCTAATTAATTACTATAATGAACAAGAAAATAAATGTCGACAAGCACGACAAGAATGCTATCAATATAAATGACAAGCATGAAATTGAATATTGGTCAACCAAATTTGGTGTGTCTGTCGAAGAACTACTGAAAGCAGTAGACGAGGTAGGTAACTCATCAATTAATGTAAAAGAACATACAAGACGAAAGCAATGAGTTTAAAGGAATATGTAAATAAACGGGATTTCACTAAAACTGCCGAACCAAAAGCCGGCATGAGTAAGGATAAGAACAAGCTGATGTTTGTTATTCAAAAACATGATGCCTCGCGTTTACATTATGACTTTAGGCTGGAAATGGACGGTGTATTAAAAAGCTGGGCCGTACCTAAAGGCCCATCCACTGATCCTAAGACCAAGCGCCTGGCTATGATGGTAGAGGACCATCCGTTTGACTATCGAAATTTTGAGGGTATAATTCCACAAGGCGAATATGGCGGTGGTACTGTTATAGTGTGGGACCAGGGAACGTACGAACCCATTGAAGAAATAAAAGGCAAAAAAGCGCAGGAAAAACATCTTTTAGAGCAACTTAAATCAGGGTCATTAAAAATAAAACTTAAAGGGGAAAAGTTGCATGGCGAGTTTGCCTTGGTGAAAACTCATGGCATGGGCGATAATGCCTGGTTGCTGATCAAACATGATGACGACTATACCTCAAAAAAAGACATCACCAAACTGGATACATCTGTTTTATCGGGTAAAACCATTGAGCAAATGGAAAAATCCAGTGAAAAGGTATGGCAGCATGGACACGAAGAGGATGTAGAAGAAGATAAGCCAAAATCAAAAAGTAAAAAAAAAACTCTGGCGAAGCCGGCTGAGGAGATGGTGGGTGAAGACACCGATGTTCCATTGGTGGATACGAGTGGGGCCGATGCTGCGTCGCTTATAAAATCGGCACCTAAATCGGCCATCCCAAAAACTATAAAACCCATGAAGGCGACCTTGGTGGATGAGCCTTTTGATGACCCTGATTGGTTATATGAAGTAAAATGGGATGGTTACCGTGCGGTGGGGATAATTAATAAGGGAGATGTACAATTAATATCGCGCAACAACTTACCTTTTGATAAATTTTACCCAATAAATAAAATTTTAAAAAACTGGGACATCAACGCCGTTATTGATGGCGAAATTTTGGTATTAAATGATAAAGGGATATCAGACTTTGGAGCCCTGCAAAACTGGCGAAGCGAAGCTGACGGCACCCTGGTTTATTATGTTTTTGATATACTTTGGTACGAAGGTAAAAACCTGATGGGCTTACCTTTAAAAGATAGACTAACCATTTTAAAAGAGGTACTACCCACCAGTGATGATAGTATAAGGCTGAGCAAAGTTTTTGAAGCAAACGGCATTGAATTTTTTAACGCGGCCGAAAAAATAGGACTGGAAGGCATTATAGCCAAAAAAGCAAGCAGTGTTTACAGGTCAGACCTGCGCTCGCGCGAGTGGCTGAAAATAAAAGTACAACGAAGGCAGGAAGTGGTAATAACAGGATTTACACGCAATGCCGGCACAAGCAAACTATTTAGCGCATTAACCCTGGGTGTTTACGATAATGGGGTATTGCGTTATGCCGGTAAAGTAGGTACCGGTTTTAATGAAAAAATGCAAAAAGAAATGATGGCCCAGTTTAAGCCATTGATCACCGATAAAAGTCCGTTTGATGTTGAACCGGATGTAGATAAACCATCGCGCTTCAGGCCGCAGCGCTTAGGTGCTAAACCAACTTGGTTAAAACCTGAACTGGTTGGAGAGGTAGCTTTTGCCGAAGTAACCAGCGACGGCGTTTTCAGGCAGGCATCATTTAAAGGTATGCGTGCCGATAAAAAAGCTAAAGATGTAATACTGGAAACACCAAAGGAAACTGATGAGGTGGTTGAAGAAATGGCTGAAGAGTCGGAAAGTCAACACATTAAAGCTATCAAACCACCAAAAGATAAAGAGCGTAAAACCCTGCTTAATCCTAAAGATGAAACCCAGGTGCGCAAAATTTGCGGACACGATCTAAAATTCACCCACCTAAGGAAAGTTTATTGGCCCGAGGATGGCATAACCAAACGCGATATGTTTAACTACTATTACCGGGTAGCGGAATATATTTTGCCTTACTTGAAAGACAGGCCCATGTCGTTAAATCGCTTCCCTAACGGTATACATGGTCCCAGCTTTTATCAAAAGGACGTAAAAGGTAAAGCACCCGACTGGATAACCAAAACATTCCCGTATACGACCAGTGAAGGTGAGCATAAAGAATACTTAGTGGGATCGGACGAAGCTGTTCTATTGTGGATGGCATCATTGGGTTGCATTGAAATGAACCCATGGTTTAGCCGTATACAATCACCGGATAATCCGGATTATTGTGTGATAGACCTTGATCCCGACAAAAATACTTTTGATCAGGTCATAGAAGCCGCGCAGGAAGTAAAGAAAGTATTAGATGCCATTGATGTGCCATGCTTTTGCAAAACATCAGGCTCAACGGGAATGCATATCTATATACCGTTGGCTGCTAAGTATAGTTACGACCAATCGCAAATGTTTGCCCGCATCATAGTAAACATTGTACACAAACAACTGCCTGATTATACCAGTTTAGAACGCATGGTAGCTAACCGGAAAGGGAAAATGTATTTAGATTTTTTACAAAATAGACCAGGTGCTACCATAGCCGGTCCATATTCATTGCGGCCTAAAGTTGGTGCCACAGTATCTATGCCCCTCCATTGGGATGAAGTAAAACCCGGCCTTACCATGAAGCATTTTACTATTCATAATTCTATTGATAGGTTAAAGGTGGAGGGGGACCTATTTAAAGGTGTGTTAGGTAAGGGCATAGATTTAGAGAAAACCATTAAAAAGGCGCAAAGTTTATTTTGATAGATCATGCCATCATCAGTAGTTGCACATTTTAGCTATGATGAAAAAACATCAACCCTAAGGGTTAAGTATGTATCAGGCATGGTTTACGATTATAAAAATGTTCCTGAAAAAGTTTATCGTGAAATGAAAGCATATCAATCAAAGGGTAGTTACCTTAACCATTATATAAAAGGTAAATATGATTTTGAAAAGGTAGAAGACGGTGATCAATCCAACTCATCAATAATTAGCTGAGCAACCCTATCAATAGTTTGCAAAACAATTTCTTCGGCGTTACCATTAAAAACTTCTCTAATTGGAATAGCTTTTCCCTTGATCAATGCATGGATAAACATAGTCCCCACAGGTTTCTCGGACGTTTCACTACCTCCAGGCATAGTAAGCCCGGTTATTGCTACATGTATATCGGCTTTAATTAATTTTTGAAGTTTGTTGGCCATATCTTCAGTGACCTCAGCAGATTCGGGAGTATATTTTTTAACCAGATCATCCGATACACCTAAAATATCTTCCTTAATGCAGGCATCATAGCTAATTATTCCCCCTTTGAGTATTTTACCGCAATCGGGTATTAAAGAAAATTCAGCTGCTAACCTGCCGGCTGTAGCGCTTTCGGCAGTGGCAATAGTTAATTCGCGGCTTAATAATATTTTGCTGCTTTTTATTAATAGGTCTGATGGCATAGTTTACTTTTTTGTTTAAACAGATGAGTTGTAATGATAGTTTTAGCCAGGCCTAAATATTAACCAATAATGTTACAATCAGTTAATTACAATATTTATATATTTAATCATTATAAACCATTGGTAAAAATATAATCAGCCCCCTCGGATTATTGCCACTTATCAAGTAAATTAAATGGATTCAAGAAGAAAATTCATCAAGAAAATTGGTGTGGGTACGGCTGGTTTAATGGTATCACCGTCATTATTATCAGCATTTCCGGTAGGAGCAGAAGACGTTAACAATTTACCACGAAGCACACCCGAAATGCAAGGGGTTCCTTCTGATGTATTGAGTAAATTATTTGATGCTATGGATGCCAGTGAAATAGAATTTCATAGTGTAATGGTAATGCGCAACGGCTTTGTTATTGGCGAAGGATGGTGGGCCCCTTATGCTCCTCAATACAAACATAGTTTATACTCGTTAAGTAAAAGTTTTACTTCTGCCGCGGTAGGTTTAGCTATTAATGAAGGGCATTTTACAGTAGAAAGTCCGGTTATATCGTTCTTTCCTGATCTGTTGCCTGCGGTAGTTAGTCCTAATTTGGCAGCCATGAAAGTAAAGCATTTACTAACCATGAATAGTGGACACACTACCGAGCCAGGTTTACGAGGGGCTAATTGGGTACAAAATTTCCTGGCAGCTAAGGTAGATAATGAACCGGGCACACATTATACGTACAATACCCCAGCTACCTATATGCTATCGGCTATAGTAACTAAAACTACGGGTAAAACTTTGTTGGAGTTTTTAACCCCGCGTTTATTTGAACCATTAAAAATTGAAGGTGCTGATTGGGAAGTTAGTCCGCAAGGTATCAACTCGGGCGGGGTTGGTTTACGCATACGTACCGAAGATATTGCCAGCTTTAGCCAATTATACCTAAATAAAGGTAAGTGGAAAGGCAAACAGATTATTCCCGAATCATGGGTGGAAGCATCAAGCAAAAGCTATTGGGATTTTAAAAGCAATCCATTTGGCGGGTCAACACCAAAAGAAAACGATGACTGGCAGCAAGGATATGGGTACCAATTTTGGCGCACCAGGCATAACGGCTACCGTTCTGACGGGCTTTATGGCCAATTTGGAATAATCATACCCGAAGAGAATTTAGTAGTTGCCATTACCGAAGAAAGCTTCAAAACTCAACAAACTCTTAATTTTGTTTGGGATATACTTTTACCCGGATTAAAAAAAGGTGCTTTGCCTGTAAATAACAGCACTAATCAAACCTTAAAATCTAAAGAAAAAAATCTTAAAGTAAAATTCCCTACCGCAGCACCAATGTCGCCAATGGCGTCAACAGTTTCATCTAAAAAATTTCTATTGAATGACAACCAGCTAAAAGTAAAAGCTGTGACACTTAATTTCAGAAGTAATAATTGTGAACTTATCGCACATTATGATAATGGCGACCGTAAACTTAATTATGGTATTAACAATTGGGATAAGTCAAAAAATGGCAAAATGATGTATTCCCAGCTTCCTTTCCCGGTATCGGGTTTGCCAAATGTGAGCACAGAGGTTGCCGGTAATGCTACCTGGAAAGATATAAATACGCTATACTTAAAAAGCCGCCCTTTGGAAACCGTTAACAGCGACTCCATCACTTGTACATTTGAAGGTAATACAGTAAAAATCGCATTTTTGAACAGCGTATCTGAGGCCAGGAAGCAAAAGGATAATCGACCGGAGCTTATAGGTCAATTAGCATAATAAAAAAAGCCTCTCAAATTATTTTGAGAGGCTATGTGATCCCGCTGGGACTATTATCTTTCAAAAAATGAGTACCGAAGTAGTTAAATTACAGCAGATATAACCTAATTTAGCTGTAATAGCGAGTAAATTGAATAAAGAGAAATTAAGCGGAATTAAATAAACCGACAACAAAACCGACAACGAGCATTTTTTTACTTATATCTGATTTATCTAATCAAATGCAATGATAGTCAAAGATATCAAGCCGGTTAAGGTTAATTTTAATTTAAGAGATCACCTTAAAAAAGATCGTGGTACTGCAGTTCATTGCGTATTCGTTATAATAACCAAAAAGTTGTTATTTCAAGTGTAGAATCCATAAACCCAAGTTTTGGGATACAGATAAACAAAGGGCCAAAGCCACCAGGCAATTTGTTGAGTATCCTGAATTTAACCAGCGATTAGATGAAATTGAAGCAATTGTAAAATCAGTTTACAGAGCTTATATTAATAAGCACAAAGCCTACCCAGTCCTTAGTGTGTTTAAAGACATGGTTAGGTTAGAATTGTCGGATCAAACTACTCAAAACGTAAATGAGACAATAACGTTATTAAGATTTATTGAGCAATTAATAGAGGATACTAAATCCGGTAAACGTATTAATCCTAAAACCAAACAACGTTTTGCGCCTGATTCGCACAAATCGTATCAGAATACTTTAAGAGCATTAGAAATATTTGAAAAGAACATCAAAAGCAAAATCGATTTTGATAATATCGATTTGGAGTTTTACAATGATTTTAAGGCGTACATGATGTCAGTTGAAAAAGTATCTAACAACTACTTCGGTTTGCACATCAAAAACATTAAACTGATTTTAAATGAAAGTTTTGAAAGAGGACTACACATAAATCAGAAGCATAATCATAAGTTATTTATGAAGATGCAGAATGAGACTGATAACATCTGTTTAAATCAAAGTAATTTAAATACACTATCTAACCTTGATTTATCAAGTAATGCACGCTTGGATCGCCTAAGAGACCTTTTTTTGGTGGGCTGCTGGACCGGCCTTAGATTTTCTGATTTCAACGATATAAGCCCAAGAATATTGTTGGCGACTTTATTGAAATTGAAACACAGAAGACGGGAGAGTGTGTGGTTATACCAATTCATGAAACTCTAAGGTCTATCATGAAAAAATATACAGGGCTTACCAATAACTCACTACCTCCAGCCATATCAAACGTAAATATGAATAAGTATTTAAAAGAATTGGCTAAAGAGGCAGGATTTGATGAAATGCAGCAAATAAGAGTTTACAGAGGAGGTAATGTTATGGTTGAGAATGTGCCTACATACGAATTAATTTCTACCCACACAGCAAGGCGCTCTTTTGCAACTAATGTGTATTTGATGGGCGTGCCATCAATTAATATTATGGCAATCACTGGGCATCGAACTGAAAAGGCTTTTTTAAAATATATAAAAGTCACGCCTAAAGAACATGCCGTTAAGCTAAGAGAAATATGGCAAAGAGAAGGGATGAGAATTGTTAACGAATAGCCAATTTAGCTGTAAATGATACTCTCAACCCTCCCTTTAAAATAATTATAACCCATATTTGGCATGTTCCAAACGGCCATAAAGTTCACAGGCTGGTTAAAGCCGTTCATTTTCTTATAATTCCAGGCATATGCGGTCCATTTGTGCTTTTCAAATTTGCCCTTGTTGTCGTAATATCTGTCTTCGGTTTCGAAGCGTAAAAATTCGTGGTGTTCATTAAAGTAGAATATGCCGCTTGCCGAAATATTACGATGAGTTATAGTGCCCTTAACTGTATAGGTGTCAATTTCTTCCCATTTGATATGCGGTTGTAAAAAGTACGCAGGCACTAATACGGCTTCTGCCAGTATGGTTACTAATTCGGCAATATCCATTTCGTGCCCCTGGTTATTATTCACGGTAAAATAGTTTAAAAGCTTAATAAGCATATTGCCCTTGCCCCCCTGAAATCTATCAATCGCGGCAAACGGAAGTATGCCAAACAATTTGGTTTGAAATAATACTAATCTTGCCGGCTTTGGAATAAAATTAAACTGGCTGCATTTTAATGCCGACCATTTTTTGCCGGGTGCCGTTTTCAAATAAGCATAGCTCCATTTTATTTGGCAATAGTTTGATTCGTTCCCGGT
>CAZTAU010000030.1:0-47224 GCA_964611565.1 uncultured Mucilaginibacter sp. | reverse complement strand
TTGAATTACGAATTAGGACGCATTGTTTGCTAATGATGATTTTATGTGAGAGCACTATTCCCACCACCACCGTGATGATAATGAGGATTAAGTCCTCCACCACCACCTATTTTGGGGCTGGGCATGGGATACAAAGGAAGTTAATAATTAGTGTGATGTAATGGCTACTGGGGTGGAATTAATAATATTTGTTAAGAAGACGAGTTAGATTTGTACACTGGTAATTGGAGGTTAAGGGCTGCATTGGAGGAGCTAGGGTTGTTGACATTAAGTAGGTTCAACATCATTTCATGAAATTCGTTGAATGATATTTCCCCGTCGCCATCCTTGTCGATTTCAGCAACTATGCATTTCCACTCTTCGGCCTCCTAAGTGGAGCTCGCAGCAGCCCCACCCCTGAGTACCTTAGTTATCTCATTCATTGTTATCTTACCATTGTTGTCCAAATCGAACAACTTAAATGCTGCCCTCAATTTGTCTTTATATTTTGATTTTGGTTAAACAGGTTGTTGCCTACAATGGAAACTTTTAAATTATCACCTTTGAAAAAGGTTTTACTTATAGTTGCCTGCATCATTTTGAAATGAACCGCAGGCGCGCTTCTTACAGCTGCCTGGTAATTATAATTAAAGTTAGATGATATTTGGAACTTGCCCGGCAAATAAACCGTTCCTCCGCCATACATATAAAATTCAGCCGCGTTATAATTATTTGAAGGTAATAATGTTTGTGTATTATAGGTATAACTTGGCGAAGCCTGAATATAAAAATTATATTTTTTGGTTACACTTCTGTTTATATACAAACTTACACTGTATGCCCTTCTGGAAGAAGTATTTAATACGTTATTACTGTAGCTGTAACTGGTACTTCCATTTGTTGATAAGGAAATATCTGCATCAAAACCCAAAACCTTGCGTTGATAGTCAAAATTGATATTATAGTTCGAAGGCTTTTTATCGGCCAGGTTAACATATTGCATTACTGATTTACCAGTTTTAGGATCAATATCCACCTTATAAACTATCACATTCTCTGTAAATGAATAACTACCGCCTATATACATATATTGCGAGGTAATGCGTTGGTTAGATGTAAAGCGCGTATTGAAATTATGCCTGAAGGAAGGTGAAAGGTTAGCATTACCTTCCACAATACTTAAGGGGTTTGCGTTGTCTCTTACGGGCTGTAGCTGATTAATGGTAGGCTGACTATTACTTCCGTTATAATTTATGCTATAGTTCATGGATGGGCTAAAGTTGTGTTGAAACCTTGCTTGCGGTGTCCAGTTTATAAAGTTCCTGCCAAATATGCCACCGGTATATTGATTGACCTGTTTATAATCAACCGCCGAAGCTTTTGTGCCAAAGTTTAACACACCGTCGGCATATTTATAGTTGAATATGGCACCAATCTGATTGGTCAATTGGTTAAATTTATAACTATTACTAAAGGTTGCATCCAGTGCATCGTATTGTCCGCTTGATGATTTGTTGTACGATTCGCGGGTGGATAAACTATTATTAATACCCAAGCCATAATTTACAGCCAATGATAGCTTTTTTGTAAGCGGTTCAGTGTAAACGATGTTACTGTTTAATACTGAGCTACTCACATTAGTGGGTTTATATTGATCGGTACGGGCGGTATTGCCATCTATAGTAGTAAATATATCTGATAAAAGGTACCCGTTAGAATGGGTTTGGTTGTATGCTTCGCTGGCATTAAATGAAATGGTACGTCCTACTTTAGTAAACTTTTTGTTATAGATGATACTGGCGTTAAAAGTTTTTTGCTCAGCATCATTGTTATTGTCAATAGTTGTTCTGTTTAGCAATGCGCCTGTGCTATCCCTCGTAGTGCTCAAGCTATTTGATTTGTTCTCGGTAGTTTTTATAGAGCCATCTACACCAAATTTAAAGTTTGAATTAGCATTAGGGGTATTTTGATAAACTACATCTGCCTTTTGCCTAAAGCTATGGGCGTATGAATTTTGGTCGCGATTAGTAAGCTGCGAGTTGCCCGGCAAATTTGTTTGCGAAAGCGTGTTTTGCGTAGTAGTAAGCGATAAAGCCCCTATGCGGTAATTGGTATTAATGGTTGATTTATCCTCATTAAACTTAGTATCGTAATGCGCGCCACCGGTACGTGCAGATGGAAAACCTACGTTGCTATAGCTTGATTGATCCATATCGTCGCCACCTGATACCTGATAAGAATTTCCATCATCTAATACAACTGTACTGAAACTTGATGTGCCTAAACGGTCATTATCAGAATATCCAAGGTTATTTCTTCCGGTATTTGAAGTAGTACCGTAAACAGATAGCTTGTACTTTCCTTTAAATTTGTTAAATAAGGCCTGTCCCTCATAATAGCCATCGGTTCCTTTACCCACATCTACTTTACCAAACATTCCGCTTTTTTTATCCTCTTTAAGCTTTACGTTAAGTGTTTTGGTTCTTACTCCATCATCAACTCCGGTAAAAGTGGCTTGGTCGCTTTTTTTATCATATAGTTCCACTTTGTCCACCATATCGGCACGTAAATTTTTAGTAACCAGCAATGGGTCGTCACCAAAAAACTCCTCACCGTCTACCAATACTTTTTTTACCTGTTCGCCTTGCGCGGTTATTTTTCCATCCTTATCTACCTTAATACCCGGGAACTGCCTTATCAGGTCTTCAACCTTATCATTAGGTTGTATTTTATAAGCTTTGGCATCATAAATCATGGTGTCACCATTTAACTTAAGACCTATGGCTGCGCCCTTTACCAGTGCCTCGCCCAACAATCTTGTCTTAAGGTCCATGTTAATGTTACCCATATCGCGTGTGGTATTAGTTCCTTCAAGCGTTATGGTTTCTATATAATCGGCACATTCGGGGTAAGTAACCATAAATAGGTATTTGCCGGTCGGCAAACCTGTTATGGTAAAAGTTCCATCAGCAGCACTGCGGGTATATTTACGTAAAATAGAATCTTTAGCGTTAAGAATGCTGATATGAGAATTAAGTAGTTTTACTTTTAAAACGCTATCACCAACGGTACCTTTAATAGTATAAGTTTGCGCAAATGAGGTTACAGCGCATAAGCAAAAGGCAAAAATTGCCGCTATAGTTATCTTCATAAAATTTGGTAAGGCAATAGTTTACTATTGCCTTATTGTGATTTGGTTAGTTTAAGTTAGACAGCTTTTTTAAAGCAAATATAATTTTAAGTAATAAGACGCCATAGTTGAATTGCTCAGGGCACTCTTTAACTTATCATATAGTTGTTTTTTGTTTACCACAGTGCCTTTAGCCGGCGGTATTACAGTAGCGGATGATACCGGTTCAGTAGTTACCTTTGTGGCTGTCCAGATAACGTTTTCATACGGCAATGCCACTTTAAGTATCATTCCCGGCAACCCTGAGAATGACTCGGGTCCGCTGCTCATCCAAATTTTATCAGTATAAAAAGCCACTACATAAACTGAATCCTGGATCAATCCGTTAGCGCGACGGCATGTATAACCCGCAACTTCCTGTGTTTCGTCAGTTAGTTTCCATTTAATTTTACTTAAGCTATCGCTTATCAAAAATCTATCGCCATATACATCTTTTAGCGTAACCGTTTTACTGTTGGCCATGTCTGTATAAACCGTATTAAATTGCTTAGCTAAGGGGGTTCCTAACAGATCTTTTATTGGTTGTGTTGGTGTAATAGGTGTAAACAAACTTTTGTTATCGTTAAATATTAAAGTGCTGTTTAGTGTAGCAAATTGCGGAGCGGTTCTTTTAAATTCATCATAAGCCGTTGTGTAAACCGTAGCCGAAAGCCCGGTGAGGTTATTCATCAGGTTTTTTGTTGCAGCGTGCATATTAATGCGTTTTTCAAACTCAATTTTGCCGCTTGTTACAATTTTATTGTTTTGCGCCTGTAAACCAATGGTTAGCAGCAGGCAGGTTATGGTGGTTAATATCGTTTTCATAAAGTTTAGTTTTGTGCCGGGGCAGATGCAGATGTTGTACCAAATTTGGTGAAATCCCAGGTTACGGTTAACATAAAATATCTTCCTAAATTATTATTGAATGATTGGGTAGTACCTGTTCCGTTGGAAGTTCTGTTAACTTGTTGTTGGTTAAACAGGTTAGTGCCCGTTAATGAAAGTTTAAGATTATCGCCTTTTAAGAAGGTTTTATGGATGGCAGCATCCATCATTTTAACATCGTATGCCGCTATGTTTGGTGCGCTCCCCCTGTAGTTGTAGCTGATATATGAAGTTATCTGGAAT
Source organism: uncultured Mucilaginibacter sp. (assembly GCA_964611565.1). GTDB lineage: Bacteria > Bacteroidota > Bacteroidia > Sphingobacteriales > Sphingobacteriaceae > Mucilaginibacter. The sequence goes on along the minus strand of CAZTAU010000030.1, from coordinate 42,948 downwards.
TTGCCCGGTAACCATAAGGTACCATCTGCAGATACATTATAACCCAGTTGATTATTATTTTGGGTTGGCGTAAGTGAATATCTATATACCAATAAATTTGGACCACCTGAAAGATACCAACTGTATTTTTTAGCCACATTACCATTTAAGCGTAAGCTGGCATTGTAATTATAATTCTCATCGGCGGCTAATTGCCTTAAATTACTGGTGCGTTGATAGCTGTAGTTTTTATTGTAGCTGCCGGATAAGCCAAAGCCAACAGTCGTAGTATTGAATACTTTACGACTAAATGAGCTGGATAAATTGGCACTAACCGGAGTAGCTTCTGTTAAATTTACATATTGGGTAACGCGCCTGCCGGTAGTTGGGTCAAAAAACACATCCGGTACTATCGGATTATTCCTGAAGCTGGCGCTACCGCTAAATGAAAGGTATTGATTGCTCAAGGCTTTACTTGTAGAATAGCTGGTGCTGAAACTGTGGCCGAATGACGGTCGCAGATCGGCATTACCAATCTGTACGTTAAGAAGGTCGGCATTTGTTCTTACAGGCTGAATTTGTTCCATACTTGGTTGCTGCGGGTTGCCGGAATAGCTTACAGTAAGGTTGGATGATGTGGTTGGCCTATACCTGTAGGTTAGCTGTGGTATGATGTTTAAAAATTTTCGGTTAAATAGATTACCGTTTTTAAGGTTTGTTTGCTTTAAATCAACGTCGGTTGCTTTAACACCAAAGTTAAGGTTGGTTTTTTCTCCGCGGTAACTAAACGCTGCTCCTAATTGATTGGTTAGTGCATTGTATTTAAAATTATTAGCAAAAAGTGGATCTTCTACATTGTAATTGCCGCTTCCGGGTACCGACTCATTGAGTGCCTGACGGTCGGATGAGTTGGTGGTCAATCCTAATCCATAGTTTAAGGTAACAGCAAGCTTAGCGGTTATAGGCTCGGTATAAGTAATATTACTGTTCAATACCGAGCTGGTAGTAAATGTTGGGCGACTTTGATTGAATACGCTATCAATTGGTAGCGGTGCTTTTGCAGGTGTAGTAATGGTTGAAAAAATATCTCTTTTACTGTCAACCTTATTAAAGGCCTCGCTTACGTTCCATGAGATGGTACGCTGCGGTTTTTTAAATTTCTTGTTAAATAAAAAGCTGGCGTTTATAATAGTATGGTCTGCACCGGTTTTTTCAGTTCTTACCTCCCTGTTCAATAATGTACCGTCTTCTCTTTTAGTGCTTTGTACCAGGTCAATAGAGTTTTCAGTGGTTTTCATGGAACCATCCAAAGTAAATTTAAGGCTATGATTTGCATCAAAATTATTTTGATAGATCATGTCAGCTTTTCGCCTTAAAGAAGAGTTGAATGTTTTTTGTGTTGATTCCCTGTAGGATATATTGTTGTTAAAATTTAACTGTTGATTGGTATTGTTAATCGTGTTAAGCGACAGGTCGCCAAAACGAATATTGGCATTAATGCTTTCCTTTATCCCGTTCCATTTGGTATCAAAATGCGCACCTGCGGTGACTGCTTTCGGAATACCACTACCACCGTAATTGGCATTGTCATAATCGTCGCCTGTGCTAATTGAAATTCCGGAGCCACCTTCAAATTCAATCATCGTTGTTGATGCGGAACCAATTTTACTGGCATCTTCATACCCTAATCCGTTTTTACCGACGGTTGATGTGGTACCATATACAGATAGTTTATACTTGCCTTTAAATTTGTTAAACATGGCCTGCGCATCATAAAGATCATTATTGGTAACGCCCACAAACGCTTTTCCAAAAACTCCGTTCTTTTTATCTTCTTTAAGGATTATGTTGATGGTTTTGGTGGTTTTGCCGTCATCAATACCGGTAAATTTAGCCTGGTCGCTTTTTCTATCGTATATCTGCATTTTATCAACCATATCTGCACGTATGTTGCGGGTAACCAATAGCGGGTCGTTGCTAAAAAACTCTTCGCCATCTACCAATACATTCGGTACAGATTTGCCTTGGGCTGTAATTTTACCATCTTTGTCTATCTGTACATCAGGTAGTTGTTTTAAAAGATCCTCTACCTTATCATTGGGTTGTATTACAAAGGCTTTGGCATTATATTCCGTGGTATCCCCTTTTATTTTTATGGCTGTTACCCCGCCCTTTATCACTACCTCTTTTAATAATCTTGCCCTATCCTGCAAATTGATATTGCCAAAATTATTTTCGCGGTTAGTGCCGCTTAAAGTAAACCAATCCTCGTAAGTTGCATAGTCAGGGTAGGTAACCCATAATATGTAGTTACCTGCAGGCAGGCCCGATATGGAAAATGAACCATCAGCGGCGCTACGGGTATAGCCTCGCAAAATAGAATCTTTAGCATTTAATACGGTTACTGTAGCAGTAAGTTTGGCTTTTGAGGCGGTATCAACCGTTGTTCCTTTTATGGAGTACGTGTTTTGCCCAAAAGATGTTAGCGCGAATAGACAAAGCGCAACTAGGGTAGTAATTGTGATCTTCATTATTGTGGTTTAAGTTGAGACTAAAGTAAAACTAATTAATTAGTATAACAAGCCATTTAACATTAATTAACATAAATGTTACGATTTTATCGTAGCTGTTTATGTAACTATCTAGTCATCTGCTAATTAATTTTAAGTAATTAATTACGATGTAAAGATAAAATGTGTAATTGACACTTGTTAGCTTAAAATAGTATTCGGTGTACTTGGACTAGAATATGGTAAAAAGGTTTAAATAACCTGTGTTGCCATAAAAATTATTTTTTAACGATTGATTATTTAGGCGTAGTAATTATATTTATTGTAGCCGGATCGGGGTCGTTATAATCATAGTTAAATATTTGTACTGCACTAACATGATCATAATTTGAAGCGCTGTTTGTTTAAAGATGTACGCTTTTTGATAAAGTGTTTGGCTCAGGTATGTTGCCTATTATGCTAATTAAAACATCATTACCTTTTAAATTTTCTTTTTCTGAATCGTTTTGTGCTTCCGTCACACTTATACCATTCTGATGTCTAAGCAGGTCAACAAATTCTGGTGAGAAATTCTTTACATCATTTTCGCTATATATTTTACCACTTAACATCAGGCCAAATTTTCCACCTAAAGGCATATCGCCGCTGCCCCATAAACGACCGTCGTCCCTGGTTAAAGTTACTCTTTCAAAACGTTCACCGTTTTCTTTTTTAAGTATTACGCGGGTTAAAAACAAACTTGGATCCACCGAATTTTCAATTATCACGTTTTCTTTTCCGATGGGGGTCAAAAAAGTTATTTTGCCATCAATTGTTTTCATTTTAACATCTACAAATCCATCCTTTTCAGTAACTCCTGATCCCTTTAGGCAGCTACGACTGATCTCATATAAAATTTCGCTTGGATACGGTTTATCGTCTATAATAACTCTAAAGAGTTTGCCGTAATATTTTTTCATATCAATCACATCACTATATCTTATACTATCTTTTATAGTACTTACAGATTGTAGTTTAGTTACTTTTTCAACTGCTTTAACACTTTCGGTCCCAGTTATGTTAGCAGGTAATTGAACAGGTTGATTTAATTGGGCTACCATATTATCCTGCCCGGTTTTAATGGAAGTAAGAATTTGTTTGCCGGTTTTAATTTTACCAAAAGCCAGGCAGCTTATCAGTATTACAGGTACAACCAAAATATAAACCGCCCTTTTAACATTGGCCGACGGTTTATTAAACAGCATTATAATGCGCTTTTTTAAAGGAACTTTACTAAAGCTATGGTAAAGCATCCCCTGGTTAGCTACTGATAAATGAAGTAACAGGTCGGCATATTTAGTTTTATTGGTTGATTGGGCTACTTCGCGGTCAACTTCAAATTCGTGGTTCTCTTCCATTGATCGGGCGTAGAAATAAACCAATGGGTTAAACCATAGGATGATCTGTACCAACTTCATCAATATCCTATCGGCGGAATGGTATAGCTTAACGTGCAGCATTTCGTGTGCTACAACTTGTCCCATCTCTTCGGCACTAAGCTCGTCATCATTTAAAAATATATAGTTTAAAAAAGAGCCATTAGGTAGTTTTTTATCACCGCGTAAAACTTGCACGTTGCCAATGCGACTTATTTTGCGGAGTTTAAGTTTTATAAAGAAATTAAATAGGGTAATTAATAAATGGATAGCTAATCCGGCAACGGCCGCTATATAGGTCCAATTTAGTAATTGCATCCAGGTAATAGGGTTGTTGGTTTTAACAGGTGTACTAACGATTGATATCGCCTTTGGTACGTTATTAAATGAGCCTATTTGCTGAATAGCTGGTACAACGCTATATTGTTGGTTTATCGGTATAGTTAACAGGGGTATAATAAAACTGAAAACCAGTGCAAACAGCAGGTAATACCTGTTTATGGTAAAAAAAGTAAGCCTGTTTAACATTAAATAATAAAAGCCGTAAAATATGGCCAGACAGGCACTTACCTGCAGCAGATAAATAATAGCGCTCATAACTTTATTTATTTTGGTTGATGATATCTTTAATTTTGTTGATGTCGTCTTTGCTTAACTGTTTTTCTTTCAGCATAAATGAGAAAAGGCTTTCGGCCGAGTTATCAAAATACCCCGACATGATTTTTTTTAACGTCTCTTTACGATAAGCCGCTTTGGTAATTAGCGGGTAGTACTCGTACGTTTTGCCGTAAGCCTTATAACCTACATATTCTTTTTTTTCCAGTATGCGTACAACTGATGATATGGTATTATAAGGCGGCTTAGGATCATCCGGCAAGGCATCAATAATATCCTTTACAAAGCACGTTTTTAGCTTCCATATTATTTGCATTACGCGCTCTTCGGTTTTGGTTAATTCTTCCATAAACCAAACTTAAAACTTATTTTTCAGTTTTACAACTGTTTTTTCAGTTTATAAGCCGACTATCAACAGTGTATTTGTATAAATTGTTGATGATCAAGCGATTAATTTTATTTCAAACAAGAAATTGGTGACGCTGTTAATCTTATTTAATACTTATCGTTATGTTTAAAAACACATCAGCATTTACCAGCTATTCTGTAAACGATATAGCCAAAGCCAGGAAATTTTACAGCGAAATATTAGGGTTTGAAGTTAGCGATCCTATGGATCAGTTAGCCTTTAAGCTATCAGGCGGACATGATGTATTTATATACGGCAAGCCCAACCATGAGCCTGCTACTTATACGGTTTTAAATTTTAGGGTGGATAGTGTAGATAAAGCCGTTGATGAATTAACCAACAAGGGAGTAGTATTTGAAATATATAATTACCCCGAGCTAAAAACAGATAGCAAAGGTATATCCCGAGACAACGGCGGCCCGGTAATAGCTTGGTTTAAAGACCCGGCAGGTAATATTTTATCGGTGCTGGAAGATAAATAGTCTATTAGGTTACAGCTGGATTGTTATTTACAATATCATGTAAAGTTTCATCTTTTTTTATGGGCCCCATTAAAAACCATACAACCAGCATCCCCAAAACAGCTATACCACCGTACATTAAAAATAAATAATTATAAGCATAGCCAGTATCGTGCCCGGCAACAACACCGGTTAATATAATACCCGATAAAGCCTGAAACAACGCGCCACCCAAACCTGTACCCACACAACCAATGCCCCAAACAGAGGCCGAAGCGCTTTTAGGTACAACATCGGCCGGGCAGGCTAATGAGTTTGCCGTATAAGAGGTATAACCAAAACCCGCCATGCCAAAAAGCAGCAAAGCCGATAGTGGCGAAGTAACCAGGAAAGGCGCAGCCAAAAACGCTGCCCCCATAATACCTGCCGACAGGCATATAGATAATTTACGGGCCTGCGGTATAGGCATACCTCGTTTAATAATTACTTGTGTAAAATACCCACCTATTAAATTCCCAACATCGGCTATGATGAAAGGGACCATGGCTAGCCAACCTATTTGCTTTAAGGTGAGGTGATGCACATCAACCAGGTAACGGCCAACCCAAAAAGTGACAAAGTACCATACCGGGTCAAGGAAAAATTTAGATAAGATAAATGTGCGTACAAAGCGGGTTTTTAAAAGGTCCTTAACCGGTATTTGCCTGGCTTTGGTTTCCTGTACTACTTGTTTGGGCGTATAATAAACAAACCAAAACACGGCCAGCCATAAATAGCCCAGCGCTGCCAATAAAATAAATGTAGTTTGCCAGTTATAATTAAAAGCAAGGTAAGCCACCAGCGGCGGTACTATAATAGCGCCTAAAGCCGATCCGCTATTAAATATACCCGATGCGGTTGAGCGTTCATGCGGAGGGAACCATTCGCCGGTAAGTTTAAGTGCCGCCGGCCAGTTCCCCGCCTCGCCGATCCCTAAAAAAAAGCGTACTATCCCAAATTGTATTGGGGTTATAACAAAGGCATGAAAAAGCCCGGCGGTTGTCCAAAAAGCCATGCACAAAGCATAACCCAGGCGTGTACCTAGCCTATCAATAACAAAGCCCGAAAAGGCGTTAGATATCATATAAGCCACAAAAAAAGCAGTGCCTATATAGCCAAAAGCCTCGTTAGGTATTAGTTCCCTCAGTTCTCCATCAGCACTTAAATAGTTAAATGATAAACGATGAATATAATTAAGCACAGTAGCCAAAAACGCCAGGCCAACCATTACCCATCGCATACGTGACGCTTTTATACTATCTACTATTGCTTCCATGGGTGCTTATGATGGTTTAGGATTTAGGATATGGATCTGATTTCTACCGGTTTTTCCTTTTCCCGGCTTATTTTTATTGGGTTTTTCAGCGCCCTGCCCATGCCATCCCATTGTACTGTCATTACATCGTTATGTTGTAACAGTAATTTGATGCTGTAGCTAAAAGCATTGGTGCCTAAATAATGCACATGTGCCTGGTAAGGCATGCGGTGTCCCTCGTATTTAAATTGATGATATTCAAGATTGGCTAAACTATGAGCCATATTGCTTTCGCCGGTAGTAGCTACTGATTCCCATAGTGTTTCATTACCGCGACTAACACTTACTTTACCATGTAGGTCATCAAAGTCAGCATCAATTACCAGTTCGGGCCCAATGGAGCATTGCCTTAATTTGGACGGTGCCAGGTACAGGTAGTTTTTCTTTTCCATAACATGGTCAGAAAACTCATTGCCGGTGCTAAAGCCCACGCGGAAGGGCTGGCCATTTTTATCAATAACATACAGCGCGGCTATTTCCGGTTCCTCGCCACCATCATTACCGTATGGTGGCACCTCAAGTGGTTCGCCATGTGCCTTAAGCATGTACCCTGTCCCCTTATAAAACCACTCGGGCTGTATACCAATTTCTCCGGGTGCAGGGTTACCACCCTCTACGCCCCATTGATATACAATAAGGCTATCGGTAGGCTTAACATCACCATCCTGGTGCATGGCCTGCCTGCTCATGGCGCTGCTTTTATGGGTAAGGCCCGTACCCGAAACTATGCAATTCATAGGGTTTTCGGGATGATCAAAAGCGGGAAGTAATTGCCATTCGCTTTGGCCGTTATATATTCTATCGTAATCTAATTTATTGGTTGATAGATTTTGCGCTATTAACTTTTTTAGAGAAATGCCTGCATCAATGGCACTAAGCGCCATTTCATATACCGACGAAAAATTATTGATCAATACCAACTCCGGCTCGTTTACTAAAGCTACTGCCCTTGTGGTGTTATTTTTTAATTGTACTAAACGTGTATTTGTCATTTTATATTATTGTGTTATCCATCCTCCATCAATTGAAATGCAACTACCCGTTACAAACCCTGATGCCGGGCTTGAAAGGTATAATGCCAACCCGCCAATTTCATGCGGTTGGGCCCACCGGCCCATAGGTATTTTATTCATAAAGGCCTGGTATTTTTCAGGATCATTTAATAAAGGTAAATTTAATTCGGTAGCGAATGGTCCGGGTAGTAAACAGTTAACTGTAATGCCATCTTTAGCAAACTCCATGGCCAGCGCACGGGTTAATTGCAAAATGGCACCTTTACTGGTTGCATAAGCAGTACGCTCAGGTATGGCGGTTACTGATAGCATAGAACCCAAGTTAATAATGCGGCCATATCCGTTCTTTTTCATCCCCGGCAAAACAGCCCTGCTTACCAGCCATGAGCCGGTTACATTTACCTGCTGTACTTTATTAAAATCTTCCAACGACAGATCTTCAATTTTACCTCGGATATTAATACCGGCTGAATTGATCAGAATATCGATCTTGCCAAATTTGGCAATTGTTGCTGCCACTGCCTGGTTAACGCTTTCTTCTAATGTGATATCGCAAACATTGCTTATACAACCTACGCCGTAAGCCGACGCTATGTGCTGTACGGCACTCGCGTTTGTTTTTTCGTCTCGTGCTATGATAGCTATATTTGCACCCGCCTCGGCCAAAGCTTTGGCCATTGCCAAACCCAAGCCACGGTTACCGCCGGTTATAAAAGCAGTTTTACCATTTAGCTTAAATTGATCTAAAATACTGTTCTCCATTTTTGGTTATTCTGTTATTTTAAAATGTTCCAGTCCTTCGGTTTTTAAGGTAAGGCCCATACCCGGTTTATTATCGTCCAGTTGTAATTTACCGTTTTCGGCAATAGCCTCGCCATCAAATATATACCAAAACATTTCATTCCCAACTTCAATTTCTGTTTGCGGAAAGTACTCTGCCATTGGCGAAGCAAATGAACTCATTACCACATGCAGGTTATGCATTTGCCCGCCATGCGGTATTACTTCAACCCCATGCTGATAGGCCAGCGTACATATTTTTTGCGCTTCGGTAAATCCACCAACGCGGTTGGTATCAAACTGAAAAATATCCAGCGCGTCGGCCTTTAGCAGGTCGTAAAAACCAAAGCGTGTATATTCATGCTCTCCGCCTGATAACGGGATGTCAGTATATTGTTTCAACTTAGCAAAATTGTGTATCTCATCAGGCAATAAAAGCTCTTCGGCCCAGCGCAGGTTATAAGGTTCCAATTCCTTTAAAAACTGCTTAGCATAAGCAAAGTTAAAACCCATATAAGCCTCAAGCATTATCTCTACATCATCGCCAACGGTATCGCGCACTACTTTTACCATCTCTACATTTTTACGCATCCCGGCAATGCCTTCGGTAAGCGGGTAACCGCAACGTAGTTTCATCCCGGTAAAACCTTCTGCTTTATAATGCGCTGCTTCCTGCTGCAGGCTATCGAGGTTGCGGGTGTATAAACGACTGTAATAAGTAGGAATGTGTTCCTTAGTTCGCCCACCCAGTAACATAAATACCGGCTGTTTAGTAGCTTGTCCTTTAATATCCCACAAAGCAATATCTAATGCACTTATTGCTGCAATAACAGCTCCTTTACGTCCATAGGCGACTGATGACCGGTACATTTTTTCGTACAAATACTCAGTATTCATTGGGTTCTCCCCAATAAGTAATGATTTAAGTTTAGAATCTATTATGAGCTTAGTAACATCAGGGCAAAGACCAGCGTTACCATAACCTACATGGCCCTCGTCAGTTTCTACCTCAACCACCAACCAGCTGAAAAAGCGGTAGGCGGCTTGTGCATCAACCTGGAAAGGCAGCAAGCTTACGGGTGTGGCAAATACGGTATCGGTAGTTTTTACCGGGCCGTTCCATTGATATAGTTTTGTACGGATAGCAGTAATTTTCATTTCTATTTTTTTGTAGATAGTAACAGCAGGACAATTTTACTGGTGCTTATCATATTTCGGAAGTTGGTTTATAGTGATGTTGTTAAGGGGGTTTATGATCAAAGCTAATAAATTAATTAAATTGTTTATTGCCCTAATAACAATGTGACAAAGTTTGTACTGCAAGTATAAAGCATAAAAAATCCCGGTCTTTGTTACCAAAGCCGGGATGTATTTTAGTTATGTTTTTTTATTTTAATGTTATACCTGTTTTGCCCATGGTATATCCATCGGCATATAAAATAATGGTATAAGCACCTTTTTTAAATTCGTTAGGATTTACCCAATCAATAGTATAACCGCTACCATCATCTTTATAATCAATTGATGTTTTGTAAGTATACTGCAACTCCTGTCCATCGGCAGTAAAAGTAGCGCCACTTGCAGGGGTTATCAGGTTACCTGTAGGATCGATAACACGTACAAAAATATCATGACTGCTTTTTTGCGCAATAGGGTTACTTGCTATAGTAAAGTTGATCTTTAGTTTTTTAGCAGCACCTGCACGATTAACATCACTTTCTTTACCGTTACCTTTAATTTTATAGGCAACTACATTAGCTGCACCTAATTTAAGTGCTGATGCAAGTGTTACTTTAGTGTTAAGATCCTGGTTTTGTTGTTCAAGAGTAGTAGCTTTTTCGCTAACTGCTGATAAGTTAGTTTTTAAAGTATCTCTTTCTGTAGCAAGGGTGGTATTTTCTTTTTTCAGTTCTTCTATATCAGCGGTATATTTAGTAACAAAATACCTTAACTGTTTAATATCCTCTTGAGCTTTGTTCAACTCGGCATAAGTTAGTTTGCCTTTTGCCAATTCGCTTCTTAATACCTTTATTTTAGCTACCAGCGAGTCGTTTTTGGCTTGCATCTCGGTAGATAAACGTGATCTGCCCGCATTTACCTGCTCAATTTGAGCCTCTAAGCTATCCAGTTCGGTTTGCAAACGGGTTTTTTCATCGTTTTGATAAACGATCTTTACGTCAGAGTCATTCTTTTTTATGTATAAATATACATCGGTACCTAATAGCGCTATTATTACTACAATAAGGAAGTAAATAACATTCGAATTTTTTTTAGGTTGTTCTGTTTGATTTTCCATAGACTTGGGACTTTAATTTAAAGATAATTGCTGCATCCATTTAATAGTTCAAAGCTTTAACGCAATGGATGGTTGTTTTTCAATAGGCCTACTTATCTTTAAGTAACGGCAGTTAATTAGTTATTTGTTAACGTAAATAAATTCAATTTATGATAAATTGTTTGCTAAAAGTAAATTTAGCATGCGTTTGTTGCTTGCTAAAGTATATACATTATAGCGAAACTGCAATTATTATCTGCCAATAATAAAACAGCTATGAGTGGAGTTTATATCTTTACAAATTCAAAATAAACACTATTTGATGTATAAATACCATCTTTTATTATTTGCCATTTTGTTGCCGCTTTTTACAAAAGCACAAGCACCTGCCCAACAACCGCTACCTTATAAAGGCGACCCAAAACGCGAATTTAGAGGTGTTTGGATGGCTACCGTTGAAAATTTAGATTGGCCTACAAACCCTTCCATGCCTGCCGAAAAGCAACAACAACAATTGGTAAAAATGCTGGACGCGCATCAGCTAACCAATATCAACGCAGTTATGTTCCAGGTTAGGCCGGCTGCCGATGCGTTTTATGCTAAAAGCCGCGAGCCGTGGTCAAAGTGGTTAACAGGCAAGCAAGGGCAGGCCCCCAACCCGGTATATGACCCATTAGAACTTGCTCTAACCGAGGCACATAAACGGGGTATGGAGTTGCATGCCTGGTTTAACCCCTATCGCGCTACCAATGATAATAGATATAGCTTGTTAAGCCCTAACCATATTACTAATACCAAGCCCGAGTGGTTTATGATATACGATGGTAAAAAGCTATTTAATCCCGGCTTACCCGAGGTGCGCGAGTATATTATAAGAGTAATTTTAGATGTAGTTGATAACTATGATATAGATGGCGTACACATGGATGATTATTTTTATCCTTACGCCACACCCGGGCAACGAATTAATGATGCCGCCGCCTATCAAAAATACGGAGGAGATTTTAACAACATCAGTGACTGGCGCCGCAATAACGTGGATGTGCTGATAAAAGCATTGGGCGATAGCATACATGCGCACAAACCACGTATAAAATATGGTATAAGTCCCTTTGGAATATGGGCCAATAGATCGCAGCATGTTGAAGGTTCTGATACACGGGGCGGCGATTCTTATATTAGTCTGTATGCAGATAGTCGTAAATGGATCAAAGAAGGTTGGATCGATTACATTAACCCGCAACTATATTGGCCAAGGGGATATAATTTAGCTGCTTTTGAAAAGTTGTTAGATTGGTGGAGCAACAATACTTACAACCATCATTTATATATTGGTCAGGCACCTTATCGCATAGAAGAGAAGAAGGTTAGCAATTTTAAAAATCCTGAAGAGTTACCTGAACAGGTCAAACTTTTGCGCAGTAATTCGCGAGTGCAGGGTAGTGTGTATTTTAAATCAACATCGTTACTGAATAATTTAGGAGGCTTTACAGATTCATTAAAAAACAATTATTACCGTTATCCATCATTGCCGCCTGTAATGTTGTGGCGAGATTCGATAGCACCTGATGTGCCGCGGAACTTTGCAGCCAAACCTGAAAACGGTACTGTACATTTAAATTGGGAAGCTCCGCTTATTGCCAGAGATAATGAACCCGTGTATGGATATGTTATCTATCGGTACGAGGGTACCGAAAAGGTAGATCCCGAAGACGCTAAAAATATATTGCATATACAGTATAATACTACCCCCAGCTATATTGATACTACTGCTATGAAGGGCAAAAGTTATTCCTATATAGTAACCGCTTTGGATAGATTGAAGAACGAAAGTGAACGCTCGCCGGCTATTGCAGTAACTGTACCTTAAATTATGAGAGCAGTATTACAGCGTGTATCAGAAGCTAATTGCAAGGTTGACGAAACAATTACCGGCAGTATTGATGCCGGGCTGGTAATACTATTAGGTGTGGGTAATGATGATACAGAGGACGACTTGCAATGGCTGGCTCAAAAAATTGCAAATATGCGCATTTTTAGCGACGATGCCGGGTTGATGAATAAAAGCATAACCGATGTAGGCGGGCGCATCCTGCTGATATCGCAATTTACCTTATTTGCTCAAACTAAAAAGGGTAACCGGCCATCGTTTATGCAAGCTGCCAAGCCTAATGTTGCGATACCTATGTATGAGCAGATGATCAAAACTTTAGGCGAACTTACTTCCTCTAAAATAGAAACCGGCATATTTGGTGCCGATATGAAGATAAGCCTGGTGAATGATGGCCCTGTAACTATTATATTAGATACTAAAGACCGAGATAACCATTGAGCCATATGACCATAGCCGAAGCACAAAAACTGGTAGACGATTGGATAAAAACTACCGGAGTACGCTATTTTAACGAGTTGACCAATACCGCCATGCTAATGGAAGAAGTAGGCGAGGTGGCCCGCATTATGGCAAGGCAGTATGGGGAACAATCCTTCAAAAAATCGGACACCGAAGTTAACCTGGCCGATGAAATGGCTGATGTTTTATTTGTGTTGATATGCCTGGCTAACCAAACAGGTATTGACCTAACCGGGGCACTACAAAAAAATATGGATAAGAAAAATATCCGCGATGCCGACAGGCATAAAAATAATGAGAAGTTGAAATAACACTTTGATAGCGTATTATTTAAAAATAAGGTATATTTAAATCCGCTTATAGCAAGATATGAAGAAAACAGTAGTGGTGATAGAGAGGGACAGCGATATCCTTAATATAGTAGAATACATCCTGACAGAAAGAGGATACAAGGTGATATCTTTCCAGGAAGAAGATAAGGCATTTGAAAAAATAGTAGAAATTCAGCCAGACGGTATATTATTAGATATTATTAAGCCAAGCGATGCGGGAATGAAATTATGCCTGGCTATAAAAGAAGCAGAAAAAACAAAAAATATACCCGTTATCGCGTTATCTACTCATCCAAAAGCCGTAGCTGTAAAAGGTATATGTGCAGATGAGGTTTTAAGTAAGCCCTTTGATATTGATGAATTGGTAGCAGCGGTTGATGAGCAATTTGTTTTTTAATCTGTCCTTATAACTTTATCAGCATATCTCCATCCAAAAAAGGAATAGCAGTAGTGGTGTCAACATTCAGGCAAAAGGCAATATCTCGCTCAATGCCCAGTTGTTTTAACCGTTCGCTATGCGATGTTTTTTTGAGATAGCCATCCAGGTCGTTTGCCGCTAAATTATACAGGTCGTTTGCCGCTATAGCAGGATCATCAGGCGAGAAATTACCTGATTTTAATTGTTCTACTACGGCACCTGCAAACAGGGTGTCTTCCAGGTTAAAGTTGTTTTTCCACCCCGAGCATACCAGTAATATATTTTCATTTTGCTCATTCAGCCAATTACAAATCGAAGTCAGGTTTAAAAACGAACCAATAACTATTTTTTTGGCTTTACGCGATAAGTGTAAAGCGTGGGTACCATTGGTAGTTGTTAAAACAATAGTTTTACCCGCTACTTTATCGGCAGTGTATGAGAACGGCGAATTGCCAAAATCAAAACCGGCAACTATTTCGCCATCGCGCTCGGCGGCTAACAGGTAGGAGGGCTCTTTATCCAAATAGGCCGCGCATTCTTCCACTTGCGATACAGGTATGATAGCCTTAGCGCCATTTTCAATGCCATAACAAATAGATGTAGTGGCCCTGAAAATATCTATTACAACAACAATATAATCTTCAATTTTATAAAGAGGTATTAAAGCGGGGGTAAGGCAAACCTGTAATTTTTTACTCATAATAGTTGTGCTGGGCAAAGTTAATATTACTTGGCTATTAATTAGGCTAAAGCCGGAATTATTGATTTAGCTATCCGTTGGCTGAAGCCAACGGCAATGAGTTTAATGGTTAATATATTGATTGGACTAACAATAGGTGGAAAAACAATTCGTTGCCGTCCCATTTATGGGGCGGATAAAAATATAAAAAGCAAGAGGCTTTAGCCCAATAACGCCACCTATAGTAAGGATTGATAAAAGCTTACTAAACTATTTGCCACCGTATTATTATCATGCTGCTGCTCTACCAGCTTTCGGGCATTTGCACCAATGGTATGGCAATATTTTTCATCCTTGATACAGCGCTTAATGGCCTGGTAAAATTCATCGCGGGTATTGGCTATTAAAATATTTTCGCCATTGGTAAAGTTTATCCCTTCAACACCCAACGAGGTGGATATAATACATTTTTCCATAGCCATACCCTCTACAATTTTAACCCGCATTCCACCGCCCGAAAGCAAAGGCACTATCATGATAGATTTACTATTTACAAATTCCAGCGCGTCATCCACCTCGCCCTGTATAAATATTTTCCCCATTACTTCGTAATCGTCAAAGCTTTCAGGAATGTCACTCCCGGCTACGTATAGTTTTACATTGAGGTCGCCTTCGGTCAGTTCCGTTAAAAAGCTATCTAAAAACCATTCCATGCCCTCGCGGTTAGGCAGCCAATCTAATGATCCTAAAAAAAACAGGCTCGGAAACTCTATAGCTGTAACATCAGCCTGATAGTTTTCCAGGTCAATACCCACAGGTAAAATCTCAACGGGAATATTCACACCATAACTTTCCATTACGGCTTTGTCCTGTTTGGTAAATACGGTAATGGCATCAAATTTATTTAACTGCTGCAACTCGTATTTTTTTATACGGCTGGCGTGCATTTGCAGGTAGGTTTTTTTAAACGGATCTGATTTTTGTTGAGCTAACCTTGCCCATACCAGGTTTTCAATATTATGTGCACGGTAAATTAGCCGGGCATTGGTAGCCCTTTGTATGGCCGGCAGGTATAATGATACCAATAGGCCCTCAAATTGAATAACATCATAATGATTGCTTTTAATTTCTTTAAGCAGCAGGGCCTCAAAAGCAGGGTCATAATAGCGGTCAATATTAAAAGATGTTTTACTAAACAAATTAACCAGCATATCCCATACGGATATGCTAATATCTATATCATGTACTTTGTAATTTATTTTGTCGCGCAGTTCTTTATCAACTTTGGTTTTACCGTAGCTTTTTTTGCCATTAAGGCTCATTAAGGTAACCTCATGGCCCAAACGCACCAACCCCTTAGCGGTATTACCTACCACTATTTGGTAGCCGCCATTTTGTGGAAATGGGACACGGTGTGTTATTAGCAAAACTTTCAACGGGCAGATGGCTTTTTAACAAAAATAAAAAAATACGCCATACAGCAAAGTGCACAGGGGTGTTTTTGATAGGAGTAATTGTAAAAATGACAAAAAACTGAGCAGTTGCTACAATTCTTCGGTTTCTTCCATCTCCATAGTTACCCTAAATGTACGGCGGTGGTATGGTGTGTGCCCCAGGCGTAAAACAGTTTTGCGATGGGTAATGGTAGGATAGCCTTTATTACTGTGCCAATGATATTCGGGGTGTTCATCAGCTATACGCTTCATGTAATCGTCGCGGTAGGTTTTGGCCAATATAGATGCTGCCGCGATGCTAAAATATTTGCTATCGCCTTTTACAATACACTGATGTGGGGTGGTTTTGTATTTATTAAAACGGTTGCCATCAATAATTAAAAACTCAGGCGTTAAATGTAATTGTTCAATGGCCCGGTGCATAGCCAGGAAAGAGGCATTTAAAATATTAATTTCATCTATCTCTACATTATCAACTGAAGCTATGGCATATGCAATGGCTTTTTGTTCTATTTCGGTACGTAATTCATAACGGATATCTTCGGGTATTTGCTTGGAGTCGTTTAGCAGCGGATGATCAAAATCATGCGGTAGTATTACGGCTGCGGCAAATACAGGTCCGGCTAAACACCCGCGTCCCGCTTCGTCACATCCTGCTTCAATAAAATCGTGCTGGTACCTGGCTAATAACATGCTTTAAATGATATTCAAATATCCGAATTTTTTAAATATCCTATCGGAACGAACTAAAAAATTCTCAAAGTAAGCAAGGTAATATCATCAATAGGTTTTCCCTTAATGATCAGGTTTAGATAGTCCATTAAAGTTTGGTTAAACCTATCTGGCGATAAATTATTATGTTCATGCACAAAATCAAGCAGCATACTTTCGGTCCAAACCTTTGTGCCGAAGGGTTCAAAATCAAGCAGGCCATCGGTATAATTAAACAGTAAACTATCGGGACCTATATCTATTTCCCCCTCTTTTAAAAATGGCAATTGTTCAAATACGCCTATCATGGTTGTCCCCAGTTTCAACTGCGTAACTTCGCCATTGCTATATAAAATGGTTGGGTTATGGCCGGCATTGATATAGTTAAGCTTGCGTGTTGTTTGATTATATTTAGCTAAGAACAGCGTTATAAATCTCTCGCCTTTGGTGTTGTCTAATACTTTTCGATTAAGGCGGTTTATGATGTTAGTCAAATTATCCTCTACCGTAGCCCAGGCGTGCAGGCTTGCCTGAAAATTGGCCATTAATAATGCTGCCGACATACCCTTGCCCGATACATCAGCAACGCACCATAAAAACTCGTCTTCATTAAGGCGTATAAAATCGTAATAATCGCCGCCAACATTTTGGTGCGGCAGGTATTTGGCACCAATTTCAACATGGGTTTCTTTATTACTTAACCCTAATGGGATAAGCATATTTTGTACCTCAACGGCCAGTTCCATTTCACGTTTAAAGCGCTCTGTCTCTAAACGCTCACGAAATAGCTTTTTATTTTCAAGCGCAACAACAATAATATTTATTACAGTTTGAATAAAATTAAGGTCATTGTTAACCATCTCGGCCGAGGTGTTGAAATCACCTATCAGGGCAAAAGCAAGCGGTTTGTTTTTATGGTAAATAGGAATAAAATAATCATATGCTTTCAGTACATCATCGCTGTGTCCTTTTAACGATGTTGGCACCTTGAACTTGTTTAATTTATTGCAAGCATGGTTTAAAACCTCAATCTCTTCAATTTCGCCGCCATATTTTGATATGCAGTTATAGCTTTTACCTTTTTCAATTAAAAAACGAAATTTACCTACCTGTAAATAATTTTGTAGTATAACTTCCAGCATTTGAACCAATACCGGGGTGGAGATATTTTTATTAATAGCCCGCGTTACCTCAAGTAGGGAGTTTAATTCCGACTGCCTTTTAAGCAGCAGCCTGATCAATTCATCTTCTTCAGAATTCGGATCTATATTTTGCATCTGGAAAATAGGTAGTGCCTAAATTAGAAAAATTAATGGTTAAAACCGAGTGCTTTGCGATTTTATGTCAAAAGCATCCCTCAGGCCCATAGTTACCAGGTTAAAAGCGTATACCATTAACATAATTGCTAAACCGGGCATAATAGCCAGGTAGGCCGAATTCATGATGATGTACCCATAGTGCTCTTTTATCATGCTGCCCCAGGTTGGCATGGGTGGTTGTGCCCCAAATCCTAAAAAGCTAAGCCCTGCCTCTAACAATATAGCCGATGCAAAATTTGATGAGGCCAATACCAATATGGGCCCCACAATGTTAGGTAATATGTGGCGTGTTATAATACGTGTATTATTAAATCCTAATGAGCGTGCAGCCTCAATATATTCTACTTGTTTTAGGCTTAATACCTGCCCACGTACCAGGCGGCCAACCTCAACCCACATAGATAGGCCAACCGCAATAAATATTTGCCACAGCCCTTTCCCTAAAGCGAAGGATAAGGCTATAACCAATAACAAGGCAGGTAGTGCCCATAATATATTCATCAGCCAGCTTAAGCCGGCATCTATCCATCCGCCAAAATAGCCTGCTATAGCACCTATAGTTACCCCCAACAGCATACTTATGATAACGGCCATTAAACCCACTGCTAATGATATACGCGCGCCTAATATTAACCGACTCAGCATATCGCGTCCGTAAATGTCTGAGCCCAGCAAGAAAACTTTATGCTCAATTTGATGAGATGTAATTTGGCTTTGTAAACGGGCATATTCTGTTTGGGTGTTGTTTAAAATTGTGTTTTTTAAATAAACTTTATCGTCATGGTAAACAGGTTTTATGCCGGTAACTACCTCGAAAATATTATAGGCCTTACGCTCAGGCTTATCTTCATCTCCGATGTATTCATTTACGTAAACAGAATCATTTATAAAATAATACCCGGTAATGGGTACATCCCGGTAAAAGGAAGGCTGGCCAAATAGCATTTTTTGAAGAATATTGACGGTATCTACACGTTCTGCTTTACGTATGTTTAGTATAGTATACTTAGTGCCCGGTTTTTTTATGCTGAGTTGAATTGCCATGTTATTGGCTTGTGGAGTAGAGTCGGGCATGATTAAATATCCCAATACTGCCAATATTATCGTAAATACAATAAATATAAGCCCGCTAACGGCCAATTTATTACGTTTAAACAGGTGCCAGGTACGTTGCGAAGTAGTCAGATCAGCCAAGTGGTAGCGTATTTGCTTTGGCTAAATATCGCTCTTTTACATAGTAATAGCAAGCCGATACAGTTTAATGAAAATCAATCAAATTAATAGTGTAGTTATTTAACCAAGCGGCCTTTCCATATATATTTTTTGGTGTTGCCTATTAGTCCAACGTACACAAAGTACACACTATGTAACGGCGAGAGTATAGGCAATAAAATAACCAGTGCAGTTCTTCTAAAAAATGAATTAATAGGTAACAGAAAGGCTATTTCGAAAGCTGTTTTTAGTAAAAACTGAATTAAAAATAATTGAAAGAATCGTATATCATAAAAACCTAATAGCGCATTTATAACTATTGATACATTAAATAGCCATATACAAACTGCAAGTGCCACTACTTTTTTATCTTTATATTTTGTTGATTTAGATGCCCAGCGTCTACGTTGCTGCAAAAATTCTTTTAAGTTGTGCTTGGCGTGGGTGTAAACAATAGCTTCGCGTAATTTTAAAAAACCTATGCGGCCCTGATACTTAACTGCTACTTTTTGCAACAACAATTCATCATCGCCCGATGCCAGGTCATCAATTCCGTTAAAACCACCTACTTCATAAAATACATCTTTACGGTAAGCAAAATTAGCACCGTTGCAGGTTGAAGCTCTATTATGCCCAATAAAAGCGGCACCTATCCCAATTAAGTATGAAAACTCAAGTGTTTGCATACGCTCAAATAATGATTTCTCCTCAAAATAATTTACCGGCGATGATATCATTACCGGTTGATCTGCTTCATAAAAACCTACAATTGATGATAACCATTTACTTCCCATCCTGCAATCGGCATCGGTAGTAACCATTAAATCGCCGGTTGAAATTCCAATAGCTTTTGCTATAGCTTTTTTCTTATAAGAGTTAAGTGGCTGTTCCTCGTTTAATTGCAGTAATTTAATCCCCTTATCTGTATAAGAATTGATTATTTCTGCGGTGCGGTCGGTTGAATGGTCATCAATAATAATGATCTCTGTTAAATGTTTAGGATAGTCCTGCGCTAAAATATCTTCAATGGTATAGTGTATACGCTCCGCCTCGTTACGCGCAGCAATCAATATGGTTACTTTGGTATTAAAGTTGGTGGCGCTAACTAAAGGTTGCTTTAAGTTAGCCCATCCTTTTATAAGATAAATCAGCACTAACAGGTATACACCGGTAAGAGATAAACATATTATACTAATTACGACCAAAGAAGTTGAGTTTTAAGTTAAATAACGACCCTAAAATAGCGGGAATAATTAAATTTATGAGCCATATAGATGTGTATGCTGCAATTACTGCAACGTGCTGATCGGTTACATAGGCAAATAATGTAACGGCGGCAGTACTGCGTATAGCTATGTCTATCAGGTCAAGCGATGGCAGTGCCGACTGGATAAAGAATACGATAAACACTAACATGATAATGGTAAGAAAAGGCAGGTCAGGAATTAGTAAATGGATAACCAGGTAGTATTGAAAGGAGAAGGCGCAAAACCTAGCCAGGCAAAAACCCATAATACTCAATAGTTCGGTAAACTTATATTGACCCATTATGTCAAAAAAGCGGTGATGTTTTTTTAAGAATGATATACGGTTTAACAACCATACCAGCCATTCAATATTAAAATACAGTATTAAAAATAGGGTAATAAATACTACAGCAAAAATTGATAATGCAAATAGTAACCAGGTATCTAGTTGTTTAAAGTTGAAAACAAACCACATTAATGAAATGGCCCCTAATACATTGGTAATTAAGTTTTGGCCAATAGCTCCAACAGCCATTGCAAAAACCCCATGTATACGCCTGCTGGGTGGTAAAAACATTACGCGCCCGCCAAACTCACCTATGCGGTTAGGGGTAAATATGGCCCAGCTTAGTCCGCAGAATACGCACTCAATAGCTTTCCATAAGGAGATAGGTAATAGCTTACGGGTTAAATACTGCCACTTTAATGATTCCAGCGTCCAGTTGATCAGCATTAATATAACAACAGCTGTCATAACAACCATAACATATGTATGGTCAAGGACACTAATTAGCGCCTTAAACTGTTTGATGCTACTGTTTTTTTGTAAATATTGGTGATATATAAAAGTAAAAGCCAAACCCATTATAATGGCTTTAAACAAAAAACTAAGTATTTTTTTGGCAGAGGCTGTCAACAGTATATATTTTGTGCAATGTTACAAAAAAGACAGGGCGCGCCAGTATTCTTGTTAGCTAAAACCTGTATTAATAATACAGGTAAACTACAATAATTATAAAACTTTGTTTTAATGCTATAGGGCCAGCCCTACCCCGGTTGTGAAAAAAGTATTAATGCTCACGGGTAATTTACCGGTTGGTTTTAATCTTCCGGTTATAACTTTTACGGCCGAGCGCTGTATTTCATCACTCATTTGGTAGCCAATCATTAGTGCTTCGCTTTTTTCAATACCTGGTAAATCTGCAAGGGTATAAGCGTTAGCAAATACACTTATTACCGAATTTTTACGCGAGGCGATATTTGAAATAAAACTTTTTAGCGCATTATTATAATCCAGTTTACTTTGCGGGCGGGTACGAGTATCATTTATACTCATAAACACTTGGTCATAATCTTTTAACATCTCTAACACCTGGTTTAAATAGGTAACGGATGTATTTTTGTCTATTGTAAACATTTTACTGTTGGCGTACCATTTATTTAGTTCGCGCTCAAAAACTGTAAATGTATTTACACCAATACTAATTATAGCGGTTCTTTGCAGTGGGTTAAGCTTAAAAGACGATTCGCTACCTTTTAATACTGTTACCGCGGCATCACTTAGTTGTTGCACCAACTGCTGTGCCGGTTCGCGGTTCAGGTCAGCAGCTATGCCCTGGGTTTGCGCATCTTTATAGTTATTGAGTCCCGCCCAGTATTTAGCCGCCAGCACCTTTTTAACGCGTGCATAAAATTCATCCAGACTTATTTGGCCTTTGTGTATAGCCTTTTTGATCTTCAAAATAGCTTTATCTGTATTTTCTGATAGTTCAATAATATCTGTACCTGCTAAAAAAGCTTTTACTTCCGCTTCCCCGGGCGGATAGTATTTAGTAACCGCCCTCATTTCCATCGCGTCGGACACTACCAGGCCTTTAAAACCTAACGAGTCTTTTAAAACGTTGGTTATAATTTTACGGGATAAGGTTGATGGCAGATTACTATTATCTAAAGCGGGGATATTCATATGCGCTATCATTATGCCGCTTATGCCTGCATTTATAGCTTCTTTAAAAGGATATAACTCTAACGAATCTAAACGCTTGCGGGTGAATGGTAAAACAGGTAGATCATAGTGCGAGTCGACATTAGTATCACCATGACCGGGGAAGTGTTTGGCTGTGGTTAAAAGCCCTGCATCCTGCATCCCCTTCATATAGGCTATTCCCTTTTGCGCTACATTAAATTTGTTGTCGCCAAATGAGCGGTAATTAATAACCGGGTTATTGGGATTATTATTTACATCCATAACAGGTCCAAAATTCATATGTGCACCTAGTCGCTTAAAATCATAAGCTATCTGCTGCCCCATTTTATAAACCAAATTATTGTCCTGTATGGCCCCTAATGTCATTTGATAGGGGTAGGATATGGTCGAATCTAACCGCATGCCTAAACCCCACTCGCCATCCATAGCTATTAATAAAGGCACTTTTGATTCTTTTTGATATTTATTGGTGAGGATAGCCTGCCGGCCCGGCCCCCCCTGGAAAAAAACTAAACCACCCACATGCTGTTTTTTAATCACATTGGCTACCGAGTCTTCATAGCGTTTGCCCATGTTGGTATGGGCGCGCACAAAAAACAGTTGGGCTATTTTTTCTTTACGGCTTAAATGTTTAAAAACAGAATCGACCCATTGGTTTTGTCGGGATAGTGACTGAATGTAGCTCTCTTTTTGCGCAAGGGCCGGTAAAGCACTCAAATTCAGTAATAATAGTGTAGTAATTTTTAAGTTTTTTTTAGCAGATAACATATAAATCAAAAGTAGCTTAAAATGAATTACTGTGTACAATTTATTGGCGCGTAATAAATAAATGACAAAGTAAATAAACCTTTAAATGGAAATATGTTCTAAAAAATATCAAACACTAAAAATAACGACTATGAAAAAGATTACTTTTTTTATAATGGCTATAGCATTGCTGGCCATAAGTTCAGTAGAGGCGCAAAGGCGGTTTGGCCCGCAAAGGAATAATCAACGCAGGGTACAACCATCTTCAACCCGGTATGATTTTTACGAACCAAGGGTAGGTATAGTAGTGGGCGGTAATATTGCAAATACCGTTAGTGCTTACAATTCCAACTACAGCACCGATCCGCTTTTGGGCTTCAATGGAGGCCTATCATTGGATGTGCCTATTATTTACCCGGTATCATTTACTGGTGAAGTTTTGTTTTCGCAAAAAGGATATACCGCGGCCACTAACAGCGGTAACTTTACACAGCGTACCAATTATATTGATATACCGCTATTGGCCAAATTTAAACTGGGGCCGGTGGTTAACTTTTATATTGGTCCGCAGCTGGCGTTTTTGCTATCAACTAAAAACACATATGACAATGGGTTTACTATTACCAGCCAGCAGTATTATGAAAATACTAATGATAAAAAGGCTATTGTTAACGGCGTATTGGGTGTTGGTTTTGAAGTGAATAAGTATGTTGAGTTGCGCGGGCGCTATGCTCTTGATATGGGCCGCACACGTGGCGACGCTTACACTCCTGATTACCGTAACCAGGTTTGGCAATTTGGCTTAGGCATTAAGTTCCAATAAGATCTCCCTAATAATTTAAACTGTGAAAAGCTCCGATGTATCGGAGCTTTTTTGGTTGTGATAATTTACTGCTGACTAATTAATAAAAGCATAAGGATATTTTTACCATTTTTGCTGTCTATCACAAAGACATGGGATTAAATTTTATTAAGCGAATAGGGCACGTACGAGACCTGGTTCAACATTTAATTAGTCAAAAAAATACCGAAAAAGGATTGGCTATTGCAAATTTTCTGCAACAGCATTTATATAATGATCCTAAATATGCCAATTCAAAAAGGTTAAATAAGTACGAGGGCCAGGCATTTTCGCAAAATGGTGAAGACGGTATTATAGCCGAAATTTTTAACCGCATTGGAACTACCAATAAATACTTTGTAGAGTTTGGTGTTGAGAATGGGTTGGAGTGTAATAGTATAAACTTGCTTTATAAACAATGGAGTGGCTTATGGATAGATGGTGGAAAGGAAAATTGTGAGGATATAAAAGGCCGTTTTAAAGACATTTTTGCCGAGAGCAGGCTGAAGGTAAAAAATGAATTTATAACTGCCGAGAATATCGAAAGTATTTTAAAAAGCGCTGATGTACCTGCGGAGCTTGATCTGCTATCAATAGATATTGATTATAATGATTATTACGTTTGGAAAGCGATAACCAATTATAACCCTCGTGTAGTAGTTGTTGAGTATAATGCCATATACCTTCCCGATACAAGCTTTGTGGTACCCTATAATGCCCAACGTACTTGTGACCATACAAGTTATTATGGCGCGTCTTTATTGGCTTTACAGGAATTGGCTGATGAAAAAGGGTATTGCCTGGTAGGTTGCTGCTTTGCTGGTGTTAACGCGTTTTTTGTACGTAAAGATCTGGTAAAGGATCATTTTGAAGCACCGTATACTGCTGCAAATCATTATGAGCCCGTACGCGATTATTTATATTACAAAGCAGGTTATCGCAGAGATCATAAACCTGATTGATATTAGGACGCACTATAATTTAAAAAAATAGCATCTTTAAAAATGCAAAGTAAAATAACCGGAGGAGAGACCACATTATTATTTACAGCTAAAGTACTTAACAAGTATGATGTAAAATATTACCGCTGTAACGAAACCGGCTTTATACAAACAGAAGAACCTTATTGGTTGGATGAAGCTTACTCATCAACTATAACCAAACTGGATATTGGATTACCATATAGAAATATTACCTTATCAAATACACTGAGTAAGGTACTGGTAAAGTATTTTAATTATAAAGGTACTTTTTTGGATTATGCCGGAGGGTATGGCCTGTTTACCCGCTTAATGCGCGATAAGGGTTTTAACTTTTATAACACGGATAAGTATTGCCAAAATATGTTTGCTGAGCATTTTGACCTGACCGATCTGCCACAGAATACAAAATTTGAAGCGATAACAGCTTTTGAGGTGTTTGAGCATTTTGCTAATCCAATGCTTGAAATTCAAGAGATTTTAAGTTTTGGCGACAATTTGATATTTACCACGGAGCTGCAACCAGATAATATTAAGACTGCAGATGACTGGCATTACATTTCGCCGGAAATTGGGCAGCATGTTTCTTTTTACAACACAGCGTCATTAAAGTATATAGCCGATAAATTGGGGTATAACTTTTATACCGACGGGGCTTTCATTCATTTATTTACCAAAATGGTATTTAATGAAAACCCGCTAGCCGCACCAAAAGAAAGTTTTTGGCTGCGCAAAGCGCGAAGATTGGTAAATAGACAGGACAGAAAGTTGAATGGGAAACTGGAAAGTTTACTAATGATAGATTGGCAATATATTAAAGACAAGCTAAACGGTTAATCGGCAAAAGTTTGCATATCTATCAGCCTTTTGTATAAACCATTTTTTTGCAATAGTTCGGTATGTGTTCCTTGCTCAACTATTTTACCGGCTTCTAATACCACTATCATGTCAGCACTTTGTATGGTGCTTAAACGGTGGGCTATAATTAATGATGTGCGGCTTTTCATCAGTTTATTTAATGCATCCTGCACTAATTTTTCCGATTCGGTATCTAATGCTGATGTAGCCTCATCAAGCAACATAATAGGCGGGTTGTTTAATACTGCCCGGGCTATACAAATACGCTGGCGTTGCCCGCCTGAAAGTTTGGTACCCCTATCGCCAATATTGGTTTGATAACCTTGCTCTGATTCAATGATAAAATTATGCGCGTTAGCTATACGCGCCGCGGCCTCCACCTGCTCGGGCGTTGCATCCGTTTTACCAAAGGCAATATTGTTGTATATGCTATCATTAAATAAAATAGATTCCTGATTAACCACCCCCATTAATGCCCTTAAAGAATGGGTGGTAACTTGATTAATATCTTTATCATCAATTAATACCTGGCCGGATTTGGGTACAATAAATCGGGGTATCATATCCATTAAGGTTGATTTACCACCACCCGATGGCCCAACCAGCGCTACTGTTTTGCCTTTGTGTACTGTAAGGTTAATGTTTGATAATATAGGCTTTTCATCATATGCAAATGATACATTTTTAAAATGTATGCCCTCTTCAAAACTATTGATAGGTGAGGCATCAGGCGCATCTGTAATAGCCGGTTTTTGATCAATAAGTTCCAATACCCGTCCGCCCGCGGCAATGCCCGAGTGAATGGCGCTAAATGAATCGGATATAGCTTTTGCAGGGCGCATAATTTGCGAGAACAAGACGATATAGGCAAAAAACGCAGGGGCCTCTAAATGCCCTGATTGGTTATTTAATATTAAATATCCGCCATATAAAACAATAAAGGCAACCATAGTAACTCCCATAGTTTCTGAAACAGGAGAAGCTGATTGTTGCCTTTTGGCCATTGAACGTGATATACGGGAGTAGTTTTGATTTTCTTTATCAAACCTTTGCTTTACATAATCAGTTGCGTTAAATGCTTTAATGATTTTTATCCCTGATAACGCTTCATCTAAATAACTTATCATGTTACCATAGCTTTGCTGTGCAGCTATGGCCTGATGTTTTAAACGCTTTACAATTCGGGATATAACAAAAGCAGAAACAGGTATTATTAATAAGGAAAACAGAGTAAGTTTTACGCTAATAAGAAATAGCATAACCATATAGGCAATCAGTTGAATAGGCTCTTTAAATATTACCTGCAATGTGCCGGTAACTGAATATTGCACCACCTGCACATCTGACGCAACTTTTGAAAGGATGTCACCTTTACGCTCATTGTTAAAGAAACCCAAATGCATGTCCATTACATTGTTAAAAACAGACCTGCGTAAATTTAAAAGGGTATGTACCCTTAAATTCTCCATGATTCTTTGCGAAAAATATCTGAAAACATTGCTCAGGAATACGGAAATTACTGTTGTGCCTACCACAAATTTTAACGCGCCCCATTTACCATATTGCACTGTCATAATGTGCACATAGTATTTAAACATATCCATGATGTCAAACCATGAGTCGGGTTTTACAACGGCTGCCATCGCATCAGTTCCATTTGCAGGGAACAAGGTTTGTAATAATGGGGCTAATAACGCCAGGTTAAACGTATTAAATATAATAGCTAATAAAGTAGTTATGATGTAAGGTATAGCAAACTTTTCAATTGGCTTGGCAAAAGATAATAGCCGAAAATATGTCTTCATTAAAGAATTTTAAAAAGGCAAATCTAATGGTAAATAATCAATAACGGTTATTGCCGTATTTTATGTGATATTTTAATTATAAAAGTGTTAACCATTAATAACCTTATTGTAAAGTGCTAAACTGCGCTCAACTACCCTTTCGCCGCTAAATAGTTTTACCTGTTGTTTTCCTTTGCTTATTAACTCGGCGCGCAGGTTATCATCCAATAAAACAGATCTTATGGTATTATACACACTGTCTGCATTATGCGGGTCAAAATAAGCCGGGGCATCGCCGCCAATTTCGGGGAAGCAAGAAGCGTTAGCAGCTGCAACCGGGCAACTGGCATGAAAAGCTTCTAACAACGGTATGCCAAATCCTTCCTGGTAAGATGGAAACACAAATACCCGGGCTTGTGCATATAACTGTTTTAATTCTTCTTCAACAGCACTTATTTGCAGGCATTGGTTGGCAATATGCAAGGAGGTAAGTAATTGATCCTCCTCCACAGTAAACTTGCCACCGCCTGTACAAACCAGTTTTAGGTCCTTATCTTCATTAAGTAAAGGGGCAATGGCTTTTACAAAGGCAATAAAGTTTTTGTAGTTCTTACGCTCACCTACAAATAAAATAAACCTGCCAATGGTATTAGGCACCGGGGTGGGCATACCGGTAAAGTCAGAACTAAGTGGAATAACCTCAATCTTATCTTCAAACTGCGGATAAAATTTAATAATATCCTGCTTGGTATACTCTGATATAGCAACAATAGCATCAGCATGTTCCATTACTGTCTTTTTTTGCGCTATTATCTTAGCGCTATCCGCAAATTGATGGGGCAGCACCTCATATATCATATCAGGCATAGTTATAACATAAGGCTTTTTAAGGTCCTTCAAAAAATAGGGGTCATAGTAAGTAGGATGAAGCAAATCAAAATTACCCAGGCGTATTTTTAAACTTGAATAACGCCTGTTCCAGCGGTAGATGCGGCCAGCATGCCCGCTAAAAAGTTTTTTACCTATAGCATTATTTAAAGGAACATCAATATTTTTAATGTATTCATTTTCTGAATATAGTGTAGCAATTTCGCTGCTTACGCCCGGCAACTTATTTAAGCCGATGCTTAGGTCGGCAAAATAACGTGAAAGCCCGCCGTAGCGTTGTATAGTAAATGTTTGATGGTCAAATAATATTTTAGCCATTGGTAATTAACTTTAAAAGCATTTTAAAAAAGCCTTTAGTACGATATACGTACCTATAGTAGGATGCAGGTTTTAAATATTGTTTAAATAACTGATCGCGCCTGCTATCAAAAAGAACATCTTCAGTATATGTAGAAAACCCGCCTTTCGGAAAGTTGGCTACCAGGTAATCACAGTATATAAATTTAAAACCCGGGTCACCCCATAATTTAAGGTTTAAAACATAATCGGCACATTTTATATATTCGGTTTCATAGCTATATTTTTCAAAAACGCTTTTAGGGTAAAAAATGGCCTGGTGGCAAATATTGGTTTTTGTTAACCTGTAATCATTCTCAATTTTACCTGTAAATATGGTGTTGTGAAAAAATACCTTGCCATAATAAATAGTGTCCTCCTGTTTTAATGCAGGAATCATATCATTAAACCCCTCTAATAGTTCATCGTCTGCTCCTATAAAAATCAGCCATTGGCCGTGGGCCAATTTTACGGCTTTATTCATAGCATCGTAAATGCCTTTATCCGGTTCACTTAACCAGATATCTATAATGTCTTCATTTTGTTTGATCAGGTTAACCGTATTGTCTGTGCTTGATCCATCAAGCACCATAAATTCAACTCCGGCAGTTTTAAATTTCCGTACACTATTAAACAGTACCGGGATAACTTTTTCGGCATTCTTAACAACAGTAATTACAGTTACTTTAAAACCTGCAGGATGAGTGGTATTAACCATTTTGAATAATTGCTATTTAGCCGTTTTTCTTTTTTAAAACATATCGTTTTTTATGAAAGAAGAATTTATAATACTGCCTCACAAAAAATTTAATGGGTTGAAAATTGTATACCCATGCGGTAAACCAATTGCCTGATAAATAAAAACGGGTTATTGTAGTAGCCATAAAACGCCCCCTAAAAGCATGATCGTATTTTTTTACAAATTCATTTCTGCTTATAAAAAAACTTCTATCGGCATTGCCATTGCTTTTATGTATAAGGTTAAAATCAATAATATAGCTATTAAATCCCAATATATCAGCTATTAAACAGATGTCTGATCCATACATATGAAAACCCGAGAGGTTATTTGACAGGGCCAGGTTGGCGCCGTTTTTTACAACAAAAAAATTTTCATCTATGGTTTTGGTTAAAAGCGGCAGGCGTTTTTCTTTAATTCTGTTGCCCGATGCCTGGGTTAAATTGGTAGCTATCCATTTAAAATTTATGCCACCCGCATTTGCCAAAATGGCCCAGTTTTTATCCAGCGCATCTATCTCTGCAATTTTGTTTGCCAGGTGTTGCCTGTCATGGTCATGTATAATAATATCCTGGTGACAAATTATAATGTGCCTGCCTTTTGCCTGCTGCAAAAACTGGTTAAGGCCTTTATAGGCATCAAAAGCACAGCCGTGGGTATTGTCGATATATAAATACTCGCAGGTTTGTTCATCAAATCCTTTATTTAAAAAGGAGGTCATCATTTCCTGGTATTCCTCTTGTCGGGTTACTAATGTACATATTGAAAACTCGAATTTGTAAACAGGCTCATTTACAATACGGGCAATATTTAAGGCCGAATCCATATTATTAATTATTAACTGTTTTTACCAGGTTTAGCATAAAATATTAGCCTTAAGGACGCACATTTAAAAGTTAATACAAAAGTATTAAATAATACCGCAATGATAATTATACGTTAAAACGGGTTAGGTTTTTAATGGGGGCGGCACGTTTAATTTTATCAACCACATCAAAAATAGTTATTTGGCTATTGTTTTTATTCAATAGTTCTTTTAACCGGTTTCTGTATTGACCTATCAATGCGCTATTTTTAAAAAGTTCGGTATAGCTTTTCCATATCCATAACTGGCCAACCAGTAATTTGGGCAATAGGTCAATAAGGGTTATTTGAATGTACCACCCAAAAAGCGCTAATCCATTTAAATGCAACGCGTGAAAATAAAAGCGGTTACGGTAATAAATGCTTTTAACCCACTGCGTAGTTTTATAGTTTTTTGTGGTGGCCGATATTTGGTGGCGGCATATGGCCTCATGCTCATAATAGCATTTCCAGCCAAGCTTCCAGGCACGCATACCAAGGTCCATGTCTTCACAATAAAAGGGTGAAAACAGTTCATAAAATCCGCCTATCTGTTTCAGCTTAGCTGCGTTAATTAAAGCATTGGCACCTGATAAGTAAAGCGTGTATAACCGGTCCTGCTTGTTATCGGTATAATAAAAGTAAGCGGTTTTTAATTTTAGTCCGTTAAATTTTGGCATACGCGCGGCATCCTGTATGTTGTTGCCCTCCATGTCAATAATACGGCCCATTACGCCGAAGGTATCCGGCATATCAAAGTATTTCCATTGGCTGCTAAAATAATTGGGCGTTAATTTAACATCCGAGTTAAGCAGCAATATTAAATCGCAAGTAGCAGCCTCAATACCGCGGTTACAGGTGTATGAAAATCCGCTATTAGTTGCGTTAATAATTAATTTGACGTTGGGATATTCAGTCTGTAAATAATTAACCGAATTATCGGTAGATGCATCATCAATTACAATGATCTCATAAGTCACATTTTCAGCCTCAATGGCGCCTATAGTATAAGGTAGGTACTGTTTTAACAAGTGCGTGCCGTTATAATTGGGAATAACTATAGATATGCTTTTTTTATTCGCCACTTATTTTACAATTTTATAATTACGGTACTCGCTCACGCGCCATCCTGTCCAATCCTCAATTTTCTGCAAAACCTTGCGGCGAAATGTCATGTGTTTATCTAACTCGTTTAAATCAATATTTAAGTTCCAATTGGTACTTGCTATGCGCTGCTGCATTACTGCCGGGTGCGAATCAGTAAAATGTATCAGCCTGTCGGGGTTTTTATGGGTATAATCAAACTCAAAAGTTTCGGGCAGGTGTTGCTGCATCCACTCATCGTCATGATAAAAGTGGTTAAAATTGCGCAATTTATTGGTTAAGCCTTCAGGTGGTTTTACCCAGCCATAATGGTATATGTAGGCATCAATTAGCTTAACCTGTATCTTTCGCCCATCCCATCTAAAACCTTGTGCGTCGCGATAGGAGTGTACAGCCTTATTATTGCGCACTATCCTTATCTCGCGCCTGTACCATCTGCGCGAGTGTCCATAATAGCTATATGAACCATAAAAGTGCAGGTATTTAAACAATAGCCCTTCAACTTTGCTATCATTCAAATTGTCCTCCATTTCTTTTTTTATTAAGGGAAGATATTTTTCATGTACACATTCATCGCCCTGTATATAAAAGGCCCAATCCACATCCGGCGATATGGCTTTAAAAGCTTTATCGGTTTCGGCAGCAAATACTGTCCCGCCTTCGCGGATGCTTTCGTCCCAGGTAGTATGGATGATCTTTATTTTAGGGGAGTTGATGTTTTTGATGAGTTGCTCGGTTTCATCTTCTGAATTACCCACAGCAACTATAAATTCATCGCAAATGGGTAAGATAGAAGTTATAGCCTCAACAATAGGATAATCATTCTTTACTGCGTTCCTGATAAAAGTAAACCCGGCAACCTTCATTTAATAGTATTGTTTAGGAGGCAAAGATAGTTAATCTAAATACACGGGGTTTAAATCCGAAATGGAAAATCCGAAATCCTAACTATTCATTATGGTCTCTATCTCATCAGCCTCTAATGGTATATCGGCCATCAGGTCAACGTTGCCATCGGCAGTTATTAGTATATTATTCTCTAAACGTATCCCCAGGTTTTCTTCGGGGATATATATGCCGGGCTCGCACGTTAAAAGGTTACCTACTTCAAAAGGCTTATATCGGCTGGCGTAGTCATGTACATCTAACCCTAAATGGTGCGAAGTGCCGTGCATAAAGTATTTTTTGTATAGTGGCATTTTAGGGTCCTGTTTTTCAACCTCGTGTTTTTTTAACAGGCCCAGGTCAATTAATTCGCCAGTCATTATTTTGCCAACCTCGTCATGGTAATCGTTCCATACAGTTCCGGCAACTATCATTTTGGTGGCAGCCTTCATTACCCGTAATACGGCATCATATACATCGCGCTGGCGTTTGGTAAAGCGGCCATTTACCGGTATCGATCGGCTCATGTCGGCATTGTAGTTGGCATATTCGGCACCAAAATCAAATAATATTACATCGCCATCCTTACAAACCTGGTTATTGTCTATGTAATGCAACACTACCGCGTTTTTACCCGATGCAATGATTGGGCTGTAGGCGTGCCCCGTAGCGCGTTGGCGAATAAATTCGTGTATGATCTCGGCTTCTATTTCATATTCTGCTACGCCCGGTTTAACAAATTTTAAAACACGTCTAAAGGCATCATTGGTAATAGCACATGCTTTTTTGGTCAATTCAATTTCAATATCCGATTTTACGGGGCGCAGATCGCGCATAACAGGTGCCGCTCTTTCATAATGATGTAAAGGGTATTTAACACGCAACTCCTCCAGCATACGCAAATCACGGTAAGGCACTGTTTGCGCATAGCGATCGTTTTCGTTTGTATTAATATAAATATGGATTGCATAGTTTACTATACTATGCAATATGTTGTCAAAATCGCTCAGCCAGTATACACTTTGTATACCTGAAGCGGCTTTTGCTTCATCTTTGGTATACTTGTGTCCTTCCCAAATGGCAATATGTTCGTTAGTTTGTCTTAAAAAAAGTACTTCTTTGTATAGTAGATTAGGACAATCCGGAAATAAAAGCAGAATACTTTGCTCCTGATCAATGCCTGTCAGATAAAAAAAGTCTGGATTTTGTTTAAAATTGAAGTTTTGATCCCCGCTTCGTGGAAATTCATCATTGGCAAAAAACAAAGCTATTGACGCCTCTTTTATTCTTGAAACGAAATTTTTTCTATTATTTGTAAATAAATTATTTGCAATTGGTAAATATTTCATAAGTATTCTGATTGTTTCTATTTACAAATGGTTTTTTTTATTTATTTGTGCAAGAATTGTAAAGTTTGGAACAGTATTTGGTAATCGTTTCAAACATAATTACTAATTTTGAAAAAAATCACAATTAAAAAATTGTTTAATCTTAAAACTATGAACTATTCTACATTAAAAAAAACAGTCGCTTTATCAATTGCCTCTTTAATGGCAGTTGGTGCAGCTAATGCACAGACAGCGACGACCTCTAGTGCCAAATTATTTGGTGGTACAGGACAGTACAATACATGGAGCCTTGGCATTAACGCCGGTGTTACTTCTCCAACACTTGCAACCGGTGGATCAAACGATTTCACTGGCAACGTTTTGGGACTTGGTGTTGGTGTTTCATTAAGAAAACAACTAGCCCATTCATTTGGTGTGCAATTAGATGTTAACGCTGGACGTGTTAACGGAAACGCTGGTGACGGTGTTCCGGGACAAGTTGGTCCAAGCGGTATTCCTTTTGTAGGTGATGGGGTAACTTACCAACAATTTGTTAGCCACATAACTAACTTTTATCAAGCAAGCTTAAGTGCTGTGGTAAACGTTGCTACAATAGATTTCTTACGTCGTGAGAATTCTGTTAACGTTTTCGTAAAAGGTGGTCTTGGTTTATCTTCTTACCGTCCGGATATTAAAGGCTGGGGTACTAACGGTACTAATGGTGACTGGGAGCAATACCGTGATGCACAAGGCAATGCTATTAATGAATTAGTAGTACCTGTTGGCGTTGGACTGAAGTTTAAAATAACTGATGCAACAGCATTCAATTTAGGCTATACTCAAAACTTTATTGATGGCGATAACTTTGATGGTGTGCGTAAAAGCTACCCTACTAAAGATCGTTACTCATATGGTTATGCAGGTGTAGAATTCACTTTAGGCTCAAAATCAAAACCGAACCTGGATTGGGTTAACCCGGTTGCAATGATGTATGATGAATTATATGATGAAGCATTACGTCGCGAAGTTGCAGCTTTAAGAGGCCGTGTTGGTAACGTTGAAAATGCAGTTAACGATCTGAAAAAAGATTCTGATGGTGACGGTGTTTCTGATCAATTTGATAAATGCCCTGGTACCCCAGCTGGTAGCACTGTTGATGGTTCTGGTTGCGTTATCGTATTCCCTAAAATTGATACTTCTCTATTCATGAGAAAACCAGTTGGTGGTGCTGCTAATGCTTATTCTAACATTCAGTTTGAATTTGATAGCTCAGTATTAAGAACTTCTGCTTACCCTGTATTAGATGCAACTTCTGCTGATCTAAGAACTTCAGGCGCAAGTGTTGAAGTAGCTGGTTACGCTTCATCTGAAGGTACTGCTGCTCACAACTTACAGTTATCAAAAGACCGTGCTAATTCAGTAAAAACTTACTTAGTTAACTCTGGTGTTGCTGCTAGCAAATTAAGAGTAAAAGGATATGGTGAAACTAACCCTATCGCTGACAACTCAACTGAAGAAGGACGTGTATTAAACCGTCGTGTTTCATTCAAAAGATAATTTGAAATTCAGTTTATAATATTAAGCCCCCCGATTTCGGGGGGCTTTTTTTTTTGAGTAAATTTCAGCAATATTTAAAAATGAAATTTATGTAGCTTTGTACATGTACTTCTTCCGAAAAAAGGATCCTAAGCGGCCAACCAGCTTTAATTTACGAGTGATGCATACCATTAATGCTATTGCCATAATTATGTTTTTGCTGGGTATTATATGGAAGCTGGTAGACTTATTTATATTAAAAAAGTAACCTTGTTATCATCACCTAATGAAAACAGTAATTAATACAACTAATGCACCCGAGCCAATTGGCCCTTATAACCAGGCTATAGTAGCCGGTGGACTTATATTCGTTTCGGGGCAGATACCACTTGATCATACAACCGGTAATTTAATTACCGATGATGTTACTGCAGCTACCAAGTTGGTACTAGCTCACATCAGATCTATACTAAACGCGGCCGGGGCTGATTTTAGCCATATAGTTAAAACCAGTATCTTTTTAAAAGATATGAACGACTTTGCACAGGTGAATGAAGTTTACGGTACTTATTTTACTGCTGATTTCCCTGCCCGAGAAACTGTACAGGTTGCCGCGTTGCCTAAAGGTGTACAGGTTGAAATATCAGTAATAGCCGTTAAACCCTGATAGCCCAAATTGAACAGCCAGGTATTTCAAACTCCAATTGAATATTTAAAAGGTGTTGGCACCGCGCGTGCCGACGTTTTAAAAAAGGAGCTTGGAATTGGCACGTTTGAAAAACTGCTCAACTACTATCCCTATAAACATATTGACCGTACCCGCTTTTATAAAATAAAAGAGATACAACCCGATTTACCTCACGTGCAAATATTGGCGCGGTTAACCCATAAAGAAGTTTTAGGCGAAAAGCATACCAAACGTCTGGTAGCTCAAATGCAGGATGATACCGGTGTAATGGAGCTGGTATGGTTTCAAGGGATAAAATGGATAGAGAAAAACCTGGTTTTAGGTAAAGTGTACATTCTTTTTGGCAAACCCGGATTTTTTAATGGCAAGGCGCAAATGTCGCACCCGGAGATGGAGCTGTATTCGCCGGAAACGTTAAAACGTAAAGGTAATATTGCCTTGCAGCCAGCTTATAGTTCTACAGAAAAGTTAAAACAATTTGCATTAGATAGTAAAGGAATAGAAAAGCTAACTTCTGCATTATTAGATCAACATTTAAAAGATATACCTGAAAACTTACCCTTATATATTTTAAATAAGTTTAAGCTGATGGGAAGGGCAGAAGCTTATAAAAATATCCACTATCCCGAAGATGCCAATAAACTAAACGAAGCGCAGTATCGCCTGAAGTTTGAAGAGCTTTTCTTTTTGCAATTGAAGCTTTTAAAAAATAAACTGCTTCGCATACAAAAATTTAAAGGCAACGTGTTTGAAAAAGTAGGGCATTACTTTAATGAGTTTTATAACAATAAACTTCCTTTTGAACTCACTAACTCGCAAAAGCGGGTGTTAAAAGAAATAAGGCAGGATACGCAGCGTCCCGTACAAATGAACCGTTTATTGCAGGGCGATGTAGGCAGCGGTAAAACGGTGGTAGCTTTAATGAGTATGCTGATAGCTATTGATAACGGTTTCCAAACCTGTATAATGGCCCCTACCGAGATTTTGGCCAACCAGCATTACCAAACTATTAAGGGTTTGGTGGGGGATGATTTTGTAGAAGTGGCATTGTTAACCGGATCAACCTCAAAAAAGGATAGAAAAATACTGCACGAAAAGCTGGAAAGTGGTGAACTTAAAATATTAATAGGCACCCATGCTTTAATTGAAGATAAGGTACAATACAAAAATCTGGGCCTGGTAGTTATTGATGAGCAGCACCGTTTTGGTGTTGAGCAACGATCAAAACTATGGCAAAAAAGTGTGGTGCCACCGCACATATTGGTAATGACGGCCACGCCTATACCACGTACGCTTGCTATGACTCTGTATGGTGATTTGGACATATCTATTATTGACGAACTACCTGCCGGGCGAAAACCTATTCAAACAGTTCATTATTATGAATCGGCGCGGTTGCGGATGTTTGGTTTTATGAAGGATGAAATTGCTAAAGGAAGGCAAATTTATATTGTATATCCCTTAATTAAAGAAAGTGAAAAGCTCGACCTTAAGAACCTGACGGAAGGATTTGAGGTGATATCGCGCGAGTTTCCGTTGCCTGAATATAAAATAAGCGTTGTATACGGAAAAATAAAACCTGCCGAAAAAGAATTTGAGATGCAGCGCTTTGTAAAAGGCGAAACACAGATTATGGTAGCAACTACGGTTATTGAGGTAGGGGTAAATGTGCCTAATGCATCAGTGATGATCATTGAAAATGCCGAGCGGTTTGGGTTGTCTCAACTGCATCAGCTACGTGGCCGTGTGGGGCGCGGTGCTGAACAATCTTATTGCATACTAATGTCTGGCAACAAACTAAGCAATGACGGCCGTACAAGGCTTAATACGATGGTTAAAACCAACAATGGGTTTGAGATAGCAGAGATAGATATGCAATTGCGTGGCCCGGGTAATATTGAAGGTACACAGCAAAGCGGATTACTGGATCTGAATATTGCCGACCTAACCACCGATCAGGAGCTACTGCAAACGGTACGCAAACTGGTAGAAAACATTTTTGCCATTGACCCGGATCTGAGCCAACCCGAGAACCAGGTTTTAAATGAAGCTTTCAGAACCCGTAAAGCCGGATTGAGCTGGGATAAAATATCATAACCTCACTCAAAAGTAAGGATTACAGAAATTATGATCATTCCTGCATCATGAATAGTAAATTTGCAGCATGTCAGAAGCAGAAAGTAAACTATTACCTCCAAAAGACCCTTTCATAGCTTTACGTTATAAAGATTTCCGGTCTTACCTGGGTATCCGCTTCTTCTTCACTTTTGCGTATCAAATGCAGGCCGTAGTACTAGGCTTTTACATTTACTATTTAACCAAAAGTGCTTTTGCCTTAGGTGTAATAGGTTTGTGCGAGGCTATTCCCGCTGTAAGTATCGCTTTATACGGTGGTTACATTGCTGATAAATCTGAAAAAAGGAAAATGCTAACCATGATATTTTCCGCCGTGTTTTTATCATCATTGGTTATTTTCATTGTCACCTTAAAAAGCATGAGCGGTGTTATCCACGCCAATTGGATAGTACCCATTATTTACACCATGGTTTTTTGCAACGGTGTAGCCAGGGCATTTTATGGCCCATCTGCTTTTACGGTGATGGCTAATAGTGTACCTAAAGAAGTTTACCCAAACTCCAGCAGCTGGAACAGTTCAAGCTGGCAAATAGCATCAATATTAGGTCCGCTGGTTGGCGGATTGGTTTATGGATTTTATGGTATCACTGCTGTATATACTATTATACTTTTATTCTTGTTGATCGCATTGGTATGTGTGTTCTTCCTAAAAAAATATCCACCCATATTTACACCTAAAGAAAGTATTTGGCAAAGCTTAAGCGAAGGCATACATTTTGTGTTCCATAATAAAATGATGATAGGTGCCATGAGCCTGGACCTGTTCTCAGTATTCTTTGGAGGCGCAGTAGCTTTATTACCGGTTTTTGCTAATGAAATATTGCATGTTGGGCCCGAGGGTTTGGGTATTATGCGCGCCACTACGTCATTAGGTGCGGTGTTGGTTATGCTGGCCATGGCTCGTTTTTCGCCAATGGGTAAGCCATGGCGTAATTTATTGATAGCCGTAACAGGTTTTGGCTTATCAATAATCTGCTTTGCTTTATCTCGCAACTTTTACTTATCGTTGCTATTCTTATTTACCGAAGGCGCGTTTGATAGCATCAGCGTATTGA
Organism: uncultured Mucilaginibacter sp.; assembly: GCA_964611565.1. GTDB lineage: Bacteria > Bacteroidota > Bacteroidia > Sphingobacteriales > Sphingobacteriaceae > Mucilaginibacter. The sequence continues at coordinate 3,677 of CAZTAU010000030.1, read as the reverse complement.
TACGCGGTACTATTATGCAGTTGCTTACCCCCGACAATATGCGAGGCAGGGTATCGGCCGTAAACCAAATGTTTATAGGCTCGTCTAACGAGATAGGGGCGTTTGAATCGGGTACTGCCGCACGTTTAATGGGTACGGTACCATCGGTACTATTTGGTGGTAGTATGACTTTGCTTATTGTAACCATCACCTATTTTAAAACCAAAAAGCTGATACCTCTTTCATTACATGAGATATCAGCTCCGGAAGTAGCTAAAGTTAATACTGTCTAAAACATTTAACCTCTTGTCATTTCGAACGAAGTACGAGGAGAAGTCTTATACGCCATCTATGCAAGTCGTATAAGATTTCTCACTGCGTTTCGAAATGACAGAAGGTGGGCGTATTTAATTAATCCTGTTCTACTTCTACCTTTTCACCAATCTGTTGCCTCCACATGGCGTAGTATAGGCCTTTTTGGTTGATCAGCTCCAGGTGCCCTCCCGATTCAACTATGCGGCCTTTCTCTAACACATATATTCTGTCTGCATGCATAATGGTTGATAGACGGTGAGCGATCAATATGGTGATATGGTCGTTCAATACCGATACATCTCTTATCGTTTCGGTTATCTCTTCTTCGGTAATTGAATCTAATGAAGATGTAGCTTCATCAAATACCAATAGATCCGGCTGGCGCAATAGCGCACGAGCTATAGATAATCGTTGTTTTTCGCCTCCTGACACTTTTACACCACCTTCGCCAATAACTGTATCTAAACCATTGCTGGCTCTTGACATTAAAGTTTGGCAGGCGGCACGCTGTAATACGGTCATACATTCCTCATCGGTAGCATTTGGGCGCACAAACAATAAGTTCTCGCGTATAGTGCCCGAAAATAGTTGAGTATCCTGTGTTACAAAACCTATACGCTCACGTAACTGGTCCAGGTCAATATCCTTGCTTAAAATGCCATTATATAAGATATCACCTTCTAATGGCTGATACAATCCTACCAGTAACTTTACCAGTGTTGTTTTACCTGATCCCGATGGGCCAACAAAGGCAATGGTTTCGCCGGTGTTGGTTTCAAAACTGATATGGTTGAGCGCATTACGGGTAGCGGTTAAATGTTTAAAGCTTACATTATCAAAAGTTAACTTCTTAACTTTTTCAAGCAGCACCGGTTTTTCGGGCTTAACATCAATAGGCGTATTTAATATCCGCTCAAAATTGGCTAACGACACCTGCGCCTCGCGCCATGATTGGATGACATTACCTAACTCTTGCAATGGGTTAAACAGGAAGAACGAATAGAATAAAAATTTAAAGTAATCACCAGCGGTTAGCTCATCTTTAAATATCAGCACCAATAAAATTAAAACCATGGCACTACGCACCAGGTTTACAGTTGTGCCTTGTATAAAGCTCATGCTGCGCACAAATTTTACCTTTTTAAGCTCCAGGTCTAGTATCTTGTAAGTGGTTTTATTTAAGCGCTCAATTTCCTGTTTGGCAAGGCCCAAACTTTTTACCAGTTCGATATTGCGTAATGATTCGGTGGTTGATCCCGCCAGGGCGGTAGTTTCTGCCACTATATTTTTCTGGATGCTTTTAATACGCTTACTCAGCGCGGTACTTACCAAAGCAATAATGGGTATGGCACAAAAATAAACCAGCGTTACCTGGTAGTTTACTTTTAATGAGTAAACAATTACAAATATCATCCCCACCAAACTCACAACTAAAACGCTGATGAACGAGGTGATAAACTTTTCGGTATCGGTACGTACTTTTTGTAATATGCCCAAAGTTTCGCCGCTACGCTGGTCCTCAAAAACCTGGTATGGCAATTCCAACGAGTGCTTTAAACCATCGGCATACATAGCCGCGCCGGTTTTTTGGGTAATAATATTGGTAAAATAATCCTGGAAGTTTTTTGCTATACGCGATACCATGGCGGCGCCAATAGCCAAACCTATAAGGCCCAAAGCGCCATGAAAGCGATAATCAAAACTATGCGCAACGCCGTCTGTAGGCACAATATATTTATCCATTATCATACCCGTTATCATCGGGTCGATCAATGAAAAGCCTATGTTAAGGCCGGCCAACACTAACGCCAGTACTACTGTCCAGCGATGTCTTGATAAATAATGTAATAGGATTTTCATATATGCTGTAAAAATAAAAAAAGGGAACAGCTAATAAGCTCATTCCCTTTAATTTGACAATACGGTTAAATTATACCGTCATTATATCTTTTTCTTTAGCTTCTGTAAGCTGGTCAACTTTGGCAATATAACTGTCAGTCAGCTTTTGAACCTCGGCTTCACCGCTTTTCATTTCATCTTCTGATACGCCATCAGCTTTAAGTTTCCTTATTTTCTCGTTAGCATCTTTACGGATGTTACGGATAGCTACTTTACCCATTTCGGCCTCTGCCTTAGCTTTCTTAACCAAATCACGGCGACGTTCTTCGGTTAAAGGCGGTACGTTGATACGGATAATAACACCATCATTTTGTGGATTAACACCCAGGTTGGCTTCCATTATAGCTTTTTCAATAGCGCCTAACAATGATTTTTCCCAAGGCTGTACTACAATGGTACGAGCATCAGGTGTGTTTACGCTGCCTACTTGTGCCAATGGGGTAGCGGTGCCATAGTAATCAACCATAACATCATCCAGCATTGAAGGGCTTGCCTTGCCTGCGCGTATTTTATTTAATTCGTTATCTGCATGGTCAATGGCTCTATCCATTGCTGCCTTTGCATCACTAACTTGTTTTTTAATGAGTTCGCTCATCGCTTTAAATTTTATCAAAAATATAAATTAGAATCAAGAATCGCCTCTTTATTTAACCAAAGTACCTATAGGGTCGCCGTTGGCTATTTTCATAAAGTTGCCTTCTTTGTTCATGTCAAAAACCACAATAGGCAATTTGTTTTCACGGCAAAGTGTAATGGCTGTCATATCCATTACATTCAGCCCTTTATCATATACTTCCTGGAAAGTTATTTCATCATAACGTGTAGCAGAAGGGTCCTTCTCAGGATCGGCAGTGTAAATACCATCAACACGGGTTCCTTTCAATACCACGTCAGCTTTAATTTCAATAGCACGTAATGAAGCAGCAGTATCAGTAGTGAAATAAGGGTTACCGGTACCTGCACCAAATATTACAATTTTACCCACTTCTAAATGGTGCATAGCACGGCGGCGTATATATGGCTCGCATATTTGCTCCATTTTAATGGCCGATTGCAGGCGTGTATCAACACCAATGCTTTCTAACGCATTTTGCAGGGCCATGCAGTTAATTACCGTTGCCAGCATTCCCATATAATCGGCTTGCGCACGCTCCATGCCCGATTTTTCGGCACTTAACCCCCTGAAAATATTACCGCCTCCAACAACAATAGCAATCTCGATACCTTTGTCATAAACACTTTTAATATCGTGTGCGTACTGCAATACCTGCTTATTATCAATGCCGTATTGCCTATCGCCCATTAACGATTCGCCGCTGAGTTTTAATAATATTCTTTTGTATTTCATGGAGTGTGTGGGATTTACCAAAAATATGTAATTAATGCTATTGTTAAAATATTATATTATAAATGTTAATTGCCGTATCAACGTAAAATATTAGGCAAAAAAAATCCCCGCTTTTCAGCGAGGATTTAAAATATAA
>CAZTAU010000029.1:0-50461 GCA_964611565.1 uncultured Mucilaginibacter sp. | reverse complement strand
AAAGCCGCTCGCGATCCAGGCGAACGACTTTTAAACATACTTATAATTATAGAAAGGTTTAGGGTATTGTAATAAGGTTTAGGGGTATTATTGTTTAATCTCTATTCTTCAATTTTATTAGATGCTGGCCATAACTCTTGGCGCAGTTCTTGGTGTACGGCGTGATGGCGCAGCAACACGAGTTTCGCTTTCATTAGTTGCAGCCAGTTCGGTACGGTTAACGGTTGCACCATAGTTATAAGTTAAGCTGTATTCCATAACATCGCCTGATAAGTCGGCTTTTGCCTGGTCATTCACATTAATGCTGGCTGCATAGTTGTCTAATTGTAAACCTGCATAAGCATTGTTGTAAAGGTCTACACTTAGATCAACCAAAGCTAATTTGTCTGATTTGATCACCGCGTTATCATAAGCGGCTACATTACGCAGGTCAGTTACAGTTACTTCAACCAATAATTTTTTTGTTTTATCATAGTTAGTGATACGTAAAGTACCTTCTTCTACCTGTACCAATGCATTGCTTGCATAGTAAGCAGTATCATATACTTTTACACCGTCTTTAGTTCCGTTGGTGATATATACTTCCACGTTACCACGTGCTTCAATTTTGCTGATATTTTTAATACCGGTTAAAGTGATAGGCTCGGTGGTGGTTGCTGCAGTAGCTTTAGTAGTAGTAACAGTTGCAGTTAATATTACGGCTGCGATAAGGGTTAATAGTGTAGTTTTCATGTTGTATGTTTTTAATGTTGTTAATGTCTTTTTCGTTATTTACACCATTATGACTACCTCAAATCCAATTTGTTAATTCAAAAATCGGTGTAATAGACACACTAACGGTACATCACTACCAACGCCCGTATTTTATAGACCAACGGGAAAGGATTTTTTGTAATGCAGATGAGAACAGGGTGAGGGGAAGATCAAATACCGATCATTCTATCCAATGTAATGAGGTTTTGTAGGGCATCGCCCATGGTATTATTAAAATAGGCAAATATGGTTTTACCTTCGTCCTGCCAGTTAGTAATATAGCTGGCATACTCGGCCAGGTGCTCGTCTGTATAGCTGCCGCGATAGCCGCCGTTGGGGCCGTGAAAACGCAGGAAAACAAAAGGCACATCGCTATCAATAAGTGGCGTAACCGATTTAGGCATATCCTGTATCACCATTGCCATCTGGTAGTTTTCTAATAATTCGTACACATCATCCACATACCACGATTTATTACGAAACTCGACAGCAACTTTCCACTCCTTGTCGGCATCCAACATAATAATACCATCCAGCAATACTCTTAATTGATTAATATTAATACCCAGGCTGGGAGGGAACTGAATTAACAGACATCCTTTTTTATCGCCGGCACCACTAATGGCGTTCATGAATTTTTCCAGATCGTGCGGGTTAAAGGCCAGTTCTTTATTGTGTGTAATATCGCGCGAAAGTTTAAATGTAAATTTAAAATCAGCTGGTACATCAGCCGCCCATTTTTGCACGGTTGATCGCATAGGCACTTTATAAAAAGAGCTGTTAACCTCTAAACTATTAAACAATGAGGCATAATAACATAATCTGCTTTTGTCCTGATAGTCAGTGGGGAACAATAATTTGTTAGGTACGGGTAGTACAATATTACTGGTGCCGGTGTAAATACTATCCTTATAGCTCATATAAATATGCGGCGCAATAATATGCCGCATATTTAACATTTAAAGGGATATTATGTTGACGACTTTTTTCGTCTACATACCGTGCTACTCCAGCCCGCTTTTAATAGCAAATTTTACCAGGCCAACAGTACTTTTGCAGTTGGTTTTTTCAAGCAGATGCTGGCGATGGTTATCAATGGTTTTTTTGCTGATACACAATTTGTCAGCTATCTCTTCACTGGTATATTCTTTTACTATCAGGCTTAATACTTCTTTTTCGCGTGCAGTAAGTTGGCTCAATTGCTCGTCCTGTAGTTTTTGTTTGTTGTATTGGTTATAAATAATTGGTACAATATCCTGCGAAAAATAAGTACCACCATTGCTTATGCGATGTAATGCCTGTAAAAGTTCGGTACGACCTGCATTTTTTAATATATATCCATCAGCTTCGGCCATAACAGCTTCTTTAACCGCAGGCACATTGTTATACATACTTAAAATTAGTACCTGTATATGCGGGTATTGGCTTTTTATCATTTTACATAATTGTGGGCCGGTTAATAAAGGCATGCTGATATCAGTTATCAAAAGCTGAAAATTTTGAGCATTGGCCGTTATCAGTTCATATGCGGTCTGTCCATTATTAGCCTCGGCGATGATTTGATAAGCAGGGTCATGCAAAAGCATACTTTTAATGCCATCTATAACCATTTGGTGGTCATCGGCTATAATAACATTTATAGGTACTGTCATGCGTTAGGAATATTAAATTTTATAAAAGTTCCGTTTGCAGGCGTGGATCTAATACTAACAACTCCGCCCATTAAGTTTATACGCGCTTGTATGTTTTTCCATCCTATACCTTTTGACTGTTTAAGTTTTTCCGTATCAAAGCCACGTCCATTATCTTTAATAGTAATGATAATATTTGGCTGTTGATGCGAGATGTTTAAATTTATTTGGGTGGCTTTGGCGTGTTTTACCATGTTATTCAATACTTCCTGTGTTACTCTGTATATGGATAACTCGTTGGCTTTTTTAAACGGATAGTCTTTGGTTTCTTCATCTATGGTCATATATGCATCGATCTGGCCATTACTGCTTATTTTTTCGCAAACATCTTCTAACGCTGTGATCAGGCCAAAGTTTAATTCCTCAGGTATCAGGTTGTGTGATATGTTGCGTATTTCGGTAATAGTTTTATCTACCAGGTTTAAAGTAGGGCTAATAGCTATGTCATCGGCCTGACTGGAGCCCAGCATAGATATATTCATTTTAATTACTGAAAGCATTTGACCTATACTATCATGCAGATCTCGTGCAAGGCGTATACGTTCTTGTTGTTCGCCTTCAAATAGCGCACGTGCAGCTATTTCCTGCTGCCTATGGATCTCAGCTTGCAATTTTTCATCTTGTTTGTATTTATTGTTCCTGAATACCAGGTACCCAACAATAACTATAAATACAGATAAAATTACAGAGCCAAAAAGCCAGTAATTGCGCTGGTTTATTTCAAACTGTTGTTGCTGAATGATCTTTTGCTTACGTTCAGTTTCAAATTTTATATTTAACTCTGATAATTGCTTGGCACTTTCAACATTTATAAATTGATCATTAGTAGTTTTAAAAAGTTTATGAAAGTTGTAAGCATTTTTATAATCGCCGCTTTTAGCAGCAACTTCGCTCATGGTATCGTATGCAGATTCTACAATTTCAATGGCATTAATTTGCTTAGCCAGGTCTATGCTTTTACCACAATAGATCATGGCTTTTTTATAATCGCCCATTTCACTATACAGGCTGCCTATGTTATTATAGGTTGCCGCGGTTATCCATTTATCTTCGTTTTTAATAGATAAGTTAAGCGCCTTCAAATTGTACTGTAAAGATGCGTTATAGTTTTTTTGGTATTTGTAAACTATAGCAATATTGCTTAGTGCCATAGATATTTTAGCCGGAATATGCTTTTTAGTGTAAGCATTTAACGCGTTTTTATAAGCGGCTAAAGCTTTTTCATATTTAAATTGTTGTTCATAAACGGTGCCTTTATTATTTTGGCAGTCGGCCACTAATTCTTCTTCATGGAGTTCCTGAGCAAGTTTTTCGGCCCTTTCATAATAATTTAGCGCGTCATCAAATTTTTTCCAGCTGATATATAAAGCGCCTATATTTTTAAATAAATGTGCAATTAGCAATTTGTTATTTATGGCCTCTGCTTTAACCAAACCCTGCTGGTAGTGCTTAAGTGCTGTAACATTTTCGCCCTTGTCGGCATACGCTCGGCCTAAATGAATTTTTGATTTAATATATACCTGTAGATCGTTTAATTTAAGTGCTTTGGCAGCCGACTCGTTCAATAAGGGTATAGCTATATCAGCATTGCCATTTTTAACATTAGCTATACCTGCTTCCAGTTTTAAAATAACATTATGAGGTTGCTTTTTATAGGCCTCCAATACGCTATCGGTATGACTTTTTTGACTAAACGAGTATTGATAAAAACAACATGATGCTACTATAATTAATATAAAAAGCTTAAAATATAAAAGATGGCGCATAGTGATAAAGTACAGCGTAAAATACAATTTAGTATTATATTTTTCCAAAAAACAGCATAATATAGCTGGCGGTCAATGAGTATTACTAATAATACTTATAGGTATATATACCTATAAGTTTCAGTTATTTAATAATTCTGTTATATTTAACCAACCAATTAATATCCAATGAAAAAAACAATACTGTTTATATTAACTATAGGCCTTTTTATAAATACAGCCCATGCCCAGTTTGAGGGCTACACCTGGAAAGTATTAACTACTACAGGTGATTTTTTAAAGCGCGAGGAAGCGGACTTTGTGGGAGTTAATGGTAAGTTTTATTTAATTGGGGGAAGAAAAATTCAGGAAGTATCCATTTTTGATCCTAAAACCTCTACCTGGACGATGGGTACCAAGCCACCTATGGAACTGCACCATTTCCAGGCGGCAGTATATAAAGACGAAATTTATTTAATATGCGCCATGACCGCCGGATACCCACATGAAAAACCGGTAGATAATATCTACATCTACACCCCTAAAACAGATACCTGGCGCGTAGGTGGTACTATACCTGCCGACAGGCGCAGGGGATCAACCGGTGTGGCATTATATAAAGATAAGTTTTACATCACCAGCGGCATATTGGATGGCCATTATACCGGCAATGTAACCTGGGTTGATGTATATGACCCTAAAACCGATAAATGGACACAAATGGCTGATGCCCCATCCGCGCGCGATCACGCCAAAGCAGCTATTATCGGCGATAAATTATATAGCATAGGCGGTGTGGCATCAAACGCGAAGGAAAATAAAGGATTACAGGGGGTAGTAGCACAAGTTGACGTATATGATTTGAAAACAAATAAATGGAGTGTAGCCGATGCTAAACTACCCAACCCACGTGCGGGTAACGCTACAGTTATTGTAGGTAACGAAATATTGGTGATAGCAGGTGAAAGTGCCAAGCAACGTGTAGCGCATAACGAGGTGGATGCCTATAACGTAAAAACCGGGCAGTTCAGAACATTGCCGCCATTGGTTCAGGGCCGCCATGCAGTTGGTGCGGTTTATCATGATAAAAAAATATATACCGTAGCAGGTGTAGGTAATGCCGGTGGATCGCCACTACTAAGTACCATTGAGGTTTTTAGTAAGGATTAAGCTGTTTTTTAAAGTCTATCTTTGCTGGTAGAACTAATTCAATGCCTACAAAAAAAACATCTGCTCCCGAAGAAAAAAACAACCTGCATCCCCGTAACAAGCACCGGCAGCGGTATAACTTCCCGGAGTTGATAGCTGTTAGTCCTGAATTAGCAGCTTATGTTGCACCCAATCCTTACGGAGATATGTCTGTAGATTTTAAAGATCCGCAGGCGGTAAAGGCACTTAACAGGGCTTTGCTTCAGTTTTTTTATAAGGTTGATCTTTGGGATATCCCCGAAGGGTACTTATGCCCACCCATACCCGGCAGGGCCGATTATATCCATTACATAGCTGATTTTTTGCTGTCTGCTGATAACAACGGAGTTATCCCTTTAGGTAAATCGGTTAAGGTGCTGGATATTGGAGTTGGTGCTAATTGTATATATCCACTAATAGGTCACCATGAATATGGCTGGAACTTTGTAGGATCGGATATTGATCACATAGCGATTAACTCTGCTAAAAACATAATAGAAGCAAATAACTTGAGTAAAGTAATTACCATCCGCAAGCAAAGCTCATCATCCGATATATTTTACGGTATAATTAAACCCGGCGAAAAGTTTAATGCAACCATCTGCAATCCGCCATTTCACGCGTCTATGCAGGAAGCTATGGAAGGTACCTCACGTAAATGGAAAAACCTGGGCCATAAACAGCCATCGGCTACGCTAAACTTTGGTGGCAAAAACGCCGAGCTATGGTGCGAAGGTGGGGAGGAGCGTTTTGTGCGCCGTATGATTGAAGAAAGCGTCCGATTTGCGCAAAACTGCCGCTGGTTTACATCGCTAATATCAAAAAAAGAAACACTGGATGGCTGCTACCGAACATTGGAAAAAGTTAAAGCTACTGAGGTGAAAGTAATCCGGATGTCTCAGGGGCAAAAAAGCAGCCGGATTTTGGCGTGGACATTTAAATAAATAAAAAAGCCACCCAACGGTGGCTTTCCAATCAACAGTTGTACAATATAATTTCAGGGATGGGAAGGTTATATTTCTTGTACAGAACCTGATAATTTCACGTTAGCATTACTTGGGGTTTGCTGTACAGTAATCTCCGGGATCACTATTTTAGTTTTACCACCAGTAACAGTTACTTGTACAGTTACAGGAGCTGTACCCGCGCCTATATAGCCATAACCAGTGGTGGTATTATTACTTGCACCTATCTGGCATTCGTTGGCGTTAGCAATTGGTGGGTCACCTGCCATGGTCACCACGGTATAAGTACCTGTTGTGGGTGCCGCTTTAAATTTTACAGTTACAAAATTAAACTCGCCCGATACAGGGGTTCTGTCTGCAAATACAATGCTATATTTACCACCAACATTGGTAACAGTAGAATAAACGACTTTGTAAGTAGTTCCGTTTACGGTGTAGCTGTTTCCTGATGAAGAATTATCAGGTGTTACTGTTTCTGATTTTTTGCAGGCACCTAAAAATAGTACGGTTACTGCAGCTATAATTGTAAATATTCTTTTCATATAATTTGAGTTAGCTATTTATTATTAAAAGTTAAAACCTAAACGCAGACCCAAAAATCCGCCATTTGAGTAGCCTTCATATCTTAAACTGGCATCAACACCTACGTGTACACCAATACCTACCGAGTAAGTAAACGCATTGCTGCTAACAGAAGCTAATGAACCCGTTGAAGTTGGATAATATGATTTTACAATAGTAGTACCTACCTCGCCTAAGCCATATAGTTTTTCGCTAAGCATATATTTGTAACCCAATTTAATAGGTATGTTTAATTGCGCTTTGCTGTTAACACCGGTAATTTTTTCGGGAACAAAGGCTATAACACCTGTGGTACCTGTAATAGCGCTTGTTTGGTTCAATGCGACAGCAGCTCTGAAAGTTAAACCACCGCCATAATAGTAAGCTGTTTTTAATGCTCCCATTGGTAAGGCACCTTCAGCGCCAAGGCCAATGCGTACTTTTTTGTAAGATTTTGTTTGTGCCATAGCAATGGTTGATAAAGCCAGCAGGCAAATAGTTGTGATTGTTTTTAAGTGTTTCATGATCTTAGTTTTGTTTGCCCAAAAATCCATATCCTGCGTATTGTGGGCAATAAGTATGGGTACTAATAATAATAGGTATAAGTACCTATATTTTTGAATCATAATATTCTTTTTAAAAAAGGAATGACTTTTTTGAATAGAGGTAGCTTAATATAAAAGTGAAATATTGGTATCTTTAACCTACAAATCTAGATTAACATGAAACTCAAAATTGCGCTTTCTTTATTCTTGTCAATAGCATTAACTATTGCTTATGCCCAACGCCCGGCTGGCGACCGTGAGCCTGTAAAAGGCGGCGATGTTACCATTCAACCCATTACCCATGCTACGTTTGTATTAACCTACCAGGGTAAAAATATTTACATTGACCCAACCGGTGGGGCAGATGCTTTTAAGGGCATGACAGCGCCTGATATCATCTTAATAACCGATATCCACGGCGACCATTTTGACACTAAAACTATTGACGCGGTTAATACGGCAAAAGCGGTTATTATAGCTCCTCAGGCGGTGGCTGATAAGTTGCCTGCCACTACTGATAAAAGCAAATTAGTTATCCTGAAAAATGGTGATAAAACCGCACAAATAGCAGGTATAACCATTGAAGCTATACCCATGTATAACCTACCTGAGTCGGCCACTGCCATGCATGTTAAAGGCAGGGGTAATGGCTATGTGGTTACCATTGACGGAAAAAGATTTTATATATCTGGCGACACAGCCGATATACCTGAAATGCGCGCTCTTAAAAATATTGACGTAGCCTTTGTTTGCATGAATCTGCCTTATACTATGGATGCGGCAACGGCTGCAAAAGCTGTATTGGCCTTTAAACCAAAAGTGGTTTACCCATATCATTACCGCGGACAGGATACCAATCTATTTAAATCAACAGTCAACGCCGACGATAAAAACATAGATGTACGCCTGCGCGACTGGTATGCTAAATAATTATTATAGGTTAATAATATTATATTATAATAAATAATATTGGCATAATAAGTGGTTATTGTGCCTTATAGTGTGCAAATGTACTTTATTGGGGTCAATGTTTTTTGCTACCTAAGTATGATATAGCTATATGTTTTAACTGGGTATTGTTTTTGACGTGATGGGATTACTTAACTAAAATTAATTTAATCTATTATGAAAAAGCTATTATTATTTGCCCTGGCCCTAACCCTATCAATTTATGCCTGTAAAAAAGGTAACGACAGCAATGGTACTACCCACGTTACCGTTAAAATGACCGATGCTCCCGGTGCTTTTGATGCTGTTATATTAAGTATTAAGAGTGTTGTAGTTGTTACCGATAAAGGCGAAACTACGTTAAATGTTGGCGGTGGCCCTATTGATATTCTTCGTTTCAGGATGGGTAAAGACACTATCCTTGCCGATCAGGATATCCCTTCAGGTAAAATTTCACAGATCAGGTTGGTTTTAAATGAAACAGGCAACCGTGTAGTAATTGGTGGTGTTTCACAAGACCTGACCACTCCAAGCGGACAAACATCAGGTGTAAAATTAAATGTACAGGATGTATTAACTCCGGGCGTTGCTTATACTTTGCGTCTTGATTTTGATGCCGCCAAATCGTTGGTATTAACCGGAAATGGTAAATATATCCTGAAACCTGTTATCCGTACATATGCCGAAGCTGCCTCAGGTGCTTTAACAGGTATGGTTTCTCCGGCAGCAGCATCTGCAAAAGTTTATGCTATTACAGGTGTTGATACAGTAGGAGCAGTTGCAGATGCAACCGGTAAATTCTACATGCCAGGTTTAGCCGCAGGTACCTACAATGTAAACATTGTGCCTGTTGCCCCTTACACTGCTAAAACAGTAACAGGTGTGGTAGTTACTAACGGTGCGGTAAAAGATATGGGTACCATAACCGTACAGTAGTTGTTAATGGTTTAAATCTTAAAAAAGGCGGTATTTGTACCGCCTTTTTTGTTAAATTAGTTTTTGATATGGAAACTAAACCAAACTTAAATACCAGCGATCACCTGGCCAATGAACGTACATTTTTAGCCTGGATACGTACCAGTATCGCTTTAATGGGGTTTGGCTTTGTGGTAGTTAAATTTTCGCTGTTTGTAAAGCAATTATCCCTTATGCTTACAGATAAAACTGTTGTGTCGGTTAAAGGGTTTTCGGCATCAATTGGTATAAGTTTGGTAGTTATTGGCGCGGCAACAGCTTTAATAGGTTTTGTGCGCTACAGGCAAATCCAAAAACAAATAACCAACAATGATTTTGCGCCGTCATTTTACCTGCTATTATTGTTAACCATAGCCGTTTTAATAGTTAGCGCCATGTTAGTATGGTATTTATTGCCTAATCTTTAATTATGACCGATCAAAATACCATTTTCTCCCCAGGCAACGTCGCAAATCCCGATTACTTTGTAGGAACAGCCTGGCTAAACACCTTAGTGCCACAGGATGAAACCGGGACTTATGTGGTAAATAATGTAACCTTCGAACCGGGCGCACGTACCAACTGGCATACACATGCTACCGGGCAAATTTTGCTGGTTACTGACGGGCATGGTTTTTACCAGGAAAAAGGTCAGCCCGCAAGAGCAATTACTAAAGGCGATGTGGTAGTTATCCCATCTGCTATTGAGCATTGGCATGGCGCATCAAAAAATAGCGGCATGATCCATATCGCCATTACCAATAACTCGCCCGAAGGGCCGGTTAAATGGCTAAGCGCCGTAACAGAGGAAGAGTATAACAGTGTGCATTTATAAATGCTTGATTGTCTTGACCAAACAAAAATTAAGTGCTAATTTTAAGTTCCAATTAGTATTCATACCATGAAAACAAAACTTAAATTCCTGATGGTCGCTTTGTTGGCAATATCAGTAACCGCATTATTTATCTCGTTTAAAACCACCGCCATTGATGGCAAAGATCTAAAAGGCGCATGGGAGTATGGCCCGGCAAGCAACCACACGGTTATGATCAATGCCGATAGGGTGTTTTCTGTAGCTACTTTTGATGGCCCGGGCAAAAAATTTATCAGTTCGTACGGTGGTACCTGGGGGGTAGACGGTAATAAATTGATCCAAAAAATAGAATGGAACAGTAAAGAGCCGGAGCAAGTAGGGAAGGAGATAACTACTGATGCAACTTTAGCAGGGAACAAGCTAACTGTAACCCAAACCAAGGAAACCTGGAACAAAGTAGGCGACGGCAAACCCGACGACCTGACCGGCGCCTGGATAATTACCGGAAACTATACCAATGATAAAGTAAGCAAACGCCCGGCTCCATTTTTCCCCAGAAGAACAATGAAGGTATTGGCAGGCTCACGTTTCCATTGGATAGCGTATAATGTAGAGGCCAAGCAGTTTATAAATGCGGGCGGTGGTAGCTACTCGGCTAAGGACGGAAAATATACCGAGCAGGTGGAGTTTTTTACCAAAACACCTGAAAGTGTAGGCAAAACCCTTAATTTTCAATATTCGTTTGTTGATGGCGACTGGCGTCATAAAGGCGAGAAATCAACCGGTGGCCCGCTGGACGAATGCTGGAGTAAACGAGAAACATTAGAAAAATAACAAAAAAGCCCGGGGCACCTCCCGGGCTTTTTTGTTATGATTGGATAAGGAAGGTGGTTATTTAAACCCAAATATTAACGGGAATAAAAAGGTTACTATAATGGTCCACAGGCAATAAAACGGAAGATAAAAGGCGATGGCCCTTTCAACTCCGGCTAAGTCGACCTTTTTTTGCAGTGTTCTAAAAAGTTGTGTGGTTACTAATAACAGATTTATTAAAATTAATAAATTACCTCCCAACACCGCGGAGCGGTTGGGGGTAAAACCCCACTCGGCAATGCGCCATACAATGGCCGAAAGCGCGACGCCATTAACTATTATAGTTACCACCGAAAGTAGGAATAGCACCCATATCTGTATATGGTTTTTGGGTGTTTTTGATGTTTCGGCAACCGAAAAGAAAATGATGGCCATTACACCTATCAGCAATGCATTAAATATCATTAAAAATTCACGGTCATTATACGGGTTTTTGCCCGAATATATTATGGCTATAAGGTAAGTTACTAGCATGATCAATACTAAGGGACTGAATAGTTTGGCAATTACCGGCGAAACTTTACCTACTAATTGCGGATTGGTTTGGGTAAGATAAGTGCCTACAATTGGTGCGCCTGCAAGACCGAACACACCTACATATTTAAAGTAAAACTCATCAATTTTTAAACCTATTAAGGAGAAAAGACCAACCGTAATAGCGCTCATTATTCCGCCAGCTATTAATATGAGTCCGGTCATCACCACCAGATCACCGTTATATTTTAAAAAACCTATGCGTTTGTTCTGGTCGTCAACTTTATTCCCTACAAAGGCAAAACCTAATACCGACCATAAGAATAACCCCAAATGTATACAGGCTAATACCAGGGTATCGCTTTGTTTAACATCAGGCAGGAAATTGATATAAAATATACTTGCCAGAGTAACACTTGCAATTAATGCAATTTTGTCGGTTGAGAGTTTATTTTTCCATGCAAAATAGATGGTGAGAATAGGCAATACTATAAAGCCAACATTCCTGGGGTAGAAGAAGTCTTCGTTTACAGAAAAAAAGTGTGGAATTTTTGCAATGATACCCGCAATTAACACGGCTATTAAAACTAATGTCAATTCTTTACTAGACCCCCAATTGATATCATTGCTTTCATAATTTAACCTTTCGTGCCAGGCATCAGCAAGGGCATTGTTTTTAATTTGCGGGTACACTAAGCCAAACTCTTGCTTAAAAGCAGCCTTATTACTTCTGTACAGCTTTTCAAGCCGGGCAGGGTTGTTTAAATTGGTTAAAATTTCTTCTTTCATTGAATTTATAGTTTTAAAGTTCAGTTAAATATTTTAGTTCCACAACGTGCCGTCAAATCCTAAAATAAAGCCCATCCATAAGCCCACCAGGTATATAATCAGGCTTAATATAACGGCTAAAACTCTTCGCCAACCCCCATGTATAGTTAATTGCATCAGGTAATTGGCAAATGCGCTGCCTGCTGCACTTGCCAATGGGAGTATAATGAGTGGCCTTATTACCCAACCCTTGGGCCACACCGGGTTGCCAGCCTCCGCTGTACGTATGAACAACATAGCAAGCATTAAGCCAATGAAACCTCCAATAATGATGAATTTAACCAGAAATGGTTTATTTATATTGGTTGATTGTTTCATGATGCTTTGATTTAAAGGTTATTAGTATCTAGAAACAAAGTAAATAAAAGTACTTTGAATTTCAAAGTATTATTTAAAATATTTAAAATATATTTGATAATACCAATTAAACCAACTGATTATGAGAAGAACATTACTAGCCTGTTTTTTACTTGCTTCGCATTTAGTAAATGCGCAAAGTGTTGGCAAGGTGCAAACACTGTTTAATGGGACCGACCTAAAGGGCTGGTACACGTTTATGGGCACAAAGGGTAAAAATAACGATCCGGAAAAAGTATTTACCGTGCATGATAAACTATTGCACATCACCGGGCAGGAGTTTGGGTATATAGCTACCGAAAAATCCTATAAGGATTTTCAATTGGTGGTTGAGTTTAAGTGGGGAACCAAAAAGTATGCACCCAGGGCTGCTGATACCACAAAAAGAGATAATGGTATATGTTTTTTTGTGCCTGCTAACGCAGCTGATAAAGTTTGGCCAAAATCAATTGAGTGCCAGATACAGGAAGGAGATGTAGGTGATATATGGCTAATTGATTATACCACTGTAGTGGTTGATGGCAAGCGTACAGTAGCTAAGGATTACAACCGGGTGCAAAAGAAAAAGGATGGTGAAAAGCCAAACGGCGAGTGGAACCGCGTGGAAGTGATAGCTAATAAGGGAAAACTAACCTACATAGTAAATGGCATTGTGGTGAATGAGGCTGAATCACCTTCGGTAACTGAAGGAAAAATACTGGTACAATCAGAAGGGGCCGAAATTTTTTACAGGAAAATTGAAATAACCGAGTTGTAACTCGATCTTAATTTAAACTGAAAGCCTGATTCGCTATACCTGGATCAGGCTTTTTAATAGACACACTGGTCTTTTGTCATCAAAAACTAATAATTAAAAATATTGGAACGATTATTCCAATATGTAGTTACATTTGCGGAACGATTATTCCAAAATAAAAAATAATCACTCACAAAAATGAAAAAGTTAGAAAATAAAGTAGCAGTAGTAACAGGTGCCTCAAAAGGAATTGGTGCCGGCATTGCTAAAGGCTTAGCTGCGCAAGGTGCAGCAGTTGTAGTGAATTATTCATCAGCCAAAGCAGGTGCCGAAAAAGTGGTAGCTGATATTGTAGCAGCGGGTGGCAGGGCAGTTGCCGTACAAGCCGATGTATCAAAAAAAGCAGATGTTGACCGTTTATACGCCGAAACCAAACAAGCCTTTGGTAATGTGGATGTTTTAGTAAATAACGCAGGGGTCTACCAGTTTGGCGCATTGGCAGATATCACCGAAGAAGAGTTTCACCGCCAATTTAATACCAATGTATTAGGCCTATTATTAGCCACACAAGGAGCAGTAAATAACTTTAATGATAAAGGCGGCAGTATAATAAACATCAGCTCTACCGTTACCAGGATAACGCCTCCTGGAAGTTCTGTTTACACAGGTACCAAAGGCGCTGTAGATTCAATTACACAAGTTCTATCAAAAGAGTTGGGCCACAAAAATATTCGTGTTAATGCGATAAACCCGGGCATTGTAGAGACCGAAGGAACACATAGTGCGGGCTTTATTGGCAGCGATTTTCATCGAGAAGCAGAGAAGCAAGCACCATTGGGCCGCATTGGCCAGCCTGATGATATTGCAACTATCGCCGCGTTTTTAGCCTCTGACGATTCGGGCTGGTTAACCGGTGAAGTATTGATCGCCAGCGGCGGTATACGTTAATCTACCCTGCAAATCAATAAAAATCAATAGCTTTGCCTTAAGCAGGCAAAGCTATTTTATTATGGCAAGGACGAAAGATTTTGATGAGAACGAAGTATTAAATAAAGCCATATGCATATTTTGGCATAAGGGCTACAATGGTACGTCTATGCAGGACCTGGTTGATGGGCTGGCTATCAGCCGATCAAGCCTGTACGATACTTATGGCGATAAACATACACTATATCTAAAAGCATTAGAAAGCTACCAGCTATCGGCAGGAGGTGAGTTGAACCGCATTTTAAGCGGAGAAGGATATGCAAAAAATAAGCTAAAAGGATTGATGGAGTGGGTGGTGTATAACCTGGTGAATGATAAAGACCATAAAGGTTGTTTTATGGTGAATGCCAAAATTGAGACCGCGTCTACCGACCCGGAGGTACATGAAGTTGTTTGCCGCGCCGAACAGCAAGTGGTTGATGCCTTTTATAAAACCATTAAAACAGGGCAGGATAATGGCGAGATAACCAATAAACAGGACGCACACATGCTGGCAAATTTCATGGTGAACACTGTTAACGGTATGCGTGTAACCGCCAAATCAATCACCGATAAAAGTTTTTTTGATGATATAATTAGTACAACGCTAAAAGTGCTGGATTAAGATCGCTTTTTCTGAGCGGCCAATTCGATCATTTCTTTTATTCGCTTTTCGCGGGTGTCGGGTAGTTTGGCCATCATCAGGCGGTGTAGTGCCATTTTCTTTGCAGATCTGCTTAGGCCCGTGTAATATGCTTCCAAACCTTTATTTTTTTTAAATGCCTTTTCAAGGTCCTTGGGTATTACTAAATCTTCTACATCATCCAGTATGTTCCATGAGCCATTTTGTTTGGCAATTTCAACGCTGTTAAGGCCTATTGGTGTCATCAATCCTTCGTTGGTTAAACGCTCAACTTTGGCTTTATTTATTTTAGACCACGTACTGGTTGGCTTTCTTTTACTGAAATATTGAATAGACTTTTCATGATCAACAGGGCGTTTAGTGCTATCTATCCAGCCAAAACAAATGGCCTCGTCTACAGCATCGCTCCAGGTTATAGTCGGTATTCCAGAATCCTTCTTATACAGCACCACCCAAATGGATTGTTTAGTGTCATGGTTTTCCTGCAACCATTGCCGCCATTGTTGCCGGTTGGCGGGATAGAAGGTTTCTATTTCTTTTCCCATTATACTTTTAATACGCCACGAAATCCTCTTGCAGCATAATAGGACTCCGCCCCGTTATGATAGGTAAAAACAGTATCGTACCTACGGTCGCAAAATAGAGCACCACCCAGTTTACGTATGTTTTCAGGTGTTTTTATCCAGCTGGATGTTTTTAGGTCAAATTTGCCCAATTGTTGCAGGTACCGATATTCATCTTCGTTAAGTAATTCAATACCTATTTCTTCGGCAACATCCATAGCCGAGTTTGCGGGCTTATGTTCTTTTCGGGCTTCGTGGGCAGCGCGGTCATAACACAGGCTCCTGCGGTCCTTAGGGCTTTCGGGCGAACAATCGTAAAACAAATACTCGCCTGTTTTTTCATCACAGCCAACCACATCCGGTTCGCCGCCGGTGAGTTCCATTTCGTCTAATGACCATAGTTTTTCGAGGTTCGCCTCCAATTTAGCCTGTACTTTTGCCCATTCCAAGCTTTGATGGCGATTCATATTTTGTTCAAAGCGTTTTTTTAATACATCCAGTAATGCTTTACTTTGATCTGGTGATAATTTATTGGTCATCTATTCCTTTTCCGTTAAGTATATGCGGCATATATTTTTCAACCCTTGCCTCGCGGGTTTTTGATTGTTTAGCCTGCGAAAAATACAATTTATAGGCACGCTGCCTGCCCGGTGTTAAGGCTTCAAAAGCAGTTTTTAATGCGGGTATTTTGTCCAGCTTATATTGAAACTCTGCAACTGTCTCAAAATCCTCGGTTTGTTTCAACTCTACTTTTAAGCCGGCTTTTTCTACTTCAATAGCTTCTTGAATGTAGGCTTTAAGGATAGGGGACAATTTCACGATTTCATCGACATTGGTAAAACGTATCTGTCGTGCCGATTGAACAGTTTCTGTTTGCCTGATAAGGATATCATTAGGGTCGCTTAACAAAGCTCCTTTAAAAAATAGAAACGCACAATACTCCTTAAAACCATGTATTAAAACAACATTGCTTTGGCCTAATGTGTAACAGGCCTGTCCCCATTTTATATTTTCATTCAACCCGGTCGACAAGGCAATGGTCCTTAATTGCTTAAACTCTTCCTGCCACTTTTGCGGTTTTTCGAAAATGAAATCAGCTTTTGGATTGGTAGTGTTCATTACTAAATGAGTTCGCTGATTTTTCTATCAGCTGGCCTAAAATACCATGACAAAATAATAAAAATAGTTTGCATCAATGGTCCTATTATTTCCTGTAAGTCGTAATGGCCTACTGCCAAATGCGATATCAGTGCCCCGGTCATCACAAAAAACAAGCCCGCATAGGCCCATTCTTTAATTAGTTTAAACCCCGGTATTAAAATAGCTATTACCGCAAGTACTTTCCATACACCAATAATGTATAAAAAGTATAATGGATAACCCAGGGGAGTGATCAGGGTGACCATATCTTTTGCCTGGAATATTTGCGCAAAACCGCTCCCCAGCATACCAAAACACAGTAAAGCAGTTGCAACCCAATAAATAATTTTATTTCTCTTTTCCATAGTATACTATTTTAATTTGTTTACGATGTCTTGTAGCCGGTTATGTGCCATATTAATGCCCTGAGCAAATGGTAACTGCAGCATTTTATCCCTCAGCACGGCTGACCTGTATACTATATGCATCGTTAATTTACTGGTATCAGCTGTTAAAGACTCAAATTGTAAAAACTCAAGTTGTACATCAAAGGGCGTATTCTCCATTTCAAATGTGCGGGTTATCTTTAGGTTAGGAATAAATTCATGAATGGTTCCATTGGCCCTGAAAACTACATTTCGATTAGCATCTAAGGTTTCAAATTGGTAACTCCCATGTTTTTTACTTTCTTGTTTCAGTACTTTAGTTCCCATCCACTGCTCAATAATTTCAGGTTCGGCATAGGCTTTAAAAAGTAACTCTACCGGTAATTCAAACTCCCGGGTAATAACCAGGTCCTGTTGTTCCTCTTTGGCATCTATTTTTGTTTTTTGCTGCATTTTATTTGCTTTTATAATTTTTCATTACCTCTTCCAATTTATTGAACCTGTCATCCCACATTTGACGGAACGGCTCAATAAAGTCGGCTATTTCTTTCATTTTTTTGGCATTGGTGTAGTAGTAAATTTCCCTGCCGTTTTGCCCTTGTTGAAGTAATTGGCACTCCGTAAGTATCTGCAAATGCTTGGATACCGTAGGTCTGGCTGTATCAAAATTTGCCGCAATTGCACCGGCTGTCATGGCTTGCGAGGCTACTAATAAGAGTATTCCCCTACGTGTGGGGTCAGCAATCGCCTGAAATACATCTCGTCTTAAATTCATTGTGTAGTTATTTGGCTACTAATTTATATGTAGTTATTTAACTACGCAAATATTTTGCAAAATAAATTTGCGTAACTCAGAAGTTACTTATACATTTGAGTAACTTTAAAGTTACTTATATGAAACAGACGATAGTACATGATTATTTCTTCGCTCATCCCATTGAAACCGTTTGGGAGTATTTTATCAATGCCGACCTGATGGGGCAGTGGTTAATGAAAAACGATTTTTTACCCATAATAGGACATGAGTTTACATTTAAAACCGGTGGTAAACCCAATTTGAATTTTGATGGTATATTTTATTGTAAGGTGTTGGAGATAGTACCCTATAGAAAACTATCCTACACCTGGAACTGTGGACCTGGAGAAGGCGAGATAGATTTAAACTCGGTTGTGATATGGCAGTTAGAGGCTAATGAAAATGGCACCCAAATACATTTGGAACATAGCGGCTTTGAGCAGCCACAAAACTTTGATATGTATAAAGGCCTTAACCATGGTTGGGTGGAGAAATTCCAGAACATCGAGAAACTTTTAAACGCTTAACGTATGGCAGTACCAACGCTTGATGTATTCCAGGTAATAGGCGACCCCAGCAGGCGGCAAATGCTGATGCTGCTATCCAAAGATAGCCTCACTATTAACAGCCTGGCCGATAATTTTGATATGAGCCGGCCGGCAGTATCTAAACACGTAAAAATATTGTCCAATGCCGGGTTTATATCTATTAAAGATATGGGCCGCGAACGCTATTGCACCCTCAAAAAAGATGGTTTTGAGGAGCTTCAAAACTGGATCAATTACTTCGATCAGTTCTGGGGATCGAAACTGAAAAACCTGGAGAATTTATTAAACAGCAAATTACCTAACTAATATGAAGCAAGCATTTATGCTTTCGGGATGTGCGGTAATGTTTATCATAAGCTGCACAAACAACCCGAAAACTGTTGGGGAGCAAACGAAACCAACTTTACAAAACGTAATAAAATCAACTACTATGGATACAAACAGTTATACAGCCACTATTGTGGTCGACAAGGATGCACATACAGCTTTTAACGCTATTAAAAATTTCCGCGGCTGGTGGTCTGAAGAAATTGAAGGCGAAACCGGTAAGCTAAATGCAGAATTCCTGTATCACTACAAGGATGTGCATATATGTAAGCTTAAACTGGTAGAAGCAGTACCCGGCAAGAAACTGGTTTATGAAGTGCTGGATAACCAATTCAACTTTATTGATGATAAAACTGAGTGGATAGGCACTAAGCTCATTTTTGATATATCTGCCGAAGTCGATAAAACCAAAGTGAAATTTACACATGAAGGTTTAGTACCCCAATATGAGTGCTACAAGGTTTGTAACGATGCCTGGAGCAACTATATCAAGAACAGCCTGTATAAGTTAATTACTAAGGGCAAAGGTGAACCAAATCCGAAAAATGCCGATGGCTTTAATGCTGAACTGGCCGATAAATGGAAAATTAAACACTAAATATTAAAAACATGGAAAATAAAGATTTTACAACTACCATACTTGTAAATCAAAGCGTGAACGAAGTTTTTAATGCTATTAACCAACCGCAAAATTGGTGGTCGGGAGAATTTACCGGCTCGGCAGAAAAGTTAAATGACGAATTTACTTATCGTTATAAAGATCTCCATTATTCAAAACAGAGAGTTATAGAAATGATCCCTAATAAAAAAGTGGTTTGGTTGGTTACCGAAAGCCAGCTCAATTTTATTGAAGACAAGAGCGAATGGACGGGCACAAAAATAATCTTTGAGTTAAAAGAAAGGGACGGCCAAACCCAACTGCATTTTACCCACGAGGGCATAACACCCGATGTTGAATGTTACAGTGCCTGCTCGCCTGCATGGACAAGCTTAATACAGGAAAGTTTATTAAAGTATATCACTACTGGCAAAAAGCAGGTGTTGGCTTTAGATTAATAGCGAAATTTTAAAAAGATACAGAAAGCCTGATAGACTATTGGGCTTTTTGCTATTTGTTGTATTTTTAAGGCATGCATCATCTGGTTATACAATATACTTGCCTTCTCGTTATTATTCTTTTTGTAGTAATGCTTGCCCAAAAGCTAAAAGTAGCTTATCCCATTTTATTGGTGTTGATAGGTTTACCTTTGGGCTTTGTGCCATTTTTACGAGGTATCGAAATACAGCCTGAATTTATATTCGTAATTTTTTTACCACCGTTATTGTACGAAGCGGCATGGTACACCTCATGGAAAGATTTTTGGAGGTACCGAAGGGTTATCAGCAGTTTTGCCTTTCCGGTGGTGATTTTAACCTCATGCGTGGTAGCCTTTGTTTCGTCTGCATTGATACCGGGCTTTACATTAGCAACCGGATTTTTATTAGGTGGTATAGTTTCACCGCCCGATGCGGTTTCGGCCAGCACAATTCTAAAAAATATTAAAGTGCCCAAAGGTTTTGTAAGCATTATTGAAGGCGAAAGTTTGTTGAATGATGCGTCCAGTTTGGTAGTGTTCCGCTTTGCGTTGGCGGCTATATTAACCGGCAAATTTATATTTCATGAAGCCGCTGTAAACTTTGTGCTGGTAATAGTGATGGGCATCTTTATAGGCTTGATAGTCGCTTTGGTGTTCTATGCGGTTCATCGCTGGCTGCCAACGTCAAGCAATATTGATGTAGTGCTTACTCTGCTTGCGCCATATACCATGTATATATTAGCAGAAGAGTTCCATTTTTCGGGTGTGTTAGCGGTAGTAAGCGGGGGCTTGTTCTTATCAGCCCGACGACATGAATTTTTGTCTAATCGCAGTCGAATTCAAGGTGTTAATGTTTGGGAAGCCGTAGCATTTGTACTAAATGGTTTTGTATTCATTTTAATAGGATTGGAGTTCCCGGTAATAATTAAACATCTGGGTCCGGGTGGTTTTGGTCCGGCGCTTAAATATAGTTTGATCATTGTATTGGCTTTAATAGTTACACGTTTTATAAGTACCTATGGTGCTGTGGTAGTTACCATCATCATGAGCAGGTTTATAAGGGTTGCTGACCCAACACCGGGATGGAAAGCACCTATTGTATTAGGTTGGGCAGGTATGCGTGGTGTGGTATCGCTGGCGGCAGCTTTAAGTATCCCGGTAGCTTTAAAAAATGGTGCCGATTTTCCTACCAGAAATATGATCTTATTCATCACTTTTACGGTTATATTAGTTACACTAGTATTGCAGGGTTTAACACTGCCTATGGTGATAAAATGGCTAAAACTGCCCACTCGGGATTCTGACCTTCCTATAGAAAAACAAAAACAATTGATACGCAAAAAGCTGTCGCATCTATCGTTAAATATATTGGAAGATAACTACAAACAGCATACACAGAGCAATGGCATGGTAAAAGCGCTGAAGGTGAGATACACCGCTGATATGAATCTGTTAGCCGATTGTGATACGGTAATAGGAGAGGCTTGTGCTGCAGATATTTACAATGATTATCGCAAGATAGTTGATCATATTTTAACAGAACAACGCGCCCTTTTACGATCGCTAAATAGAAAGGAGAACATCAGTGACGAACTAATAAGGCATCAAATGGATCTGTTGGATCTGGAAGAGGAAAATTTAAGGCAGCTATTTGAAGAAAAGAGATAGATTATTTAATAAATATTCCCCAAAGTGTTTTTATGCTTAACAATATCAGAAGTAGGCCAACTAAAACCGTCATGGGTTTACGTGGTATGCGGTTAACCAAATAAGCGCCAATAGGGGCGGCTATGAGGCCGCCAATAATTAGGCCTGCAATTACCTGCCACCCGGCTATGCCTTCAAAAAGTATAAAGGTTATACCGCTTGCAAAGGCAACGGCAAACTCGGCAGTATTTACTGAGCCGATAGTATACCTGGGGTTGCGGCCTTGTCCCATTAATGTCGACGTAACAATTGGCCCCCAGCCACCGCCGCCTATTGAGTCCATAAAGCCGCCAAATGTAGCCAGTATACCAATGCGTTTGGTTTTTTTCTTTTTGATATTTTGCCTTAAGCCTTTAACAATAATAATAATAGCCAGTATTATCATATAAATACTGATATAAGGCTTTATGGCTTTACCGTCAATAACATCTGATAATAAATAAGCACCCGTTATGGCGCCAATTACGCCAGGAATAACCAGGCTTAAAACCAGTTTTTTGTTGATGTTTTTAAATTTGTAATGCGATATGGCCGATGCGCCGGTGGTAAACATTTCTGAAACATGCACACCCATGCTGCTTATGGCAGGCGGGACACCAAAGGATAACAGGAACGAGGTTGATGTTGCGCCGTAGCCCATACCCAGCGTGCTATCCACCAATTGTGCAAATATGCCTATCAACAGGTATATCAATAAGTCGGTGTTCATGCCCGCTTTAATGGCATCTACAGAAAAAGTGTCATGATAATTATAGAACAAAATAACCGCTAAACCTAATATAAGTACGCCCGGAACGATATACCATAAGTTATTTATTGACCTGGTTTGTAGTGCTTTATTGGTTGATTTTTGCATTGTTATAAATAATTATTCCGCAAAAGTAATAAATAAAGTATATAATGTATATCTTTTTAGTAGAATTTATTTGATGATGCATTTACATGTATATTTGAACAACAAATAAGGTAATGGTCGTTCCTGAAAACCCAGTATATACAGATCATCAAATTCGCATCAACCGGGTATTTGATCATATCGAGAGTAACCTGGATGCCGACCTGCCGTTAGCTATCATTGCGGATATAGCTTATTTCTCGCCCTTTCATTTTCACCGCATATTTAAAGCGATAACAGGAGAGACACTTAATGAGTATATCACCCGCCGAAGGATAGAGAAAGCCGCCTTGGAGCTACTTCATAAAAATGTGGCTGTAAGTGAAGCCGGACTTAAGTATGGCTTTAATGATAACTCATCATTTACCCGTGCGTTTAAAAAGTTTTATGGAGTAAGTCCCACCGAATTTAAAAAGCAAAACCCGAATAAATTTAGCAAGATACGCCAACTGAATAGCAAGAATGGTCAAACCTATCCTGACCGTGAGCAATACCTTTGTGCACTAAACAAACTTAAAAACTGGATACAAATGAATGCGAAAATCGAGATCAGGGAAATATCACAGATGGAGCTGGTAGGTGTGCCAGCCCTTGGGCATAACAACATTGCGGCAGCTTATGAAAAACTGATACGCTGGGCAGGGCCACAGAGCTTGCTTAATGCCAATACAAAGATGCTTACCGTTTACCACGACAGCTTTAAAGTAACCGAAGCGGATAAAGTAAGGGTAGAAGCCTGTATGGTGCTTAACCAACCTGTTAAACCTACGGGCGAGGTTAAATTAGGCACCATAACCAAGGGTAAGTTTATAGTAGGAAGCTTTGAAATAGTATTAGATGATTTTGAAAAATCCTGGACAAGTCTTTTTATTTGGATGAACGAAAACGGCTATAAAAAAGCCGACCGCGACATATTTGAGCTGTACCACAACAACTTTAACGACCACCCGGAGAAGAAAGCTATTGTGGACTTTTATATACCAATAAAGTAGGGGATGGTGCGGTAACTTCGATTATAGACTGAAAATTATGGTTAACACAGGTTAACACATTTTGAAAAATTATTTTTATAAAATACTGATTTTCAATTTAATAAATAAAATTTATTAAAAATTGTGTTAACCATGAATTGAGCTGCTTTGAGGAGCGTATGAACTTAATAAACGCATTACCATAATTCATGCTAAAAACTTAAATTTGCTATATGAGAATGACCGTAATGTTATAATAAGAAGTTTCCGGTAAAATACGTGTTCCTGCAAGGAGCGTGAAAATTTATTGTCTTAACTTTTTATTAAACATTATGCATAACCTATTAAATCATACCCAGATACAATCTTTTATAACGGATGGGTTCATCCGTATCGACAATGCTTTCTCTGCTGATCTGGCGGCAGAAGCAAGAAATATTTTATGGAACGATATTAAGGCCGACCCTAATGATAGGTCTACCTGGATACAACCTGTAGTATGGCTTGGAATGTACACTCAGGAACCATTTATAAAGGCCGCAAACACCCCAATACTTAAAAGCGCGTTTGACCAGTTAGTAGGGAAAGACAGATGGCTTCCATGTATGAGCATGGGTAGTTTCCCGGTCCGTTTCCCTTCAAAAACCGACACAGGCGATGGTGGCTGGCACGTAGATGCCGGTTTTCCGGGTGAGGACCCCGCGGACTATTTTAATTGGCGAATTAACGTAAACTCTAAAGGGAGGGGATTGCTTATGCTTTATCTTTTTTCGGACGTTGAAGGATGTGATGCCCCTACCAGGATATTAAAAGGTTCGCACCTGGAAGTTGCCAAAATATTGCAGCCTTACGGCGATCAGGGTTTAAGTTTTATGGAATTGGCTGCCCGCTTGACTGAATTGCCGGAAAGCAATATAGCATTAGCAACGGGAAAAGCCGGCACAGTTTACCTTTGTCACCCGTTTTTGGTACACGGTGCGCAGCGTAACTGCGGTACACAGCCTAAGTTTATGGCACAGCCACCATTATTTTTAAAAGATGATCTTAATATTGATGAGGCCATAAGCCCCGTGGAAAAAGCTATTAAGATTGCTATAAGCTATCGCTAATGTTAATACTAATAAAAGGCCTGAGAATTATCGGGCCTTTTATTTAAACTATTTTTATAGTTATTTTTCGTCATTTGCTTGGAATGTTCAATTATTAGGATTAGTTTGGTGCAACCAATAACCTGATATTACTATGCGGACACTAAAAAGCTATAAATGCCTATTACAATTAACCCTGATACTGATGTGTCAGAGTGCTATAACTTACGCACAAAAACTACCTAAAATTCAAACAGCAAGCGTAAAGGCACCTGCCAATATCAAAATAGACGGTAAAACTACCGAGTGGAACGGCCAGTTTCAGGCACATAATTCGGGTCAGCATGTATATTATACCGTATCTAACAATAGCGATAACTTGTATTTAACGCTATTTACTGATGATAACCTGGGAAGCCAAAAAATATTCAGGGGCGGTATCACTTTTTCAATATTGCCTGCTCAAGGCAAAACAAAGTTATCGGTTACCTATCCTGCTATTAAAACAAGAATGGACGGGCCAAACATATTAGAAGTTAATGTATTAAAAACAGATAAAATATTATATGGAGATACTACTAACAAAGCAACAGTAGATTCCCTACTGGCCATTTCTAACGGTTTGTTAAAGTCTACCTATAAAACCATACACGTAACCGGCATACCCGAAATAACTGACCCTTTTATCCCCGTTTATAATACCCAAAACATAACAGTAGGGGCAACCTTTGATAAAAAGATACGCTACACGTACGAACTGGCCATTCCGCTAAAGTATGTACAAGCTGCTACTGGTACGGGTAAATTTAAATATAACATTAAGCTAAACTCAGAACCGCTTACGCTACCTCCGCCACCCCCGGCCGGAGGCAGAATAATGATAATGGAACCGCTTAAACCAGCAGGAAATGCAGGAGGTGGCGGACCGAATCTGGATCAGGAGTATTTATTTAAAACTACCGATTTTTCGGGTGAGTATACTTTGGCTAAGTAAACGTATTTAATGGTGTGGTGATAACACCAACCATTGGCAGAGTAATGTTATGGTTTTATAAACTCCTGGTAGTATTTCTTTATGTACATAATCAGGTCGTAGTCATTCATCTTTTTTAATTGTGCTGCTGTTGGGCGGTACCTGTTCATAAACTCAATCAGAGAATCATTTTTTAACGAGGTTATGGTAGTAACCTTTCTTTTAGAAAATAGATGATCTATATACTTATCTTCTTCTTCTTTCAACAGTACCTTTTGTAATTTGGATATAGGTGCTTTGTTTTTATTGAGTAAACCAATTACCGACAGTACATTAATACTAACCATAGAGGCAGTGCTATTTGGCGCGGTGATATAGTTATTTGGCGTATTAGAATATACCGGCTTTGAAATAAAAATATCTTTAAGCGTTGGTGCCTTATACGCAAATACCGATGCAAATTCCTTCCGCGTTTTTAGGGAATCCGTTTTGTATCTGTTTTTAGCATTGATAGTTACATTGTTCAATAAAATAGTGTGTTGTTCGAGGTAAACTATGAGGCTATCATTATTGATTTTGTAGGCCACCAAATATTTAGGTTCATACCCTATACATGAGAATTTGATGGTGTCTCCAATTGGTGGTCCGGGCAAACTGAATTTGCCCGAAATAGAAGTAAAACTTAATGATGCTGGTGTTTTAATGCTAACATTTTGAATGGGCAGGTTGGTCAATTTATCTTTAACCACACCATTTAAACGTTGTGCAAATAATTGAAAGGATGAAAAAATCAGGAGTAAGGTAATTAAAACTTTTATGCCGGAGGCCATATAATCATATCGGTTTAGAAAACTAAATTAGTTTTTACCTGATTGACTGTTAAGTTTTTAACATTCTTTAACAAACATGTTCTATCTTTGATTTCAATAACCTAAACCAACCATCATGAACAAAAAATTCCTTTACGCGGCGTGCCTTTTATTGGCAGTAGCCGGTTTAACCGGTTTTTCAGGTGTTATAAATTTTGCTTATAATGATCTTAAACTTCCGGCAGGTTTTACTGCTACTATTGTTGCCGATTCGTTAGGCACCACCAGGCACATAGCTGTAACCAATAATGGGGATATTTATGTGAAAATGTATTCCATAAAAAGTGGGAGCGGTGTTTACTTTTTAAGTGATGCTAATCATGATGGACGGATGGATAAGAAAGTTGGTTTTGCTAATTATCCGGGCACAGGTATTAAAATTCATAATGGGTACTTATATTCGGCCTCAAATACCGGTGTTTTCAGGTATAAACTGAATGACAAAAGCGAAGTAATAGCACCTGATAAACCGGAAACAATTGTGCAGGGTTTGGTAGCCAGAAAAACAGGGCATACCAAATCCATCGCTTTAGATGATCAGAATAATTTATATGTTGCTATTGGCTCTTATACTGAAGAGTGCAGAGAAGGGGATACTAAAAAAGGCATTCCGGGCTGTCCGCTTTTAGATTCAATAGCAGGGATCTGGAAATTTAAAGCCGATAAATTGAATCAAACTTATGGCGATGCGGTACATTATGCTAAAGGCATAAAAAGTGCCATAGGCGTAGCCTGGAACACCAGCACCAGATCATTATTTGCAACACAGCATGGCCGTGCTAATTTTGCCGATAGGTTTCCACAGTATTATACTGCAAAGCAAGATGCAGAACTGCCTGCCGAAACCGTATATGAACTGCATGAAGGTGCAGATGCCGGATGGCCGTTTGTATATTATGACCATATCCAAAAGAAAAAGATGCTGACCCCCGAGTATGGCGGAGATGGTAAAATAACAGCCGACAATAAATATATTAACCCGGCAATTGCTTTCCCGGCGCACCTGGGGCCAAACGACCTTTTATTTTACACCGGCGATCAATTTCCTGCCCGTTATAAGAATGGTGCCTTTGTGGTTTTACATGGTAAGTCAACCGTATTAAATAAGGGATATTTTGTGGCATTTGTACCATTTAAAAATGGCAAACCTGCAGGCGAATGGGAGATGTTTGCTGATAATTTTGCAGGTATTGATCTGGAAAAACCTACGGGCCCAATTAAATATCGCCCGGCAGGCTTGGCTCAGGGACCCGATGGCTCATTATATGTTACTGATGATGTAAAAGGGGCTATTTTTAAGATTACTTATACGGGTAAATAGATTGTTGCAGCATACCAAAGCCGACCACCCGTATAAAAGGCTACTGTTGATTTTTACATTCCGAGGGGAGCAGGACGTTTTTTGAAATATTTTAAGTCCGTTATCAAATCACACTTATTTAGGCTTTTTTTTTCTAACCTGCTTTAAGTAATTTTTTCGACCTTGGATAATTTTTGCTGGAATAGTTTGATCTTCAAGTAAAATTTTAAAATAATCATTTAAATCTAACACATTGTTTTTTACATCGATACCAGTAATTTCCATTACTCCCGCACGGTAAAGTGTTTTTTTAACGCTAATTCGGAAACCGGATTCTAATATAAAATTTATTAATTCCGGACAATTCTTTCTAAAATCCGAGGAACTAGAGAAAACTAAATCATCTATGTAACGGGTATATGTGATTCCTCGCTTATCACAAAAACGAATGATTTTTTTGTCTTGTAGTAGAAATACTCTATTTGCAATGTCTGTTCCAGTGGGCGTTCCCTGCGGTAATTCATGCCTATGTGTAGTTAAATGCGTAAGAATAGAACAGCATTTGTTTGAAAACCCATAATCCTTAAATAGCCTATAAACCCTCTCCGGAGCGATGGACGGGTAATAACGCTTCATATCGGTTTTAAATTTAAATTTTTTACCAAGGTGTGCTCTAGCATTTGCGATATTATTTGAACCTTTTACGCCGCCTTTGATGTTTTTGGGCATCGGAATAGATAAAAGAATTCGCGTACGGATGATTTCTTGGATTTCTTTTAAGCGCCCTTTACTTGGATTAAGTTCGCGATAAATAATTTGACCCGTATCATCACGTCTGGGTTGCCCACGTTTATCAGTTTTAGCTTTAAGTTTTATATAATAGTATTTCTCCTTGTGTTTAATCAGTTCTTCGAGCTCTTTGGGGTTAGTCATTAGAACTGCACAAAGATGCTTCAGACTTTTGATTCCTAGGTTCGTTATTTCATTCATCGGAAACAAGTTCTTTTATTAATGTTTTAACTGTAGGCCCAATAATCTGAAATATATTTTTTTTGCTCGGGGCAATATCTTTCTCATCTAAAGACAAAAAAAATAAAATTGGCACAGCTACGTTAAGTTTACCTGCTATTATTTTTAAAGTTGAAATATTTGGCTCTTTTTGATTGCTTTCAATTTGTGAAAGGTAGGTTTGGGATATATCACATATTATAGCCAACTCGGTCTGGCTAATACCCCTTTCTTTCCTGATATCTTTAATTGTATTTCCTAAATTCATTTTAACTTTTTAATAAATGTGGGGTGTCCATTAGAATAATAAATCTTTTAACTTGTCATAATCGTGGCTAAGTAGCACTTGCAGTAATATCTTTACAACATTTGCTACAATTTCTGATGAAACAGGATCGCGAGGATAATTCATGCTGCGAAGCGTTTCTAAAAAAACGATACACTCATTTAAAAGTTCTACATCTCTAACGGAAAGCGAACTGCGGCTCTCCGAAACGATTGACTGAATACCTTCAATCAATCTTTCAATTGTCTGTTTATTGACCATATTTTTTTAAAATTTAGTTAGCTCAACATCGAGCTTGCTCCATTTCACAATACCGAGGGTAACTAAATGCTTAAGCGCAGTTCGCAGCACCACCACATATATTCTTGCTCCAAAAAAACAAACGATAACGACAACGACGTGCGAAAACGAAAACGGGGCGAAACGAAAAAAGAGACGCGACGGAAACGAGACGAAAGCGGAGTACGAGACGCGATACGATCCGCAACACAAACGCCGGGGGCGATGCGAAAACGAAAAGAACCCATAAAGGGTGAGTAAATATTACTCTGAAATTGGTGTTTACATATAATTACCTGTCAATACACAAACCATTCAAAGAACTAAATCTTACCTATCGGTCGGATTTGAAACAAATATAGAACATATTTATTAAATGGAGGTTAATAATATTGGTTATTTATCAACATTTTATTACTATTTGTGGAAAATGTTAAAACGGGACAAGGGGCATCAATGCACCATAAGCAAAAAAAGATTTTTCTATCAGGCTTTCAATCGATTTTTTGGAATCAAAAATCTTTATATGTATTATTTCGGCCTATGGTCGGTGTTATCACCGCATCAGATGTGCCTAGCCCCCAGAACCAAATCGTATCAAACAAAAAAGCCTGATATTTTCATATCAGGCTTTAAGTCGATTTTTTTAGAAGTACTCAGAGCGGGAATCGAACCCGCACGCCTTTAAAGGGCACAGGATTTTAAGTCCTGCGTGTCTACCAGTTCCACCATCTGAGCGTTTATGTATCGATTAGATCGAGACTAAACTTTTAAAAATAAATCCCTTCTGCTGGTCAGAAGGGATTTAGAGCGAAAGACGAGATTCGAACTCGCGACCCCGACCTTGGCAAGGTCGTGCTCTACCAACTGAGCTACTTTCGCATTTTGTATTACCGCAGGTCACTATCGCGTTTGCGGAGTGCAAATATAGATAGAAATGCATATTCTGCAAGTAAAAGATTTATTTTTTTTAATAAAATTTATAAGTCGCTGTTTTTCAAAACATCCGTAATAAGGTCTGCTTCATACCCGCGGCTCATGGCGTATTGTTGTAGTTTGTAGCGGCGTTTATAATCGGTTTTTTCTTTGATCAATGGCGATTTTTTGGCTATTACCTTTTGTAAAGCCTTTATATAATCATCGCCATCAATAGTTAACAAAGCTTTTTTGATCAGCACATCAGGTACTTTCTTCAATTTAAGCCCCTGTTTTATTTTGATGCGTCCCCACGCTTTTTGCTTAAACTTACCCTGTGTGTAGGCTTTGGCAAAGCGTTCTTCGTTTAAATAGTTGCCGGTTATCAGTTGCGATATGATGTTTTCTACCGCGTCTGTCCATAATCCCCATTCGTATAATTTATCCCTTACTTCCTGCTGCGAGCGTTCCTGGTAGGCGCAATAATGCTCGGCTTTGGTAAGGGCTACTTTTTCATCCGTAATTTTTCGGGGTTTTTGGTCGTCCATTAAAACCAAAATTCGTTAAAATTCTTCTATTGTTTAAAATATAAGCAAATTCGTATCTAATATGCTCAGCAACCATTATCCCATAGCCGAAGTACAGCAAATTATTAACGCCACAGGCGATATTGTAAAGGAAGATACCATAAGCGTATTGCTTACCGATAGCCGCCGTATTAATAACCCCGCAGGCGGCCTGTTTTTTGCCTTAAGCGGCAGGCGCAATGGGCACGAGTTTATTGCAGAGGCATACTCGGCAGGGGTGCGCAACTTTGTGGTGAAGGATGGGCCTGAGATAAAGCTCCCCGAAGCTAATGTATTGGTAGTGCCCGATGTACTGACCGCCTTGCAGCAATTGGCCAAACATCACCGCAGCCAGTTTGAGCTGGAAGTAATAGGCATAACCGGCAGCAATGGAAAAACCATTGTGAAGGAATGGCTGTACCAGTTATTGTATGCCGATAAAAACATAGTAAGAAATCCCAAAAGCTATAATTCGCAATTGGGGGTACCGCTTTCGGTATGGCAAATTACAGTGAGTAATAACCTTGGCTTGTTTGAGGCGGGTATATCGCAACCCGGCGAAATGGAACGCCTGGAAGCCATGATACAGCCTACCATAGGCGTAATGACGCACATAGGTTCGGCACATGACGAGGGTTTTGATAGCGATGCCGAAAAAGTACAGGAAAAATTAAAGCTGTTTAAAAACTGCAAACTGCTGATACATAATTACGACCAGCTACTGCCTTATAAAACCGACTTACCTCAAACTACCTGCTTTACCTGGAGCCGCAGTTTTAACCAGGCAGACCTTTTTGTGTTTACGGAAACAGTAATATCTAAAAACTATTACCTGCGCGCCATATTTAAGGGCGAGGAGATAGAGTGTCTAGTGCCGTTTACGGATAAGGCATCGGTAGAGAATGCTATAATTTGCTGGGCAACCCTGCTGGCCATGGGGTATAAACCTGAAGAGGTAGATAAACGAATAGAGCGGCTAACCCGTGTAAGTATGCGTTTGGAGCTGAAAAACGGGGTTAATGATTGCTCCATAATTGATGATTCCTATAACTCGGACATACAATCGCTGGAGATAGCACTTAACTTTTTGAGCCAGCAAAATCAGCACCAAAAAAATACGGTGATACTGTCGGATATATTCCAGTCGGGCTTACCCGAAGATGAGTTGTACAGCCAGGTTGCCCAATTGATCAAAGCGCAGGAGATAGATAAATTTATAGGTGTTGGGGAAGCATTGGTAAAATATCAGGAGTTATTTGATGTACCTGAAAAACATTTTTATCCGGATACTATCGCGCTGTTAAACCAGCTCAATACGCATGACTTTAAGGACGAAACCATCCTGATCAAAGGGTCGCGCACATTTGAGTTTGAGCGTGTGAGCCGCGCCCTTACCCAAAAGGCACACGAAACGGTAATGGAGATAGACCTGAACGCCATGGTGCATAATTTAAATTACTACCGCTCACAATTGCAACCCGGGGTAAAAACCATGGCTATGGTGAAGGCATTCTCCTATGGCAGTGGCACGTTCGAGCTAGCTAACGTATTGCAATACAATAAGGTAGATTATTTGGCGGTAGCGTATATTGATGAAGGGGTTTCCTTACGACAAACAGGCATTACCCTGCCCATAATGGTACTTAATGCCGAGCCATCTGCTTTTGATAAACTGATAAAACATAACCTTGAGCCGGTAATATATAGCTTTGGCTTGTTTGATGAGTTTATAAAATACGTACAGCATCGCGATATTTTAAATTACCCTATTCATCTTAAAATAGATACAGGTATGCGCCGCCTGGGTTTTGAGCTGGTGGATATAGATATGCTGGGCGACCTGCTGGAGCAAAATAAATTTATCAGGGTGCTATCTGTATTCTCGCACCTGGCTGCCAGCGAAGCCGAGGCGCATGATGATTTTACGCTACAACAGATAACCACTTTTAAAACTGCTTTTACGCATATAGAAGATGTATTGGGCTACCCGGTTATTAAACATATTTTAAATTCATCTGGCATTACTCGCTGGCCGGGTGCACAGTTTGATATGGTGCGGTTAGGTATTGGCCTTTACGGCGTTGACGCGGCCATACCCGCTGAGGATTACCCGTTGCAGCCTATTGCAAGTTTAAAAACCAATATCTCGCAAATAAAAAAACTCCTTCCCGGCGAAACAGTTGGGTATAGCCGTAAAGGCGAAATGCCTAAAGGCGGTAAAATTGCTACGGTACGCATTGGCTATGCCGATGGCTATGTGCGTGCGTTTGGTAACGGTGTAGGCAAGATGATGGTAAATGGCATGGTGGTATCTACCATAGGCAATATATCCATGGATATGACCATGTTGGATGTTAGCGAAGTAGTAAATGTAGAAGAAGGTGATGAGGTAATTGTTTTCAACGACCAGCTTAGGGTAGAGGATATGGCCGCCCAGATAAACACCATTCCGTACGAAATTTTAACTAATATTTCTCAAAGGGTAAAAAGAGTGTATTTTTATGAGTAATTAGCACTCATGAAAAAGTTAGCCGGCGCACTGTTAAATTATTTCTTTAAAGGACTCATTATTGTAGTGCCCCTGGGTGCCGCGGCATACCTCATGTTTTGGGCGGTATCGGCCGTTGATAACGCTCTGAATTTAAGCGATATTTTATGGGTGGGTAAGGATGGCAAGCCGCGATATATACCCGGTTTGGGTATATTGAACGTAATAGTCATTATCATGATAGCGGGTGTGCTGGTAACCAACGTAATTACCGATCCTATTAAAGTCTGGTTAAACCGCTGGATAAACCGTTTGCCTTTTTTTAATTTCTTGTATTCTTCAATAAAAGATTTGACCGAAGCCTTTGTTGGTGACGAGAAGAAATTTACCGAAGCCGTTATTGTTCAGGTTAATGAGTTTGGCCTTAAAAAAGTGGGTTTCTTAGTACAAAAAGACCTTTCCAAATTAAATCTTCCAGGCGAGGTAGCGGTTTATTTTCCGTTTTCATATTCCTTTGCAGGGCAGGTGGTAATCGTTCCTGCCGATAAAGTAAAGCCGGTTGATAAAAATTCGGCAGATATGATGAAGTTTGTTATATCGGGTGGCGTAAGTGGGTTGGATGTATAGTGTCGGGTTTGTTCTTATTTTTGCGAACTGGTTTTTTGAACACCCTTATTATTAAGATCGCCGCTATCAGCATTAATAACGCCGCCAAAATATAAGGTGCCCCTGGGAAATAATAACTACTGGCTTTATCCTCAGTAAAGTGATAAAAAACATAGCTAAACAATAGTGGCCCTACAATTACACTTAAACTATTTACAATAGATAAAGCTCCCTGTAATTCGCCCTGCTCGTTTTTGGCTACTTTATCAGTTGCCCAAGCCTGTAGCGCCGGACCCGATATGCCGCCTAAACAATACGGTATCATACACAAATACATCATCCAGCCCTTATTGATCAAAGCCACTAAAACAAGCCCAACCGTGTAAAATAATAGCCCCCAGATAATGTTTTTTTGCAGGCCGAACTTAGGAATGGTATAACGTATCAATCCGCCTTGTATGGCCACTAATAGAAGCCCTATAACAACACCAAGTGTACCAATGCTGCTTAGTGTCCATTCGAATTTTTCTATCAGGTAGAATGATAATAAATATTCAATAGCTTTTTGACCAATATATACCAAGGTTATAGCACCTATTAAGCCGCCTAAACCAACGTGTTTAGTAAATACATTTACCAACGCACCAACCGGGTTGGCGCGCCTCCACTCAAATGGACGGCGGTTCTCAGGTTTTAAAGATTCGGGTAAAATAAAGAAACCATACAAAGCGTTAAATGCCGCGAAAGCCGCTGCTGCTAAAAAAGGAAATTTAACATTCAACTCACCCAAATAAGCGCCTAATGCAATGCCAATGATCAATCCAATACCTGATGCGGCACCAACCAAACCAAAATTGGCTGAGCGTTTAGTACCGGTACTAATATCGGCTATATATGCGGTAGCAGTAGAGGTGGTTGCTCCGGTTACACCCGCAATAAATCTCCCCACAAATAACCAGGCAATAGTAGGCGCAAAGGCCATAAACACATAATCAACGCTAAAGCCTACTAATGATATTAATAATACCGGCCTGCGCCCGTACCGGTCACTTAAATTACCCATAATGGATGCGAAAATCAATTGCATACTGGCATATACAAAAGTTAGCCAGCCGTTATATCTCGAGGCGGTGCTTATATCTACGTGTCCCAAAGTTTCTAATAACTTAGGCATTACCGGAATAATGATACCCAGCCCCAACACATCAATAAAAATGGTCAGGAAAATAAAACCCAGCGCGGCCGAACGTGACTTTTTTGGTGCAGTTTTTTTAGTAGATGCCAGCTTATCAGCCATAAAAATTAAAGGAGTTTACAGGTGGATAACCAATAATTTTAATTTGTGTTTCTTTTAAAACTGCGTACTGCTAATATAGCACTCAAAAACATTAATAACGCGCCCAGCATAAACGGTGCACCCGGTAAATGCCATGACGTGCCGGGTTTGGTAAAGTAATAAAAGATATATGTCATTATCCAGGGGCCAAATATGGCGCTCAGGCTCATTAAACTGGTCAGGGCACCTTGTAGTTCACCCTGTTCGTTTTTTGGCACCTGCTCGGTCATAATGCCTTGTAGGGCAGGGCCAGCAATGCCGCCCAATGCATAAGGTATCATAAAGGCAAACATCATCCAGCCCTGGTTGGCCAAACCAAATAATATTAAACCAATGCCATATAGTACTAAGCCAATCCAAATACTTCGCTCTTTACCCAATTTGGGTATGGCTACGCGTATCAGCCCGCCTTGTACAGCGGCTACCGTTAAGCCCACAAACCCTAACGAATAACCTACCATGGCTTC
Organism: uncultured Mucilaginibacter sp.; assembly: GCA_964611565.1. Lineage (GTDB taxonomy): Bacteria > Bacteroidota > Bacteroidia > Sphingobacteriales > Sphingobacteriaceae > Mucilaginibacter. The sequence continues at coordinate 14,830 of CAZTAU010000029.1, read as the reverse complement.
ATTCCAGTTGAATTTTTCAATGGTATAAAACGTCCATACGCTTTGTACAGATTGCCCGGCAAAATAAACCAGGAATAAGCTAACGGCTAAGCCTAATACCGCAGGGTACTTTTTCAACTGTAATAATGAGCCTAAGGGATTAGCCCTTTTAATATCAAAAGAGCGGCGATGTGCTGCATCTAATGATTCAGGCAGCACAAAATAGCCATAAGCCGCATTAAGCAAAGCTAAAACCCCTGCCGCTATAAATGGAAGATGGGTGCTGTATTTACCTAATATTCCGCCCAGAACCGGGCCTATGATAAACCCTATCCCAAAAGCAACACCGATCATACCAAAGTTTTGAGCGCGTTTTTCGGGTGCGCTTACATCAGCAATATAAGCCGAGGCTGTAGTAAAACTTGCACCGGTAATACCTGCAACAATCCGACCCACAAATAGCCAGGCTATAGTAGGGGCAAATGCCATTAAAAAATAATCAATACCGAAGCCAAATAATGAACCCAGCAACACCGGGCGGCGGCCGTACTTATCACTTAAATTGCCCAATATGGGTGCAAACAAAAACTGCGTAATGGAGTAAGCCACAGTTAATAACCCCGCGTAACGTGAAGCTTCACTTAAGCCGCCATGTATAAGCGTTTGTATCAATTTAGGTAATACAGGAATAATAATTCCTAACCCGGTAACATCAATTAATAAAGTAATAAATATAAAGCTGAGCGCAGCTTGCTTGTTAGGTTTGGCCATAAGGGCGGCTAAAATAGAGATTACTATTTAAATGATTATTAATAAATTATAAAATGTCATTTCGAAACGCAGTGAGAAATCTTAAACGACTTATATGTACGACGTATAAGATTTTTCGCTACGCTCAAGAGAGTAGTTCTTCGCTCTCGCTCAGAAATGACAAGAGGGTTATTAAAAATTCGGTTTTAATACATATTTGTTGTAGAAGCGTGTAATGTGTTCAACAGCCTCTTCGGCGGTATCAACCAAGCGATACAGGTTCAGGTCATCCGGGTGGATGTTATGCTCTTCGTTAAGCATTTTTTCTTCTACCCATTTAAATAAGCCGCCCCAATACTCTTTACCTACAAATACAATAGGGAAGCGGGCAATTTTACCGGTTTGTATTAATGTTATCGCCTCAAACGATTCATCCATGGTACCAAACCCACCCGGCAGTACAATAAAGCCCTGCGAGTATTTCATGAACATTACCTTACGGATAAAGAAATAATCAAACTCCAGTATCTTATCCCTGTCGATATATTTATTGTGGAACTGCTCAAAAGGTAGCTCAATGTTTAACCCTACCGATTTACCCCCGGCTTCGTAGGCACCTTTATTAGCCGCCTCCATAATACCAGGGCCACCGCCTGATATTACGCCGTAGCCATGCTCGGTTAATAAGCGAGCAGTTTCTTCGGCCAGTTTGTAATATTGATTATCGTTATGTGTACGCGCCGAGCCAAATATGGAAACACACGGCCCAATTTTAGCCAGTTTTTCAAAGCCGTCAACAAACTCGGCCATTATTTTAAATATCTGCCAAGAGTCGGTTACTTTTATCTCCTGCCAGTTTTTATTTTCAAATGCTTGTCTTATTTTTTCGTCACCAGTCATATCTTCTTATTATATCAAATCATTAACATCCGCAATCGACTCACCCCGACGTCGTTTCACTTGTCGACCCTCTCTTCCGCAAGCGGTAAAGAGGGTTGTTAGCAGCTTCCCTCTTTACGCCAAAGGCGAAGAGAGGGTGGTCGAGCGCAGCTATGACCGGGTGAGTCCACGCAATCCAACTAAACTAAGCAGTTGCTGCTTTTGTTTTAGCCGACGAGGTAAGCCACAATCCCGCAAAGGTAATCAATCCGTTTACCAGGATAAGTTCATTGTCAAATTTATAGCCAATTAATTCTATCGAGTTGTTGCTCAAATAGTAACATATAGCCGGCGATAGCAGGCAAATAAACGGCACCAGCTTATCTGAAACCTGTCTGTGGCCTACAAATAGCCCAAATGAATACAAGCCTAATAAAGGTCCGTAAGTATACGATGCTACAGCGAATATGGCTGTAACCACTGCTTTGTCATTAATAGCATTGAATATGATGATGGTTAAAAACAACAACCCCGAGAACCCTATATGTACATAATGGCGGATGTTGATGCGCTTTTTGCTGTTATTATCGCCGCCTTTATTAAAGTTTAAAAAATCTACACAAAATGATGTGGTTAAAGCCGTTAGGGCCGAATCGGTAGTAGCAAATGTGGCCGCTGTTAACCCCAGCATAAATACAATAGCAGGCACAATACCCAAATATTGTAAAGCTATGGTAGGGTATAGGTAATCCGTTTTTTCAACACTGATGCCATATTTAGCGGCATATATGTAAAGCAATGCACCTACACTTAAAAAGAAGATGTTGATCAATACAAACACCGCGGTAAAGCTGAACATGTTTTTTTGCGCTTCGCGGATGTTTTTTAAGCTCAGGTTTTTTTGCATCAGGTCTTGGTCAAGCCCGGTCATGCCTACGGTGATAAATAAGCCACCCAAAAATTGCTTACTCAAATGTAGCCGACTGCTCATAAAGTCGTTAACGAAGAATATTTTGGAGTAACTGCTGTCTTTAATGGCATCGGCTGCTTCAAATATAGTGTAGTCCAAACTATCACATATAAAATATATCGACAGAAAAACTGATGAAACTAAAAATAGCGTCTGTAGGCTATCTGTTATAATAATGGTTTTTAAGCCGCCTTTGTAGGTGTACGCCCATATCAGCACAAGGCATATTAATACGGTTACTGCAAACGGTACCCCGTAGCTGTCAAAAATGAATTTTTGTAGTACAATTACCACCAAATACAGCCTAAATGCCGAACCGATTACCCTACTTATTAAAAATATACCTGCCGCAGTTTTATAGCTCCACGTACCTAAGGCATGTTCAATATAGCTATAGATGGAGGTTAGCTTCATGCGGTAATACAGCGGAAGTAACACCGTAGCTATAATGATAAACCCGGCAGCGTTGCCCAGTACAAATTGAAAATAAGCAAACTCATCACCCGTAGGCGCGCCTACTTTACCCGGTACGGATATAAAAGTAACACCGCTCAAAGCGGTACCTATCATACCAAATGCTACCAAATACCATTTGGAATTACGGTTGGCCACAAAAAAGGTATCGTTATCCGACGATTTACGCGAGGTAAGCCATGATATAACTAATAGCACCAAAAAGTAACCGATGATGAAAGTGAGTAGTAGGGCTGGGGTCATGGGTGTTTATATATTTTAACCAATCGTCATTGCGAGGAACGAAGCAATCTCTTCACTTGCAAATCAATTTCCAAGATAGTCGTTTTAAAACGAACATTTATCTTCGTGATTATCTTATGTAGAGATTGCTTCGTTCCTCGCAATGACGTTGAGGTGGTTGCCCGTGAACTATTATCCACGAACTACAGCGATTTACCTATTATTTTTTAAATTCGCAACATGAACTTTTCGTCGAAGTTGCTGGAAAACGCCGTTGCTGAATTTGCTAAATTACCGGGAGTGGGTCAAAAAACCGCTTTACGCCTGGTGTTACATTTGTTGAAGCAAGAAAAGGCCGATGTAGAACAGTTTAGCAGCACAGTAAGTAAACTTCGTAACGAAATTCAGTTTTGCCAAACTTGCCATAATATATCTGATAAGGCGGTATGCGAAATTTGCGCATCACCCAAACGCGACCAAAGCCTGGTTTGTATTGTTGAAGATACCCGCGATGTAATGGCTATTGAAAATACCAACCAATATAATGGCGTATACCATGTACTGGGTGGATTGATATCACCTATGGATGGTATTGGGCCAAGTGACCTGGAGGTTGATTCGCTGGTTGAACGATTAAAACAAAGCGAGGCTAAAGAAATTATTTTTGCCCTAAGCGCCACCATGGAAGGCGACACTACCATATTTTATTTAGATAAACGACTTAAAAATTTTAACCTGAAGTTATCAACTATTGCTCGTGGCATAGCTTTTGGAGGTGAATTGGAGTACGTTGATGAGATCACTCTCGGGCGGTCTATCACTACACGTGTTCCGTATGAAAATTCATTATCCAGGTAACTTATGAAACTAACAGTTATTATGGTAAATTACAATCAGTGTAATTTACTCAAGCAGTCACTAAATTCTTTAATTGTTGCTGGTAAAAGCATTGATTATGAAGTTCTTATTGTTGACAACGCATCGTGTGATAACTCAATAGAGATGTTGGGTTACCAATTCCCACAATTTAAAGTTTTAGCTAACCAGGTTAATGAAGGTATCCCAAAAGCCTACAATCGCGCCATTGAACTGGCTAAAGGTGAGTATGTTTTACTGGTCAATGCGGATACAATTTGCGGCAAAGATACTTTAGAGAAAGTACTGGAGTTTATGGACGAACATCATGATGCCAGCGGAGCGGGTGTAAGAATGTTATCTCCGCAAGGAAAATTTTTATCAGAGTCAAAACGCGGATTGACCAAACCATGGAGAACCTTTTTCAAATTAGTAGGCCTTTCAAGGCAGTTTCCTAAATCACGTTTAAATAACCGTAACCGCAAGGAGTGGGTAGAAGAGTTTCAAACAACAGAGGTAGATATATTGAACGGTGCTTTTATGCTGCTGCGCAGATCAATCTTTAACGAAACCGGAATGTTTGACGAGCGTTTTGTACGTTTCGGTTATGATATCGACCTTTCATACCGTATGAAACTGGCGGGCCTTAAAAATTATTATTTCCCCAAAACATATATTATCAACCCTAAAACGCAGGCTATACCTAAATTTAGCTGGCAATACATTAAATACTTTTACGGCGCTATGTTTATATTCGCTGCTAAATACCTGTTTAAAGTGCCCCAAATAAAAGTACACGGCATGCCGCAGGTGTTTAAGCCGCAATATGAAGTTGAACAATAAAGTTGTAATTATCACCGGTGCATCATCGGGCATTGGTAAAGCATTAGCTACTGAATTTGCCTCTCGCGGAGCTAATTTAGTGTTAGCCGCAAGGCAGTACGTTACTTTATGTGAGATAGCCCAAAGCCTTCAGCAGCAATATAACATTAAAGCCATTGCAGTTGAATGTGATGTAGCTATTGAAACTGATTGCGAACATCTCATCAAACAAACCATTGCTACTTTCGGAAAAATAGACGTATTGATCAATAATGCGGGCATATCAATGCGGGCTTTATTTAATGATACTAATGTTAAAGTTTTACAACAGTTAATGGATGTAAACTTTTGGGGAACAGTCTATTGTACGAAATTTGCATTGCCTGAAATTTTAAAAACACAAGGTAGCATTGTAGGGGTATCCTCCATAGCAGGGTATAAAGGCCTGCCCGGTCGCTCAGGATATTCAGCATCAAAATTTGCCATGAATGGGTTTTTAGATGCCCTGCGCGTGGAGAATTTAAAAACCGGGGTACATGTATTAACCGCCTGCCCGGGCTTTACGGCATCCAACATCCGCAATACGGCTTTAGATAAAAGTGGCGTACAGCAGGGTGAGAGTACTTTGCACGAAGAAAAAATGATGACCGCCGACGAAGTGGCCAAAATTATAGCTGATGGGGTAGAAAGCCGTGCCCGTACACTCATTATGACAAGGCAGGGAAAACTTACCGTATTGTTAAGCAAGCTATTGCCGGGTTTATTGGATAAGCTGGTTTATAATGTGTTTACAAAGGAGAAAGATCCTTTGCTGAAATAGTATTACCAAAATAAATTTTTCCGCTTGCTTTTGGTGAAAACAATTTCCATCTTTGTTGTGCAAATGAACGTTACAAGAATAAATAATAACTGGTGGTGGTTTAACGAGTAATCGTAAGGCAATCCCATTTATTAAAATATATATTAAAAAGGGTTGCCGTTTGGTAACCCTTTTTTGTTACAACGTTTTAATGCTTTAACTAAAAAATCCTTTCAGGATAATATGAAACAAATACTAAATCACCTTTTCGAGAACAAAGCTTTTACAAGGGAAGAATCAAAAAACATCCTGACTATCATTACACAGGGTACGTATAACAATTCGCAAATTGCCGCTTTCATGACCGCCTATTGTATGCGTAATATTACGGTAGATGAACTTGAAGGTTTTAGGGATGCCATGCTTGAGCTTTGCCTTCCACTTGACCTGGAGACTGATAACCTGATAGACCTTTGTGGTACAGGAGGTGATGGAAAGGATACGTTTAATATTTCAACCCTGGCATCATTCGTTGTAGCAGGGGCTGGATATAAAGTAGCTAAACACGGTAACTACGGTGTTTCATCGGGCTGCGGTTCATCAAACGTTATGGAGTATCTGGGCTACCAGTTTACTAATGATGCTGAGAAATTAAAAGATAGCATCAATAAAGCCAATATTTGCTTTCTGCACGCACCATTATTTCACCCGGCTATGAAAACTGTGGCACCTATACGTAGAGAGTTGGGTGTAAAAACGTTTTTTAATATGCTGGGCCCTATGGTTAATCCCGCCAGGCCTAAAAACCAAATGGTTGGGGTGTATAACCTGGAGTTGGCTCGTGTCTATGCTTATTTGTACCAGCAGTCGGATGTGAAATATACCATTCTGAACGCTTTAGAAGGTTACGACGAGATATCCTTAACCTGCGATTTTAAAACTTTCTCTGCCGATGGTGAAAAGATAAATAGCATTGAAGCTTTAGGATTTGAAAAGTTAGATCCATCTGAAATAATAGGTGGTAGCACGGTTGCTGACTCGGCAGATATATTTATGAAGGTGCTGAATAATGAAGCTACAACAGCGCAAAACAATGTAGTGCTGGCTAACGCGGCTATCGCTATTAAAACTATTCATCCTGAAAAAACATTTGCTGATTGTTTTTATGAGGCCGAAGAAGCTTTGTTAAAAGGATCAGCTTTAAAGAGCTTTAAAACTTTGGTGGCTAATTAAACATGAAAATAAAAATCTGCGGTTTACGGGATACGGATAACATACAAGCGGTAGCTGCTTTAAAGCCCGACTATATGGGTTTTATATGCTATGAGCCATCGCCAAGGTATATTAAAGATATCTCAACAGACGTATTAGCTCACCTGCCGGCAAACGTTTACAAAACCGCAGTATTTGTAGATGAAAATGAAGAAACTATAAACGCTTTAATAGATCAGTTCGGTTTTAACGCTATACAATTACATGGCAGCGAAAGCCCAGATTTTGCCAATTCGTTCCGCAATAAGGTAACCGTGTTTAAAGCTTTTGGATTGAACGCTGACTTTGATTTTGAGCAATTGAATAATTATGCCAACAAAGTAGATTATTTCCTGTTCGATACCAAGACCGACCTACATGGCGGATCAGGTAAAACATTTGACTGGAGCATATTGGAGAATTATAAATTGAACGTTCCTTTCTTTTTAAGCGGAGGGTTAAGTTTGGATAATTTGGAGGAAGTGAATATAATTACCCATTCACAATTTTACGGGGTTGATTTAAATAGTAAATTTGAAACATCACCGGGCGTAAAGGATATTGAAAAATTAAAAAAAGCATTTGATATGCTTAAAAAATAGAACTAATGAAATACGGAGTTAACGAACAAGGTTATTACGGTGATTTTGGTGGAGCATATATACCTGAAATGCTATATCCAAACGTAGAAGAATTAAGGCAGCAATACCTGCAAATCATCGATGATGCCGATTTTAAAGCCGAGTTCAATAAACTTTTAAAGGATTATGTGGGCAGGCCGTCGCCATTGTATTATGCCAAGCGTTACTCAGAAAAATATGGTGCTAATATATTTTTAAAGCGTGAGGACCTTAACCATACCGGCTCACATAAAATAAACAATGCCATAGGGCAGATATTGTTGGCCAAACGTTTAGGTAAAAAACGCATTATAGCCGAAACAGGAGCAGGGCAGCATGGCGTAGCCACAGCTACGGTTTGCGCCTTAATGGGCATTGAGTGTGTAGTTTACATGGGCGAGGTGGATATGGCCCGCCAGGCGCCAAACGTATCGCGCATGAAAATGCTGGGTGCTAAGGTTGTGCCCGCCACATCAGGAAGCAAAACTTTAAAAGATGCTACCAACGAAGCTATGCGCGATTGGATTGCCAACCCGGTGGATACACACTATATCATCGGCTCGGTAGTAGGCCCATATCCTTATCCCGAAATGGTGGCTAAGTTTCAATCCATCATATCCGCAGAAACTAAATGGCAGTTAAAGGAACAAACAGGTAAAGAATTACCAGAATATGTTTTAGCTTGCGTAGGCGGTGGTAGTAACGCTATGGGCGCATTCTATCATTTTTTAGATGATGAAAGTGTGAAGCTGATCGCTGTTGAGGCAGCTGGTAAAGGTGTAGATAGCGGGCATTCTGCTGCAACCACTTTTCTGGGCCGTGAAGGCGTTTTACACGGTAGTCGAACCATTTTGATGCAAACGGACGACGGACAGGTTGTAGAGCCTTATTCTATCTCTGCGGGGCTTGATTATCCGGGTATTGGTCCGCAGCATGCGCATTTGTATAAAATTAAACGCGCGCAATATGCCAGTGTTACTGATGAGGAATCATTACAGGCGGGTTTATTATGTTGCCAGTTGGAGGGTATCATCCCGGCAATTGAATCGGCACATGCGTTGGCATACTTAGAAAAAATGAAATTTAAAGCAGATGATAATGTTGTTATCTGCCTTTCAGGTCGTGGTGATAAGGACCTGGATACTTATATAAAATACTTTGGCTATTAATGGGTTCATGGTTCATAGTTGATGGTTCATAGTAACTATCGCCATGAACTATGATCTATGAACTATCAACTGATAAATGAATCGCTTAAACCAACTTTTCGCAACTAAAAAAGATAATTTATTATCTATCTACTATACCGCAGGTTACCCTGCAATAAATACCACTATTGATATTGCGGAAGCACTGGAAAAAGCAGGCGCCGATTTTCTGGAGATAGGTTTTCCATACTCTGACCCGGTAGCTGATGGGCCCACTATTCAAAACAGCTCACAGCAGGCATTAGATAATGGCATGACGCTTAATGTACTTTTTGAACAGTTAAAAGATCTGCGTAAGCGTGTTACTATTCCCATACTGTTAATGGGTTATGTAAACCCGATAGTGCAATACGGTGTGGAGCGTTTTTGTAAAGCAGCAGCCGAGGCTGGTGTAGATGGGGTGATAGTACCCGATCTGCCGATGTATGAGTATGAAAGCATGTATTCGGGCTTTTTTAAGGATAATAACCTGAGTAATATATTCCTGGTAACCCCGCAAACTGCCGAGGCCCGTATCCGTAAAATTGATGAGTTGAGTAACAGTTTTATTTACCTGTTGTCATCGTCTAATATTACGGGCGGTAACTTAAATGTATCTGATAGTATTGAAGGTTATTACCAACGTGTTAAAGCGATGAACCTTAAAAACCCTACTATCATAGGCTTTGGCATATCGAATAACGAAACCTACACCAAGGCTTGTCAATACGCTAATGGCGCTATTGTAGGCAGCGCGTTTGTAAAGTTGTTGGGCGAGGACGGTTATATGGATAAGATTCCGGGGTTTGTAAAATCGATAAAGGGGTAAATCCATCACTCTTCCCCCAAAGCGTCATTGCGAGGAACGAAGCAATCTCTACAAAGGACAGTCAATAAGATAAGAGTTGTTTTAAACGGCATTGTGGAAATTGATTAGCAAGTGCAGAGATTGCTTCGTTCCTCACAATGACGTTATGAAGAAAATTACAAATAAGCTTCCAAATCTCCTTTACCTTCACGAATGATCTCAAAATCACCGGAGGTGCAATCAACTACGGTAGATGGCACGTTGTCGCCATAACCACCATCGATAACGATATCAACCAAGTTCTCATACTTTTCATGAATCAGTTCCGGGTCGGTTGAATATTCTATGATCTCATCCTCGTCATGTATGGAAGAAGATAGGATGGGGTTACCCAATTCTTTCACAATGCAACGGGCAATAGTATTGTCGGGCACACGTATACCCACTGTTTTTTTGTTAGAGCTTAATAGCTTAGGTACGTTGTGGTTTGCGTTAAATATAAAGGTAAATGGCCCCGGTAATGCCTTTTTTAGTACCCTGAAGGTGGTATTATCTATTGGCTTGATATAATCTGATATATGGCTCAGATCGTAGCACACAAATGAGAAGTTGGCCTTATCCGGTTTAATGTTCCTGATTTTACAAATAGCCTCAATAGCTTTCTGATTGGTAATATCGCACCCTAATCCATAAACCGTATCAGTGGGGTAGATGATGATGCCGCCTTTACGCAATACATCCACTACCTGCTGGATAGCTTTTTCATTAGGGTTTTCAGGGTATATCTTGATGATCATAGTTTGCGATAGGAGTTATTACACTCAAAAGTAGACAAAAAAAGCCTTACGATGTTTTACATCGCAAGGCTTTAGGTAGAAATATAAGATCAGTTAAAACTTATGCTTGTTTTGCAAACTGCACGCTGGCGTGCAATTTGATGTCTTCTCCAACTACAATGGCACCTGCTTCGGTAATGCCATCCCAGGTTAAGCCAAATTCTTTACGGTTAATTTTTCCGGTTACGTCAAAACCAGCTTTAGTATTTCCATAAAAGTCAGCAGCCGAACCGCCAAACTCTACATCCAAGCTAACCGGTTTAGTTACATCTTTAATGGTCAAGTCGCCTTTTAATTTATAGTCATCACCATCTTTAGTTAATGATGTAGATATGAAACTGATTTTTGGATATGTTTCAGCGTCAAAAAAATCAGGTCCTTTTAAATGTCCGTCGCGTTGCTCCTGGTTGGTATCAATGCTATTTACATCTAATGAAAATTCAACTTGAGCGTTTTCAAAATTTTCGTTATCAGTAGTTAAACTGCCTTCAAAGCTTTTAAAAAATCCGCTAACGGTTGATATAACTAAGTGTTTTACTTTAAATTGTACTTCTGAGTGTGTTGGGTCCAATACCCATTTTGTTGTTGCCATGATATGATTGTTTTTTTTGATAGGACAAATATACAAACAAAATAGATGTTTAAACATCTATTTTTTATAAATTACATTTGTCAGACATTTAAATATAATTAACGTTGCAACACGCTTTTTGTTAGATGCAATCGTTTAGATTTACACGATATATTACACGCATGAGAAAACTTTTTATCATATCAGCCATAATTATCATAGCCGCACTAATAGGATGGAGTTTAATTTGGCGACCGGCAGCATGGTCGTTTGTTATTTTTGTACCCATTTTTGTTTTGGGTGTGTATGATATGCTACAGAGCAAACATACTATAGTGCGTAATTTCCCGGTAGTAGGCAGGCTGCGTTATTTAGCCGAAGACCTGCGCCCTAAAATATACCAATATTTTGTAGAGAGCGATACCAACGGTACACCGTTTAATCGTCAAAACCGAAGCGTTATATACCAACGCGCCAAAAAGGTAGATGATACCCGCCCGTTTGGTACTGAGCTGGATGTATATCAAAACGGGTACGAGTGGTTAAATCATAGCATAGGGGCAATAGATCATCATACCCTAAATAATTCTCCGCGCGTTAAAGTTGGCGGGCCCGATTGTACCCAGTCTTATGATGCCAGCGTATTTAATATATCGGCCATGAGTTTTGGCTCATTAAGTACCAATGCCATATTAGCCTTAAACAGCGGCGCCAAAATTGGAGATTTTGCCCATAATACAGGCGAGGGTGGTTTAAGCGATTATCATTTACAACCCGGAGGCGATATCATCTGGCAGATAGGAACAGGGTATTTTAGCTGCCGTAACCCGGATGGTACCATCAATTACGAAGCTTTTACCGAACGTGCACATCTGCCTCAAATAAAAATGATTGAGATCAAGCTATCCCAGGGTGCCAAGCCCGGGCATGGCGGTATTTTACCGGCAGCTAAAGTTACGCCCGAAATTGCAAGGATCCGTTTGGTAGAGATGGGTCACGATGTGATATCACCGCCATACCATACCGCGTTTAGCAACCCTATTGAAATGATGCAGTTTATTAAAAAGCTGCGTGATCTTTCAGGCGGTAAGCCGGTTGGTTTTAAATTATGTGTGGGCCATAAAAGCGAATTTTTAGCCATTTGTAAAGCTATGATCAAAACCGGTATCTATCCCGATTTTATTACAGTTGATGGGGGCGAGGGCGGTACAGGAGCATCGCCGTTAGAGTTTTCCAATTCCGTAGGTATGCCTTTGCGTGAGGCATTAGCTTTTGTTTATGATGCCTTAACAGGATTTGATTTAAAACAACATATCAAGATCATAGCATCGGGTAAGGTTGCAACCGGGTTCGATCTGTTAAAGAACTTTGCATTAGGAGCCGATATGTGCAATAGCGCAAGGGGAATGATGTTTGCCCTGGGGTGTATACAGGCGTTGGAATGTAATACCAATACCTGCCCAACCGGCATAGCTACACAGGATAAAAGCCTGGTAGTAGGTTTAGTTGTTGATGATAAAAAGACAAGAGTAGCTAATTTTCATAATCAAACGGTAGCCAGTGCTATACATATGATGGCGGCTGCCGGTATTAAACATCCGGATGATCTGCACCGTATGTTTATTTACCGTAGGGTTAGCCCAAGCCAGATCATGACCTATGCCGAGCTGTTCCCGTATATACCTAAAGGCAGTTTACTACAAACACCATATCCTGCCGGTTTTGAGTTGGATATGGCGATATGCAGTGCCGAAAGCTTTGTGCCCGATTATAGTAAAATAAGCCCGGTAGACAGGGTAGAGGCAAGTGCGTATACAAATAATTAATATAAGATGGCCAAAACTAAATTGTCAAACACAGAATTAGTAACCGCTTATGTTGAGCAATTAGCAGAGCCAACCAAGGAAATTGTAGAAACCCTGCGTCAAATTATTTTAAGCACTGATGCTGAAATTGCAGAGGAGATAAAATGGAACGCGCCAAGCTTTTATTATTCTGGCGATATGAAGCCGTTTGATCCCAAAGAATACAAACGCCATATCATCGTCATGAATTTGCATAAGCGTATTCTGCTGGTGTTCCCAAGCGGTGCTAAGATCGATAACACATCGGGCCTGTTAACCGACGACTATAAGGATGGCCGCAGGTTGGTTGAAGTGAAAAGTATGGAAGATATAAAAAGTATAACTACTGCATTGCAGGCAGCCATTAAGGATTGGCTGAGTAAGATAGAAAAATGATAAAAAAAAGAGTTCAAATATCTCATTTGAACTCTTAAATATTATAAGTCGAAAATGCTATTACCTGATGCCGGCTTGTATCTTTTGTGCTTGTTCCAGGTGCGTTTGTACAACCGGGGCTGTTTTGATAGCATAATCTTTTAAATTCGCGTCCATACCGCTTTGAGCTTCTGACTGTAATAACGCCAACATTTTTTGGTGGCCGTCAACCATAGCGCTCATATAAGCTTTATCAAAGGCGGTACCTGTTAAGCTACGTAAGTTATCTGCTGTAGCCTTATGATCGCCATCAAGACTGTCAGGTAATGTAAAGCTCTTACTTTTAGCCATAACCATCAACTCTTCGTTTGATTTAGTATGATCTGCAACCATCATCGTAGCAAAATCTTTAACGCTGGTATTGCTGCTTGTGGCTAAAGCCAGGTTGCCTAATTCTACTTCGGCTTTACCGCCTGCTGCGGCCTGTCTGATAAATAACGAGTCGGCCAAAACAACTGTTGTTGCATCGCTGCTACTTGCAGTGGTGTCTCCGGTTGTTGTTTCGCTGGCTGATGAGCATGCCTGTGCCAACCACATGGTGGCTGCAAGGGCTAATAATAAAAATAGCTTTTTCATAATTTTCATAGATTGATATAATAGGCTAACAACCAATAAATTAATTATGTTTTAATGAATTGTTGTATAACGAAATTGTTATATCAATCAGGTAGCATTAAAGCTAAATTCTTTTTAGCAAAGGGATAATAAGCGTAAGAAAAGATACAATTGAAGCTACGGTGCGTACCAGGTGCCATTTGTTCCACCCGGCCTCAAATTGGGCGCGCATATCCAGGAGTTGAGCATCAGTTGCCGATTGTATATTGAACTTATCCAGCATTTCGTTTAGCGGTACATTGCAGGCTATAGTAATGCCCAATACGGCTATCAAATAAATTAGGGTTGATGCTAAGATGTAAGGAAACAGATTGCTGCCCCCAATTTTATAATTGAGGTAACAGGTAATTGGCAGCACAATAACAGGCCCCATAAAACTGATAAAGAAAACCGGGTTTTGTATCACCCTGTTGATGCTTTGAAAACTCAACAGATATTCTTTATTACCCAATGCACCCAAGCCATTAATAATAGAACATTGAAAACCAAAAAACAGGCCTGCCAGTAAACCGGTTAACAGGATGCTGGTGCCATAAAGTATTTGGTGGGTGCTCATGATCTCGATATAGTTTGTTACCGCAATATACTAAATAATAAAGGGGCTTATCGCCCCTTTATATTCTGTAGTTACTAACCTGAAGTTATGCCAACACTTGTTTAACAATCTCTGCAGCTTCTTTTAATAAAATAGCCGAGTAAACTTTTAAGCCGGAGTTATCTATCAGTTCTTTTGCTTCTTTAGCGTTGGTGCCTTGTAAACGTACAATGATAGGTACAGGAATGTTGCCAATTTCTTTGTAAGCATCAATAACGCCTTGTGCTACACGGTCGCAACGTACTATACCACCAAATATGTTTATCAGGATAGCTTTAACGTTAGGGTCGCTTAATATGATGTTAAAACCGGCTTTAA
>CAZTAU010000028.1:0-51313 GCA_964611565.1 uncultured Mucilaginibacter sp. | reverse complement strand
TAGGCGGGCTACAAATGTACGCAGAAATCATCGCGCAGCCAAAAGAAATTAACAAAAATTTAAAACAATTTGTAAACTGCTGAAAACTAACTTATAGGCGGCCTAAATTTATGTTAATAACCTGCATGGGGCAGGTAAAACATGTATGTTGTATATTTGAAATCAAATGAATAAAGACTTGTTTCCGGGTAATTTTCTTGATCTGTTAAATAATGAGCCGGGGTTTGACCGCGATAATTTTATTAAAACTCATCAATTTAATACCCCCCCTACATCAATAAGACTCAATCCTTTCAAAAAAATCGCGCCAAAAAGCAATGAAAAAGTTGCCTGGTGTAATGAGGGATATTACCTGGATACGCGCCCATCGTTTACATTTGACCCGCTTTTTCATGCCGGAGGTTATTATGTACAAGAGGCTTCATCCATGTTTATTGATCATATCCTTAATTATATTAAGCCAAAAGACGATGCTGTAAAAATACTTGACCTATGCGCCGCACCAGGTGGGAAGAGCACACTTATTAATTCGGCAATGAATGACTATGACCTGTTAGTGGCTAATGAGATCATTAAAACCCGTGTGCCTATCCTTACAGATAATTTAAGCCGGTGGGGTACAGCAAATACTATTGTAACCAATAATGACCCTAAAGATTTTACACGCCTAAACAGTTTCTTTGATATTGTATTAGTTGATGCACCATGCTCGGGGTCGGGCATGTTCAGGAAAGACCCGGCGGCTATAAATGAGTGGAGCGAGGCCAACGTTAACTTATGCTACCAACGGCAAGAGCGGATATTAGCAGACATATACCCGGCTTTAAAGGAGCATGGATATCTTATATATAGCACCTGCTCATACTCGCACCAGGAGAATGAGGATATATTAGATTGGCTGTGTAATGAGTTTGAGCTGGAAAGCATACGCATACCTATTAATAAGGAGTGGGGTATTATTGAAACCTCATCCCCCGTACACAGAGCATGGGGATATCGTTTTTACCCGGACAAAGTAAAAGGTGAGGGTTTATTTGCAGCCTGCCTTAAAAAGAAAGACAATAATGGTGCCTTACTATCCTTTAAAAACAACAATAACCAAAAAGTATTAAATACGGAGCTGGAACAAGTAAAGGATTATATAAATGATGCAGCCAATTACTATTTTTTCAAAGTAAACGAGGATTGGTTAGCTATTAACCATCAGCACAAAGAGGCCCTGCAAATTTTGCAACGGCATTTATATATTAAAAAATCGGGTGTAAGAATCGGTAAGCTGATGGGAAAAGACCTGATACCTGACCATGAATTAGCTTTAAGTTTACTGATAAATAAAGATGCTGTACTACAAACCCCGCTTGATCATGATCAAGCGATAAAATACCTGCAAAGAGAAAACTTAATAATTGACGCCACAGATAAGGGATGGAGTTTAATGACTTTTGAAGGTCAATCATTAGGGTGGGCCAAATTACTGCCTAATCGTATTAATAATTATTATCCCAAAGAATTAAGAATATTATCGCAAAAAATATAAGCTTAAAACATTTTTTAATCTTTAGTGTTGATTATCATATTTTTTAAATCCCGAAAGCAAGTAATCTTAATTAGTATATAATTTTACTATTAACTAAATTATTGTTTATTTTCAACCCTTTACTATAGTTTAAATTTTTATAGATGGACAAAAACTCTACCCGCAAGATCATAATTTTTGATGATGATGAAGATATTCTTTCTATCTGCAACTATGTTTTACAGGAGCAGGGTTGGGAAGTACACTCTTATACCGATTGTAATAACATTGCAGAAAAAGTTTCGGGTATAATGCCAAGCGTCATATTAATGGATAATTGGATACCTGATGTGGGTGGCATAACTGCAACCAAAACCCTTAAAGCTACTGAGCAATTAAAAGATATACCTGTTATTTACTTTTCGGCCAATAGTGATATACAATTACTGGCAAGCCAGGCAGGTGCCGAAACCTATTTAGCTAAACCTTTTGATTTAGATGAATTGGAACGCATAATTAATACCGTTACGTAATAAAACCCTTAATAAAAAAAAGTAAACCCCCGCCTGATTAATCAGGCGGGGGTTTTTTATGATGAATATTTAGCGCTATATTAAAATCCGCCGCCAAAGTTGCCGCCGCCTTGTCTGCCGCCGCCACCTTGACCGCCACCAAAATTACCGCCGCCGCCTTGACCGCCGCCAAAATTGCCGCCGCCTTGTCTGCCGCCGCCAGCACCGCCGTCAAACCTTCTCTCTGGTTGCTCAGGTGCTTTGCCTGCAAATTTTTGCAATCTGATAGCCAGTGTAGCCATAAAGTAACGGCCAAGCCTGTTAACATTGCTTTGCGTAAAGGTACTACCGTTTTGGCTGGCAGTAAACCCTGTGTTTTGATTAAATATATCAAACGCTGCAACACGTATAGTTGCTGCGTTTCCTTTCAAGAACCTGCGCTCCAAATACGCATTAAAAATAGTTGGGTTAGTTATCGGCACAGAACTGCTGTAACCAAAGTTTTGCTGCTTGGTATAGTCATAACCTAAGGTCCAATCTTTTAAAATATAGTTTTTACCGCTTAAGCCTATAATCCATGTTTTGATGTTTTGGTTAGCGCTAAACGTTCCGGTATTAACGCTGTTATCTGTTTTATTGATACTGTAACTGGTAAGTGCCTGTACATCCACTATATCAGTTATGTCAACCCTAAAACGTAAAGTGGGTGTAAGTGTAAGCGTTTTAGCTATATTTTTAACAGCTGCAGATTGCACATTATTTACGTCTACGCTGCTTGAATAAGCAATATTATTAGTATAACCAACATTACCTTGCAATATTAAGGTATATCGTCTTTCTTGCCACGGTTTTGAATAATTTATTGTTCCATTAAAACTATAATATCCGTCAGTATTCATGTACTGTATCAAGTTACTGTTTTGTAAACGGAACAGGTTAGGATTAGTAGCAAGAACTGTCGGGCTAAGCGTTCTATAGGTTACCGTGTTGTTTACGATTTGATTGTCGGCTTTTTGATATGATAAGTTTAAGAAGAAAATGTTTCCGGATTCAACTTGATAATTATTATAACGTAGTTGAACCGTATTGTTAAAGCTTGGTTTCAAATCAGGATTACCCTGTGTAGCAAATGATGCACTTGAAAAGTCAATAACAGGTTGCAACTGGGTAAAGCTTGGCTGGGTGCTTCGCCCATTGTAAAATAAGTTAAATGATTTATTACGTGAAAAATTATACACGAAGCGCGCATTAGGTATCCAGTTAAACTGGTTAACGTGAGTTTTAATACCGGTTGTTAATGATTCTCCATCCATCACACCCGGCTGAACACCTAAACCTAGTGTAAGGTTATATTTAGTATCAACTAAACGGTAGTTTAATGCTATGCGGTTGGTTGTAAAAGTTGAATTATAGGTGTTACTTAATAAATTAAACCTGTTTATAGTATTAGCTGCCGATAACGTATCTGTGCGTTTATCATTTTCCTGGTAAGATTGGCTATACGTATAATTTAATTCCAGGTATGATATTTTACCAATTGGCTCCAAATATGAAAAGTTTGCAGTTACTGACCTGTTTTTGTTATCCTGATTAATATATTGAGTTCCGGGAGAGGTGGCTATACCCGTTGAATAAGTAGTAATAGGATTATCGTACGAGGTATTTTGTGATAAATTAGTGATTAAATTAATACTTAAATTTCTGCCATTGGCATTGAATCTGTGATTATACAACGCAGTTAAACCAAATGTTGGCGATGATGAATTGCTGTTTGATGTAGTTGTATAAGCACTAGCCAATGTACCATTAAATGATCTTGTTCCGGTTTCTGTACCAAAAGAATTGGCTTGAGAATAAGAAAACGTAGGGGTAACTTTTAAATAGTTTATGCTATCCGGCCTCCACTCTGCATTAAACTGAAACCTTTGATTAATAGGGTTGTCATTTTGCCTGCTAATGGTATTTGTTTCACTGGGCGTGGCATTGTTATTTCGTGAAAAACTGGTTTGGTTAGTTTGAGTTTGGTTATTTGAATAACTATAGCTACCATATACAGCCAATTTCTCGCCCCATTGATCGCGATAATTTGCACCAATTGCACGGGCATCAGTAATACCATTTGCTACAGAAGCCAAGCCGGTATTGCCACCTCCGCCACGACCGCCGCCACCACCACCACGGTTACCGCCACCGCCGCCGCCGCCACCGCCACCGCCAAAATTAAAAGTGTTGGTATTAACGTTATTTGCATTGGCCATTATAGTAATTTGCTGGTTACCTTTAAATTTATAATAGTTAACAGTACCTAAATAACGGGTCTCGTTTTTAACTCCCGGTGCTGCAGGCAATAAGTCTCTACCGGCTCCGCCAGTTGCCTGTAATGTGTAACCGTAATTTCTATCAGCCCTTATGGTTAAGTTTATTATCTTATCAGGGTCTCCTGTTCTTATACCTGTAAGGTTGGCCTGATCGCCATAATCGTCAATAATCTGTATGCCTTCTAATATATCTGCCGGTAAATTTTTGGTTGCGGCTTGTAAATCGCCGCCCATATAATCTTTACCGTTAATACGTATTTTTGTAATTGATTTTCCCTGCGCACTAACGTTACCATTAGCATCAACATCCAATCCCGGAACTTTTCTAAGTACGTCTTCAACAGGGGCATTTTCACGCACTTTATACGCAGCTACCTTATATTCAACTGTATCCTCTTTAAATACTACCGGATTAACGCCAACTATAGTAACCTCTTTTAGTAAGTTAGACGATGTTTTCATCACGATATCAGGCAATACAATTATGTTAGAGTCAGGTAACGAGTAGTTTTTTATTATCGCCTGAAGCCCAATTGACGAAAGATATAATTTAATTTTTGTACCCTTAACATTGTTAAAAGTGAATTTTCCGTCAATATTGGTTTGGGTGGTTGTACTGTCGCCAAGCTCGGTTACTAACTTTACGTTGGTTCCGGGTAAAGTTTCCTTTAATGTATCAATAACAACACCGCTCACTTGCTTGCCCGTTTGTGCTTGCGTATAAGTTATTGTTAAAAAAGACAGGATAAAGGTTAAATAGATATATTTCATGATGTAAAATGTATGCGCTTTCATAATATTATTTACTAAACATTATTAGCCTGCAAAGGTTCAACTTATATTACATTAAAACAATCATCAATCATACGATTGTTACAATTTTCTTTATAAACAGCACAAAACATTACGATTGTTACATATAAAAGATGGATGGGTTGCTATTATTTAATGCCCTGTCATTATTGTAATATTATTAATTCCAAAACATAGTTACCGTTAACAATAACTAAAAGGGTATAAGTATTATATAACAAAATAATTAACAATTGTTTATATAAAGCTTAAAAAAATTAAAACCACGCTATAGGGTTTCTCGTTAATAATTAAAACTTTAACCCATGAAAAACATACGCGCTTCGTTACATGCCAAGGTGCATAGTTGGATAGATACCATTGGCTTTAGATTAAATGCTTCGCAAACTAATAATAAAAGCAAGGTCACAATCAATCATTACTTTTTTGAAACATTTAATTTAATTGAAAAAGAAAAAAGCGGCGACCATAAAACTTCGAAATATTTATGTTTTGACCCTTATGGCGAAAAAATAAATGTAAGATCGCTTTTAGACCTCCAAACAGCCTTTTTTGATAATTTAAGTAAGCTTAAATAAGCACTATATTCTGCGTTTTAAGGTCAAAATTACCCTCTCGGTTGTGTCATTGCGATACACATCAAGCAATAATGATTTGTTATCGCGTGATTTAAATAAATTATCTATCTCTTCGAGGGTCATATTAGCAACAGGTTTAAAATTTATGGCCGTTATCTCGTCATCTTCACATATTCCCGCCTCCTCTGCCGGCGATCCGGGCTCAACACGTTCAATAATAATATTTTTATATCCCTTGCCCGTTGCATAATATTGCAACCCGCTCATATCGTGTTCAAAAGGTGCTTTAAACTCCACATTTGATTTTATATACATTTCGCTACCAGAATAATTAAATATTATAGTAAACCTTTTTAACACCTCTACACCTAAATTTCCATCACGGGCCACTATTGATGCCCGGCCATTATCATCGGGGTAGGAGGTTAGCACATTTTTAATTTTATATTTTCCGAATTGCATCTCTTTTACCCGTCCTTTATATCCACTTATCAATCCATTTAGCCCTATACCAAGGTTAGCGTTAATTAATTGCGGCGAATAAATGGTTTTATCAGCTATCTTCTCTAATGAAATTGCATGCCCCGCCCCTAAATCAATTATAAATTTGTTTACTTGTTGCTTACCATTGCTAAGCGTTATAGGAGTTTTAAAATAGGGCCTATTTTCTTCAATAGTAATTGGCACGCGGCTACCCGCTTTAAAACGGCGCATATTTTCGGGTTTGGTTACGGTTATCAAGCTATCAGTAAAATTAATTTTAACGGCCAACCTGCTAAAAAAGTCATAGCCCAACAATCCATGTATGCTTACTCCGGCATATTGCGAAAGCCCGAAATGATCTTTTTTAAAAATAGCCGCTGATACATTATGGCTCACAATGCCCGAAACATTTACATTTAATGGTGCTGTTACAAATGCTTCGTAGGCCTCTCCATCGCCAAACCCGGCCACTTTTATGGTTCGCTTATTTGGTATTTGTATAGAATCAACCAATTTGGGATCAGTTATGATCATTAATCCTACTCCGGTATCCAATACAAAATTGTATGGGCCTGCATTATTTATACTAACTTTTACAACAACAAGGTTTCTAACGACTTTGAAAGGAAAGGTCTTTCGTTTTGAATTATCCGCTATACTAAAATATTGCGCACTAGCGGTTATAAACCAACAACATAATATAAAGCATAGCCCCATGGACCACCTATATTTTTTATGAAGCGGAGTAAATTGCACGTGCTTAGTAATTGGAAATTAAATTTACAAAATCTTAGCAAGAATTTGTTATTTATTTAACTGCCATTACTTTACGATTCATCCTTAGGCTTTAATGCTGCTTTAATTTCAGGGTTTTGTACAGGCAATGTTTTAACTTCTACTTCCACCTCTGTTTGCCGTACCGAAACAGCATACTCTGCGGGTTCTATACGGCACCCACGTGCTTCGGCATATACCTCTGTAAACTCTGCACCTATATATAATATGGCTGCGGTATAATATATCCATACTAAAATAACTATTAGTGAGCCGGCCGCGCCATACGTTGAAAAGCTGGTTGCCGAAAACTCTATATATAAACCAATTAAATATCTGCCTATCATAAAAAGTATCGCCGTAAAAAAAGCACCTGCGCGTACATCCTTCCACCTGATCTTAACATCCGGCAAAAACTTAAAAATTATAGCAAACAATACAGATATCACAATAAAGGTTATACCTACGTTAACCCCATTTATGATCCAAATAGTAACCCCTGGCAAAAACTTTGTTAAACGATCGCTTAATGACAGGATAAGAATATTTATGATTAACGAAACCAATAGTAAAAATCCAAAACTGATAATGAGTGAAAACGATAAAAACCTATTGGTAAGCATTTTAACCCATCCCTTTTTAGGTTTAGCTTTTACGCGCCAAATAATGTTTAATGAGTCTTGTATCTCCACAAAAATACTGCTTGCACCAATTAACAAGGTTACAGTACCAATTATTACCGCCAGCCCGGTTTTGCCGGAAAGCTGCAAGTTTTTTATCATTTCCTGTATTTGTGCCGCTGCCGGTGCACCAACATAGCCCTTTATTTGTGGATATAAATTATTATCGATTGCATCCTGGCCCAAAAAAAAGTCCGATAGTGATATGACTAATATTAACAGGGGTGCTATTGAAAAAACAGTGTAATATGCTAATGAGGCGCTATGCTTTAATCCATTATCATCTACAAAACCATGAAAAGTAGCTGCTATTATTTTCCAGACCTTTTTTAAATATGTTTTATTGATAAACCTCATTCCTTCCTAATAAACACAAAAAAGGCAGTTTGTTTGAGCAACTGCCTTTAATTAATTTGAGTTGACTTATCTGTTAGAAACGATCAGCAGGTCAAGATCTTTATATTGAAGCGAAAAACGCTCGGCAATGTGCTTATTGGTCAGGTTACCCTGGTAAATATATACCGCTTCGCGGATACCTGCTTTTTGCCATATCAGGTTTTTGATGCCTCCTTGTTCACCAATTTCCAGCAATATAGGAGCGAAGATGTTGGTAAGCGCGTAAGTAGCTGTACGCGCCACGCGCGATGCGATATTGGGTACACAGTAATGTATCACATCATATTTTCGAAACACCGGATGGGTATGGTTAGTAACTTCTGAAGTTTCAAAACAGCCGCCCTGGTCAATGCTTACATCAATTATCACCGAGTTAGGCTTCATGCGGCTTACTGTGGCTTCTGATACAATACACGGGCTGCGGCCATCTTCGGCGCGTATGGCACCAATGGCTACATCGCAGGTGGTTATGGCTTTTTCTAATACTATGGGTTGCACTACAGATGTAAATACACGGTTGCCAATACTATTTTGCAGGCGACGCAATTTATAAATAGATGGATCAAATACTTTTACTTCGGCACCCAATGCAAGCGCGGTACGCGCGGCGTACTCGCCTACTGTTCCGGCACCCAATATCACGATCTCTGTTGGCGGCACACCAGTAACCCCGCCAAGCATCAATCCCTTGCCTTCAAAAACATTGCTTAAATATTCGGCAGCTATTAGTATTGATGTAGCACCAACTATCTCGCTCATTGCACGGATAACAGTAAGACATCCGCCCTCATCCAGCAAATGCTCAAAACATAAAGCGGTTACTTTTTTTGCTAATAAAGCTTGCAGGCAATCGGCTTTAAGCGTTGCTAATTGCAGGGCCGATATCAAAATTTGTCCCGGCTTCATCATGGCAATTTCCTGCAATGTTGGCGGGGCTATTTTAATAATTATATCAGCTTCGTAAACTTTGGCCGTATCAAAAACTATTTGCGCGCCCTGCTCGCTATAATGGTTGTCCAAAAAATTAGCTGCTTTACCTGCGTTACTCTCCAGCATAACCTGGTGGCCATTATTAACTAATAAAGCTACAGACAATGGTGTTAAAGCGATACGGTTTTCCTGAAAAGAGGTTTCTTTGGGGATGCCGATATAAAGTTGATTTTTTTTATTCTTTACTTCCAGCATTGACTCTTGCGGCTGCATCATTGCTTGCTTGGCAATGTCCGAGAATCCACTGTATTTCCCTGAGCTCATAATCGGTTATTTTTCTGGATGATGAAGATAAGAAAAAGCTGTTTAAAATTAAACTTTATCTACTGTAATCTTTCGGGAGTTATCGCTCTGCTGTTCAATGGTTACACGTACATAATTATCAGGTAACAGATCAGGTATTTTTTCGGGCCACTCTATAAAGCAATAATCTCCCGAATAGAAATACTCCTCGCAGCCTATATCCAGTGCTTCGTTTTGATTTTTTAACCGGTAAAAGTCAAAATGGTAAATTTTATTTGGGCCCGCATATTCATTTACTATTGAAAATGTAGGACTGGTAATGTTATCGTCGCTGCCCAACTTGTTGCATAATACTTTAATAAGCGTTGTTTTACCCGCGCCCATATCGCCATAAAAAAGAAATATACGGTTATCTTCTTTAGCGGCAATTATTTGCTGCGCGATGCCGGGCAGTTCAGTAAGAGACGAAGCATTTAGTATCACCCTGCAAAAATAATATTTTTTACTTAGGCCCGTAAGTTGCAATTGGGATGATCACTTCCTCTAAAGAAATGCCCCCATGTTGAAACGTCTCGTTGTAAAAATTAACAAAGTGGTTGTAGTTATTAGGGTATACAAAATAAGTGTCCTCTTTAGCAAATACAAAGCTTGAGCTTATATGCAGCTTAGGCAGCATAGCATCATGCGGGTTACGGATGTGAAATACGTCTTTAGGATTAAAGTTTAAATTACGCCCCTGTTTGTAGCGAAGGTTAGTATTAGTGTTGCGGTCGCCTATTATTTTGCTTGGCTTTTTAACACGGATTGTTCCATGATCGGTAGTAATAACTACACGTACTTGTTTTTGAGCCAAAAATTTAAGCAGGTCAAACAAGGGTGAATGCTCAAACCACGATAAGGTTAATGAACGGTACGCCGCATCATCACTTGCCAGCTCACGTATCATTTGCATATCTGTACGGGCGTGCGATAGCATATCCACGAAATTATAAACTATCACATTCAGATCATTCTGCATCAAGTTACTTACCGAATCGTTTAATGCGCGGCCTTCATCTACATTTAATATTTTATTGTAGGAATGCTTACAATCTTTACGAACCAGTCGCTGTATTTGGTCTGACAGGAAATCAGACTCAAATAAATTTTTTCCCCCTTCGTCTTCGTCATTCTGCCATTTATCCGGGAATCGTCTTTCCATTTCCAACGGCATCAGGCCAGAAAAAATGGCATTACGTGCATATTGCGTGGCAGTCGGCAATATGCTGTAATAAGCATCCTCTTCTTCCAGCCTGAAATATTCAGATATGATGGTGTTTATAATTTTAAACTGATCATACCTTAAATTATCTATTAATATAAAAAACACCGGCCCTTTGCCGTCCAGCTTAGGGAATACCTTCTTTTTAAATAACTGCGTAGAATTTGTTGGTGCCGTATCCGGATTTTTTATCCAATGCAGGTAGTTTTTTTCTAAGAACTTACAAAATTGAGTATTAGCCTCGGCTTTTTGCAGCGTTAAAATCTCGTGCATGCCTGCATCTTCCAGTTGCTGTAATTCCAGTTCCCAGTATATTAGTTTTTTATAAACATCTACCCATTCCTGGTAACTCAAATTATCATTAAGCGTTATGCCAAGCGTTCTAAAATCCTGCTGATAGGCCATAGTGGTTTTTTGGGTTACCAGGCGCTTGTTTTCAGTCAGTTTTTTTATAGTAAGCAGTATTTGCTTTGGGTGCACCGGCTTAATCAAATAATCATCAATTTTTGAGCCGATGGCATCTTCCATTAAATATTCTTCCTCATTTTTGGTGATCATCACAATTGGTACATCAATGTTGATGTTTTTTATTTGCGACATAGTTTCAATACCGGTAAGGCCCGGCATATTTTCATCCAAAAAAACCAGGTCGAAGTAATTATTTTTAAAAGTTTCTACCGCGTCGTTACCGTTGGTTACGGTGGTTACTTTATAGCCTTTATCGTTTAAAAAAAGTATGTGTGGTTTTAACAGGTCAATCTCGTCATCAGCCCATAGTATCGTAATATCCTGCATAGTATCTGTATATAATGTTATATTAACTACTTTTCCCGTATTTGGGTTAGTTAAGTCGATATAACCCCCAAAGCACGGGTTTTGTTGGCGATATAAAAAGGAATTAACATAAATTAACAAATATAAAATACACCGTGTGTGTTAATTTAACACATTTGCATAATATCTGACTCGTGTTAAACAAGAAAAAAATTATAAATGACCCTGTTTACGGGTTTATAACCATCCCCACCGACCTGGTTTATGACCTGATAGAGCACCCCTATTTTCAACGCTTAAGGTACATTAAACAATTGGGCATGACCCATTTGGTTTATCCCGGGGCTTTGCACACCCGCTTTCATCACGCGTTGGGTGCCATGCACTTAATGAAATTAGCTATTGATACGCTAAAAAGCAAGGGAAATGAAATAACCTCCGAAGAGGAAGAAGCGGTTGCTATAGCCATTTTACTACATGATATTGGGCACGGGCCATTCTCGCACGCGCTAGAGCATACCATTGTTGAGGGTATATCTCATGAGGATATATCCATGTTGCTGATGGATAAGCTGAACAAACAATTTAATGGCAAATTAGATATGGCTATCAGTATATTTAATGGCATCTATACTAAAGGCTTTTTACATGAAATGGTATCGAGCCAGTTAGATATGGATAGGCTAGATTATCTGAACCGGGACAGCTTTTTTACCGGTGTTTCTGAAGGAGTTATTAGTTCGGAGCGTATACTTAAAATGCTTAATATTAAAGATGGCCATATTGTGGTTGAAGAAAAAGGCATTTATTCTATTGAAAAATTTTTAGTTGCCCGCAGGCTGATGTACTGGCAGGTTTACTTTCATAAAACGGTAATAGCAGCCGAGCAACTGCTGGTTAAAATACTAACCCGCAGTCGAGAATTGGCGTTAAGTGGCCATGACCTGTTTGCTACACCTGCTTTAAATCATTTTCTTAAAAAAACCATTAGCCGAGATGTTTTTATAAACGAGGATCACCATATTGAAACATTTACCGCATTAGATGATACAGACATTATATCGGCTGTTAAAGTATGGGCATTAAATGATGATTTTGTTTTAGCCAAGCTTTGTAAAGATTTCATCAGCCGTAAACTTTATCACGTTGACATTACTAACGAACTACCGGATGATGCGATCTTATCTCACCTATCTGAAAAAGCTATTAAAAAGTATGGCATTCAAGAAAATGATGCAAAGTATTTTGTTTTTAAAGACATTATTTTAAATAATGCATACACAGCCGGCGATGGCTTTATACGCATATTGATGAAAAATGGAACTATAAAAGACATTACCGCCGCCAGCGATAATTCAAACCTGGAAGCGCTGGCCAAAACGGTAAAAAAATACATCCTTTGTTATAGCAAGGATTTGGCTTAGTTTTGATGGATTGTTGCGTATACAACATATAACTTTAACTTTTAAATTTGTCTGATGCAATTTACGGCCCAGGAGATAGCCTTTATACTAAACGGAACTGTTGAAGGTGATGCAATGGCATCTGTTAATCAACTGGCAAAAATAGAAGATGGCAATACAGGTTCGCTGTCATTCTTAGCTAACCCAAAGTATGAACAGTACTTATATAGCACCAATGCTTCGGTAGTAATTGTAAATAAGGACCTGGCACTTTCTGAACCGGTTAAAGCCACCCTAATTAGGGTAGATAATGCTTACAGTGCTTTTTCTGTATTGCTTGAAAAATATAATACTATTAAACTGAATAAGTCAGGCATTGAACAGCCTTGCTTTATACACCCATCCGCACAAGTTGGCGAAAACGTTTACATAGGCGCTTTTGCTTACATTGGCCCGCATGTTAAAATAGGTGATAACAGTAAAATTTATCCTAATACCTATGTGGCAGATAATGTCAGCATTGGTACCAATACCACTCTGTTTTCGGGCGTAAAAGTTTACTTTGATTGTGTGTTGGGCAATAATGTAATTATCCATTCGGGCGCAATTATTGGTAGCGATGGTTTTGGCTTTGCGCCAAATGCTGATGGAACTTACACCAAAGTAGCACAAATAGGCAACGTTATATTGGAAGACAATGTGGAGGTAGGTTCAAATACTACTATTGACCGCGCTACCATGGGCTCAACTGTAATTCGCAAGGGTGTAAAACTGGACAACCTGGTACAAATAGCGCATAATGTAGAGATCAACCAAAACACGGTAATTGCGGCACAAAGCGGCATATCAGGCAGCACCAAAATTGGCGAGAATGTAATTGTTGGCGGGCAGGTAGGTATGGTTGGTCATATCACTATAGCTAAAGGCTCTCAATTCCAGGCACAATCGGGCATTGGCCGTTCCATTACCGAAGAAGGAAAAAAATGGGCGGGTTCACCGGCATTTGCCTATGGTGACAATATGCGGTCGCAGGTAATTGTACAAAAGCTACCCGATTTGGAGAAAAGAGTTAGAGAATTAGAAAAAATAATTGCTGAATTGAAGAAAGTTCAATAGTTCAATTGCTCATTAGTTCATTGGTTTTAATCTTGAACTATATGAATGAACAACTAAACTAATGAACCAATGAACGAATAAAATGAATATTAAACAACGTACTATTAAATCCCCTGTTTCGGTATCTGGTACCGGTTTACATACCGGCGAAAAGGTAACTATGACCTTTAACCCGGCTCCGGAGAATCATGGTTATAAATTTAGAAGAATAGATGTAGAGGGGCAGCCAATTATTGATGCAGATGTAGATAATGTTACCGATACTTCACGTGGTACAACTATATCACAAAACGGTGCCAGCGTTAGTACTATTGAACACGTATTAGCTGCATTGGTTGGATTGGAAATAGATAACGTTTTAATAGACATGGATGGGCCCGAAACTCCCATAATGGATGGCAGTTCTATCCAGTTTATTGATGCCATACAGGAAATTGGCCTAATTGATCAGGAAGCCGACCGTGAGTATTACCACATCCCTTACAATATACACTACACCGAACCTGACCGCAAGGTTGAAATGGTGGCAATGCCATTGGATGATTACCGTTTTACCTGTATGGTTGATTATAACTCGCAGGTGTTGGGCAGCCAGCATGCTAGTATCTCAAGCATAACCGAGTTTATAAAGGAAATTGCCTCATGCCGTACCTTTTGCTTTTTACATGAGCTGGAAATGCTGTTAAAACATGATCTGATAAAAGGCGGCGACTTAAATAATGCCATTGTAGTTGTTGATAAAGAAGTGGATGATGAAGAGCTAGCTCACCTGGCCAAGCTATTTAACCGAAAGGATATCAGCGTAGCACCGCAAGGGATACTAAACAACATTGAACTACGCCATCAAAATGAGCCCGCCAGGCATAAACTGTTGGACATGATTGGCGACCTGGCATTAGTGGGCGTTCCGTTACGTGGGCATATCATGGCGGCAAGGCCGGGCCATGCAGCTAATGTGGCATTCGCTAAAAAAATAAAGACCCTGATTAAAAAAGAAAGAAGCCGTAAACACTATAAAGTTTACGACCCTAACATGACCCCGGTATATGATACCGTACAGATCATGAATATATTACCGCATCGTCAACCCATGCTAATGGTTGATAAGATTTTGGAGCTTACTAAAAGCCATGTAGTAGGCCTAAAAAATGTGACCATGAACGAGGATATCTTTCAGGGGCATTTTCCCGGAGCACCCCTTTTTCCGGGAGTATTGCAAATTGAGGCGATGGCCCAAACCGGTGGCATATTGGTTTTAAATACGGTTCCTGATCCTGAAAATTATATTACCTTGTTTCTAAAAATAGAAAATGCACGATTTAAAGACAAGGTTGTACCGGGCGATACGCTAATATTTCATTGCAGCTTACTGGCACCTATACGCCGGGGTATAGCACAAATGAAAGGTGTGGGAATGGTAGGGAATCGTGTGGTTGTTGAAGCTGAGCTAATGGCTCAAATTGTAAAAAATACAAAATCAGAAACTGAAGAATAATTATGATCCAGCCGTTAGCATATATACACCCACAGGCCAAAATAGCCGATAATGTTGTAATAGAGCCATTTGTTACCATACATAAGGATGTGGAGATTGGCGAGGGTACCTGGATAGGATCAAACTCGGTAATAATGGATGGTGCGCGCATTGGTAAAAATTGCCGCATTTTCCCGGGAGCAGTTGTATCTGCCCCACCCCAGGACATGAAATACAAGGGTGAACCAAGCACGGTTACTGTTGGCGATAATACCATCATCCGTGAATGTGTTACACTGAACCGTGGCACTGCTTTAGATAAAAATACGACCACTATTGGCAGCAATTGTTTGTTAATGGCTTATGTACACGTTGCGCACGATTGTGTTATTGGCGATAACGTTATCATTGCCAACTCGGTACAATTAGCCGGGCACATTAATGTTTATGATTTTGCCTTTATAGGCGGCGGATCATTGGTACACCAGTTTGTAGAGATAGGCGCACATAGTATTATTTCGGGTGGTTCATTGGTACGTAAAGATGTCCCTCCATATACCAAAGCAGGACGCGAACCATTATCATACATCGGTATTAATTCTGTTGGTTTACGTCGCCGTGGTTTTTCGGCAGCTACCATTAATGAGATACAGGAAATATACCGTATTATATTCCTTAAAAAATATAACATGACCAAGGCTTTGGATATTATTGAGGCCGAATTTAACCCTACCATTGAGCGCGACGAGATCATTAACTTTGTTCAAGGCTCGCAACGCGGTATTATGAAGGGGTTTGGAAATAGTTAACTGGTCCATGGTCCAGAGTTGATAGACCATAGCCCTAACATTGTAATTTTGTCCATGGACCATGGACTATCGACTATGGACAAAAAAAACCAAATAAAAGTCACTCTCGAAAACACTGGCCGGCGTTTTAACCGCGACTGGATTTTCAGGGGGATAGATTATACCTTTAACAGCGGCGAAAGCTATGCCATATTAGGGCCAAACGGCTCGGGAAAATCAACCTTATTACATGTATTAAACGGCAGCCTTACACCATCAGCTGGTAGTATTAATTTTTTTGATGGCGATAAGCCCATTGATATTGCGCATGTCTTTCAGCATTTAAGCTTAGCGGCGCCATACCTGGAGTTGATAGAGGAGTTTACATTGACTGAAATGATCGATTTTCATTTTAAGTTTAAAACCTACCTCCCTGGCATGGATAATGAAGCAGTTATCGAACTGCTGAATATGCCCACCAGCAAACATAAAATGATCCGCTATTTTTCTTCGGGTATGAAACAACGGCTTAAACTGGCTTTGGCCTTTTGTGCCGATACCGCTATACTTATGTTGGATGAGCCTACTTCAAACCTGGATAATCAAGGAGTTGAATGGTATTTAAGCCTGATACAAAAGTATGCAAAAGGCCGTTTAACCATTGTTGGCTCCAATCAGCAGCATGAGTATAGTTTTTGTGCACATCAAATCAATATTACAGATTATAAAAAATGATATTTATTTACAGTTTTATCATAACATCGGTAGGCATCATTCTGATACCGTATGTGTTGGTAAGCCTTAAACGTATCAATAAATTAAAAAATCAACCCATTATTTCGGACCATCCTCCATTGGCCATTATTGTAGCGGTACGTAATGAAGAAGAAGATGTAGAAAAAGCTTTGCAAAGCCTTTGTAATATCAATTATAACAAACACAGGCTTATTGTTGTAAACGACAGATCGACAGACCGGACAGGAGAAATATTAAGCCGGTTTAACCACCCCCACCTTCAGGTTATTACTATTACCGATCTGCCGCACGGATGGTTGGGTAAAAACAATGCGCTATACCAGGGCTACAAAAATAGTACCGAGGAGTGGATGCTGTTTACCGATGCAGATGTTGAATTCCATCCGGATGCTATAAGCAAGGCTTTAGGCTATGCTGAAAAACACCAGCTGGATCATCTATGTGTCTTACCGGATATCCGTTCGAGATCGGCAATATTGAACAGCGTAATAGCAACATTCGGAATGATGTTAATGCTGTTTACCCGCCCATGGGATGCCCGTAAACCAAACAGAAGCGGCTCAATAGGAGTTGGCGCATTTAATTTAGTTAAACGCTCAGCTTACGAAAAAGCAGGCACCCATGTAGCCATCAAACTCAGGCCCGATGACGACCTCAAATTGGGTCAAAATATAAAAGATGCAGGGTTGAGGCAGGATGTATTAGGCGGCAAGGATAGTATTAGCCTGGAGTGGTATAAAAACATTGGCCAGTTTATAAACGGGTTAATGAAAAATACTTTCGCGGTACGGGATTATAATATACTATGGACCATAGCTGATGTGTTAGCCACTTTATTTTCTATTGCACTGCCCATTCCCATCATGCTTATTTTTGGCGATACCGACATCAGAATGATGGGTTGCCTGTTATTGTCAATGCAAATCATATACATGATAGCTACACCTCCCAATAAGTGGTGGTATGCTTTAATGATTCCTTTCGCCGGCTTACTAATGGCATATATTATAGCCCGATCAGCATACATTACTCTAAAGCAAGGCGGCATTTACTGGCGGGATACTTTTTATTCGTTAGCCATGCTAAAGGGTAAATAACTTTGCTTATTTGCCTGCAAGTGCCTAATTTTGCGACTTAATAATTAGTTATGGCTAAAGCATCTGACATAAAGAATGGAAGTATTCTTCGTTTTAATGGCGAATTGGTACAAGTAGAAGAATTTATACACCGCACTCCGGGCAACCTGCGCGCTTTTTACCAGGCACGTATGCGAAACGTTAGAACAGGTAAAATTGCCGAATACCGTTTCCGGACAGATGAAGAGGTAGATATTGCCCGCGTTGAAACCAGCAATTACCAATATTTATATGAAGATGGCGACTCATTAGTAATCATGGATAATGAAACTTTTGATCAGCATAATGTACCTAAAGCCCTATTTGGCCCGGCAGTGAAGTTTTTGAAAGAGGGCATGAACCTAATTGTTGCCTTTGAAAGCGATGAGCCTATTACCGGTCAGATACCAAACTCAGCAGAGTTGGAAATAACTTATACCGAGCCCGCGGTTAAAGGCGATACCTCAACCGGTGCCATGAAAAAAGCCACTGTTGAAACCGGTGCCGAAATTAATGTGCCGTTATTTATTAATATCGGCGATAAAGTTAAAGTGGACACCGCCACCGGAACTTACGTGGAGCGGGTAAAATCATAACTACAAAAAGCACATGATATAAAAAGCCTCCAATTAGGAGGCTTTTCTGTTTGTATATCTTAGGGTGTTCCATTTTGCGCAAGTGGAACACTATTAGTTTATCGGCTTTAAAACCCTGTTCCAACGTATTTTGTTAAATAAACTGGCGGTAGAGTCCGTACTCATAAATGTAAGCTTAGCTTTACCAATAATATGGTCTTCGGGCACATAGCCCCAAAAGCGAGAATCCAAAGAGTCATGGCGGTTATCCCCCATCATCCAATAATAATCCATTTTAAAGGTGTAGCTGTATGCTTTTTTGCCGTTAATAAAAATATCCTTGCCATTAATTGCAACTTTATTGTTTTCATAAACTTCAATAGCACGGCGGTATAATGCCAATGTCGAATCATTCAGAGCTACGGTCCATCCCTTTTTAGGCAACTTGATAGGGCCGTAATTATCTACGTTCCATTTAAACTTTTCATTATGCGGAAAGATAGTTGGATCATATACACCCGCCGGAGCGATTACCGGAGTAATGCTTTTAATATTCGAATAGCTTTTCAGTTCTGCCAAATGATCTGACGGAATGATCATTTCATAGGTATTAGCATCTGTTTGCAAGTGAACGCTGATATTAAAATCATGCAATAGCTGGGGGTTAATATCAATCCCATTAGTTACAACGGTATATGATGTTTGTATTTTAGGCGCATTTTTAGCGACAACTCCGTTTATGTATACCTGCGAATTATTAATGCTCAACACATCGCCCGGCGTAGCCTGGCAGCGTTTAATCAAAGTGGTGCGCTCATCAATAGGCAAACCCAGGTCGGCTTCTTCGGGTTTGTTAAAAACTACTATATCTTGTTTTTTTATAGAAGATAGGCCGGGTAGCCTGAAATAAGGTAATTGAATACCATCCCAATACGTTTTAACGCCACCAACAGTAGGCTCGGTAAACGGAATAGCAAATGGTGTAATAGCCATACGCGGACCATAACTGATCTTGCTTACAAATAAATAATCACCGGCAAACTGCGTTCCCTCCATTGACCCGGATGGGATAGCGTAAGCCGAAAACAACAATCCACGTATTACGGTGGATGCAATTAATGCAAACAAAAGTGCATCGCCCCATTCGCGTAAAAATGATTTTTTGGGTTTAGGGTTGTTGGTGCCCTTTTTAAATTTGATGTTCCATTTCATAATTCGGCGGTTTATTATTTGTTAGATAAATAAACCGCCGGAAATGTTACAGGTCCAACTCCAATAACACCGGGCAATGGTCCGAGTGCTTTGCTTCAGGTAATATCACAGCGCGTTTTATTTTATCCTCCAGTTCCTTACTGGCCATAGCATAATCAATGCGCCAGCCCAGGTTTTTGGCACGGGCATTAAAGCGGAAACTCCACCAGGTATAATGATGGGGTTCGTCATTTAAATGTCGGAAAGTATCTATAAAACCCGATTCAATAAAGTTTTCCATCCACTCTCTTTCCTCGGGCAAAAAGCCCGATGAATTGGCATTTGATTTAGGATTATGGATATCAATAGGGCGGTGGCAAATATTATAATCGCCACATATCACCAGGTTGGGGTGCTCAACTTTTAGTAAGGTGAGATATTTACCAAACTCATCTAAAAATCTAAATTTAAAGGCCTGTCTTTCCTCGCCGCTTGAGCCGGATGGAAAATAAACACTCATCACCGATACTTCATCATAATCAACCCTGATATTACGACCCTCACGGTCAAAATCAGGAATTCCGCATCCATATTCAATATGATTAGGCGTGCGCTTGGTTAATATGGCAGTACCGCTATAACCTTTCTTCTCGGCCGGGAACCAATAGTGCTGATAGCCCAATGCCTCTACCAAATGCAGGTCGGTCAGTACATCCGGCGTTGCCTTAATTTCCTGCATACAAACCACATCTGCATCAGTTGCCTGAAGCCATGCCAAAAAGTTTTTATTAATTGCCGACCGGATGCCGTTAACGTTATAGGTGATGATCTTCATATGCCCCCTAGCCCCCTAAAGGGGGAATTTTTGCGGTAAATATAAATATTGAATTTAATAATAATAAGAAACTCCCCCTTTAGGGGGTTGGGGGGCTAAGTATTTTATCCAAATGTCTTCGCTCCCGCTTTTTCAATAACTCAACAGTCATGGATACATCTGCCAAAGGCCTATCCTTTGTATCCTTTTTTATCGCGGCTATACGGTCAACCATATCAATACCGCTCACAACCTCACCATATACCGTATAGCTTTGATCTAAATGCGGAGACCCGCCAACCGATTTATAAATGGCACGTTGCGATAAAGGTATCTTCCTTCCCTGTAGCCGTCCCTGCTCCAATTTGTCCAGTTCCTCGTCGGTAAAACGTTTCCCCTCTACAATATAAAACTGGCACCCGCTTGATGCCTTGCTGGGTATATCATCACGCGCAGCAGCTAACACGCCACGTTTATGAAATAAACTATCTCTAAACTCGGCAGGCACGGTATAACCAACATCGCCATTGCCCAACTCGGCACCGGGCTTGGCTGTTTTTGAATCGGGGTCACCACCCTGTATCATAAAATTTTGTATCACCCTATGAAATAAGGTGCCATTATAAAAGCCCTTTTTTACCAGTTTAATAAAGTTATCCCTGTGCTTTGGAGTTTCGTTATATAGGCAAATGATACAATCACCATAAGCTGTTTTTATCCGCACATAATAGTTAGGCTTAGCTGTAGCTGTTATGGTTAAAAATAAAATAGCTATGGTTATAAGCCTTTTCATATTAATTCATATCCTCGTCGGGCATCTCGGTTTCAAAATATTCTACAATTAATGATTTTAAAACCATTTCCTGCTCCATCAAAGTATAGTTAGGTACAGTTTTTACCAGTTTCCAGTGTGGCCAGCCATCCTGGTCCAATCCTTCCAGTTCATAAAACCCCATCAAACTAAATAATTTGCAGGTGGCAATGTGCATTAGTTCTTCTTTTTGCCGTTTGGTAAATTTTTGCGGACCCTGCCCCAGTTCCTGCACCCCAATTAAAAATAACAAAACTTTTATATCTGGCTTTTCGTTGTCAAATTCAGTAGCTATACGCTCCTGTAGCGCGCTAAATTTTAAATTAATTTCTGCCGGTGTCATACCAGCAAATATACAGGTTTAGAACCCTTCAATAGCTCCACCATAAAAACGAAATGCTGCATTTTGCTTTTTTAACATTCACTTAACATTTATTATCTATTTTTGCCCTAACATTTGGCTTTGAAACAAACTCAATTAAATATTATATGCTCGTGGCTGTTTTTGATCTGCTTTATCGCGGGCCAATACGCCGTTAGCATTCACCAGCATAATATTTTAAAGCCAAACAAAAGCATATCGGGCATTGCTACACATAAACAAGGCCCCGCAACAACTACCTTACAAGAAAAATGTCACCTGTGCGATGCCATGCATCATACAGCAATGGTGTTAAATCACCCATCCTATTATCATCCTATTGTAGTTACCGGCCATATATTTAAGGTTGGCGACTATAATTTTAAAAGCATCTCGCTCATACTGGCTGCGGGTCGCGGTCCTCCTGTATCTTTTTCTGCTTGCTAAATAATAGAAACTAATTCATTATTGAATTGCCTTTTTAGGAAGAAATCCTTTCTAAAACTAGTTAACCATTTTTTGTTTTTAACGATGTATTGTTAATGCATGCTCGTTATTATTAATTAGTTATCATGAAAATCAACATACGCTTAATCGCCTTATTATATATGCTTTGCCTTGCCGTAGTTTCAACCGCGGCCACTATAAAAATGTCCAATTTAACAGGTACAGTAACCGATGCTAAAACCAACCAGCCCATTGCAGGTGCTACCGTATCTATTTCTCAGTTACGTTTAAATATTATTACTAATGCCCAGGGTAAGTTTTCATTTAGCTCCCTGCCATCACAAGGACGATATGTGATAGAAGTTAAATACATAGGTTACCAATCTGTTGTGAAAACTATTGACCTATCGTCGTCTGCCGAACTCAACATCGTTTTAACACCAAGTATGTCTGAAATGCATGAGGTGATAATTACCGGTACGCCTATTGCCTCCAATAATAAATATAACAGTACATCGGCAACTGTGGTATCCCGAAACGAATTATTGGCACCTGCTACCAACTTAATTGATGCGCTTGCCAAACAGGTTCCTGGCATTAGCCAAATAACAACAGGTTCCGGTATATCAAAACCTGTAATACGTGGCTTAGGTTATAATCGAGTGGTTACCCTTAATAATGGGGTAAAGCAACAAGGGCAGCAATGGGGCGACGAACACGGTATTGAACTGGACCAAAATACTGACCGAGTAGAAGTGTTACGCGGCGCGGCTTCGTTACTTTATGGATCGGACGCTATTGGTGGCGTAATAAATGTATTGGAACCACTGGTTCCACAATCGGGCCAGGTAAAAGGCGAGGTATTATCCAATTACTCTACTAATAATGGTTTAACCAGCAACTCGTTGATGCTTACCGGCAACCAAAATGGTTTTGTTTGGCGTGGCCGCGGTTCCTACCAAAGTGCCGGCAATTTTAAAACCCCTGATGGTTACTACATTAATAGCGGTTATAACACTACCAGTTTAAGCGGTATGCTTGGCCTTAATAAAAAATGGGGTTATTCGCACCTCAACTTCTCTTACTTTAAGAACAATATTGGCTTTCATGAGGCTGAACCGGGCGATGAATTATATACTACCGACAAAACCAGGACGCTTGATTTCCCCCGCCAGGATATTCGCCATTATAAAATCGCTTTAAATAACAACATTGTATTAGGCAACGGCACCTTAAAACTTGACCTGGGTTACCAAAAAAATCAGCGCCGCGAATTGGAAAGCGCTATCCCGGCATTATTCTTTGATATGAACACCTATTCCGTAGATGCCAAATACTATCTGCCCGAAAAAAATGGCTGGCAGCCTTTAGTTGGTTTTAGTGGCAGCAACGAAGTAAGCCGCAATAAAGGCGAAGAAGTATTGATACCTGAATACAACAGGATAAGTGTGGGTACCTTTGCATACGTTAAGAAAACATGGGACGAAAACACCTTTAATGCCGGCGTGCGTTTTGATCACATCAATAATGATGGTAAAGCATTTGAGCAGGGCGGTACGCCAATTTTCCCCGGCTTTAAAAACAAATTCAGCAACCTAAGTGGGGCTGTGGGTTTTACCCATGTATTTAATAATGACCTAAGTTTTAAAGCTAATGCAGGCTCTGCATTTAGGGCACCAAACCCAGCAGAGTTAGGCTCAAACGGCGCACATGAAGGCACTACCCGTTTTGAAATAGGTAACACTAACCTTAAAGCCGAAAGAAGCTATCAGGCCGACGCAACATTAGAGTTTGGGCATAGCGTTATTACAGGAAGCCTGGGCATCTACGAAAACTATATCAACAATTACATTTACGCATCGGGCGCGCAGGGCGATCAAACCATTATTCCTGACGAAGACGGCAATCCGCAAACATTTGATGTATACCGCTATGGACAGGTTAATGCTAATTTATATGGGTTAGAAGGTAGTCTTAACCTACACCCAACCGAATTTATTCACCTGGATAACACCTTTAGCTATACGCACGCACAAAACACTTCATTTAACAAACCATTGCCGCTTATTCCTGCCGGAGTTATACGCAACACTATACGATTTGAGCCAAAAGTAAAGGGCCTGGATGATTTTTACTTTTATGCCGGGATAGATAACTACTTTAAACAAACCCGAATTGATGCTACTTTTGAAACACCCAATAATGCCTACACTTTAATTAATGCAGGTATTGGCACTACACTTCATATTGGCCAACAGCCATTAAAATTATATATAACGGCATCTAACTTAACCAATAAGCGTTATTATGACGCGTTAAGCAGGTTAAGGCCTGGCCGATTGGCACAAACAGATCCAACATTTGGCGTTTTAAACCCGGGGCGTAACATTACGTTCGGTATTTATGTGCCATTAAGTTTATAATACAACCCTATGTGCTCCCGCATATCAACGCGGGAGCATTTAATCTATTTGGATAATTTACTGCTAATGTGTAAGTTGTAGGCTCAATCCTTATGCCATGGCCGATATTGCAACACCTTCAAAAAAAAGAATAGATTCCATAGATATATTACGCGGCATTGTAATGGTGGTTATGGCACTTGACCATACCCGCGACTTTTTTACCTTCAGTAGTTCCGATCCTACCAATCTAAAAGTAGTATCGTCTGCTTTGTTTTTAACCCGCTTTATAACGCATTACTGTGCAGCAACCTTTGTTTTCCTGGCCGGTACGGGCGCGTATCTATCTCTCAGCCGGGGTAAAAGAAAACTACACGCTTCACAATTTTTAATAACAAGAGGGCTTTGGCTCATCTTTTTGGAGCTTACGGTTATACATTGGGCTTGGGGCGGTGGTACATTTTTACAGGTGATATGGGCCATAGGGGTAAGTATGATCGTGCTGGCATTTTTAATTTATTTACCCAAACCTGTTATTTTATTATTTGGATTATTGCTCATTTTCGGGCACAACCTGTTTGATAAGGTTGATAGTTCAAAATTCACTGAAGAGGGTAAAACACTATGGATATTTTTACATCAGCAAAGCCCGGCGCACCTTTGGGGAGATGTAAATGTATTTGTATTATATCCGCTTATCCCCTGGGTAGGGGTAATGGCTACGGGCTATTGTTTTGGTGCTTTGTTTACTATGGACGCGGCAAAAAGAAAAAGGTGGTTAGTCCTATTGGGCTGTTCAGCTATCGCTTTATTCTTAATCCTCCGCACGTTTAATTTTTATGGCGACCCGGCTTTGTGGACAGAACAATACAATCTGCATCGAACTATATTGTCATTTATCAATGTATCTAAATACCCGCCATCGCTTGATTATTTGCTGATAACCCTTGGCCCTGGAATGTTGATGCTGGCTTATTTGGAGGATAAAAGCAATAAGTTAACTGATATTTTTGTAGTATTTGGACGCGTACCACTATTTTACTACATCCTGCATATATACCTCATACATCTGATGGCTATTATTACTTCTGCCATTACAGGTGCGGATAATAATTTCAGTTTACCGATGGTTTATTTGTTTTGGATTATAGCGGTTATCATTTTATACTTTCCAAGCAAATGGTTCATGAAATATAAAAAAGAGCATAAGCAATGGTGGTTAAGTTATTTATAAGAATTTGCTTTTTAATATCGCATCCCAAATTTTATCACTGATAGCTCTCATGCCTTTATCAGAAGGGTGTGATGCTATTCCGGTATTAGTAAATAACCCATAGGAGAAGTGTGTCGGATCAAAACGCAACTGAAGAAGAGATATATAATCAGAATACTTGCTCATGACGTTATCGGCCAAATTTCGGCCAGTCAAAATTGAACCTATCGCCAATATTTTAACCTCCGGATTATTTACTTTTAAGTAGTTCAGCAAATCCTTGTATTTGGTTTCAAATAAAGCCTCTTCGGTTGTTATGACGGCCTCTCCTATTCTAAATTATAATAATATCAGGTTTAGCATCGCGAGAGTTTTGCAGTTTATTAAAATCGTATGTGTCGAAGTTGCCTTCAAATTCCCCAATATTAACCACATCAACAGTAGTTGATTTATTTAGTGCCTTAAAACGAGCCTCAACTAAATGCACATAATCCTTATCAACAGAACTTGCTGCCATGCCGCAACTACAATTCCAACCTTCGGCGGAGTTAGCCGGTGCGTATGTAATACTATTACCTAATATTAAAACTTTATGAACTATTGAAGGGTCTGGCTCATTCTTTTTGCTGCACGCAAGCAAAATCAGCGGCAGAAAAAAATGATGTGTCTGAGTAATTTACTCCGCATCCGGCTGACGGTCTTCCTTGCTTATTTTATCAAAGATCTTATCCATACGTTCAACATATTCGCTGGTATCGTCAATAAAAAACTCCAGTTGCGGTATTATTCTTACCTGGTCTTTTATACGGCTGCCCAGTTTATAACGTATTTCGGAAGCGTGCAATTTTACCATTTGCAAAGCCTGTGCAGGATTAACCGCGTTAAAGAAGCTTAAAAATATACGTGCTATGGCCAAATCAGGGGTAACCCTCACTTTAGTGATGGTTAAAAGGGTATTTGGCAGGTAGTTCATACCCTCGCGCTGAAATATGGCTGCCAGGTCCTGTTGCAGTACACCGGCAAATTTTTGTTGACGTTTTGACTCCATAGTAATTTATTAACGCCTATACGGCAAATGAGTTTTTATTTTTTACCTGCAATGCTAATATAGTAAAAGCGCCTGTACTAATTGCAGCTTACCGGAATTTCTTTAGATATTTTAACCAGTTTATAAACTACCAAAGTGCTATCAAATGCCAAATTATCTTTTTTTACCGATGGCACTTTCTCGCCGGTTACTTCAACATAAACGGGTGTATTACTTTCTTCGGCTACAATTAAATTAGAATATTGAAGCTCCAGCTTGTTTGAACTATCAACCACCCAAAACGTAGTTGCACCATTACAATCTTTAAAAGACTTTTCTTCGGGGCCAAAGCTATATATACCCTTATATATAATGGGTTGGCTTACTTTCTCTTTAGGCTTTTCTTTACAGGCAGACAGGCAAAATGCGGTTAGGCCCAATAAAAAAAGCAGCGAGTTTAATTTCATGGCACAAATTTATAAATCCTGTTTAATATCGTCCAGTCCTTTAATACTTAATTGCGCGCTAACACCCGATGCAATAACGGATATAATCCCTACGGTTAAAAATACCAGACCAAAGTCG
Organism: uncultured Mucilaginibacter sp.; assembly: GCA_964611565.1. GTDB lineage: Bacteria > Bacteroidota > Bacteroidia > Sphingobacteriales > Sphingobacteriaceae > Mucilaginibacter. The sequence continues at coordinate 23,897 of CAZTAU010000028.1, read as the reverse complement.
CTTAGTTTCATATCAATAGGATAAGCATCAATAACACTCATTTTACCACCCATTTTTATCATGCTAAAGCGTTGTTGTAATATACAAAAAGTTAACCCTAATACCATGCCCACTATACAACCTACAAATGATATCATCATGCCCTCGCAAAAAAATATGCCTTTTATAATTTGTTTATTTGCCCCCAGGCTGGTTAAAACGGCTATGTCCTTCTTTTTATCAATTACCAGCATGGTTAACGTACCTATAATGTTAAATATTGCTATGATCAATACAAATGTGAGGATCATGAATATGGACCAACGCTCAAAATTTAACGTCTTGTACAATTCAATATCCTGCTGGGTACGGTTTTTAATAGTAAACCTGTCGCCTATTTTGTCAGTAATTTCTTGTTGAACTACCTCCAGGTCTGTACCCGGTTTATAATTAAGTTCGATAGATGATACAGCATTTGGTTTATCTAAAAGTTTACGGGCAAAGCTTAGGGGCACCACAACAATATCATCAAAATCCTGCTGAATAGAAAACACACCCGAGGCGTAAATATTTTCCCTGCTAAATTCATCAGCGTCAATAATTGAGTTAACAACTGTGTGTTTTGGCGACCATATCTCCAAAGGGAAAAATTCATTATTGATGTTTATCCCTAAACTGGCCTGTACAGACGTGCCAATTACCGCGTAGTCCCTTCCATTGCTTTTTAGTGTGAATGACCCCGAGTGAATGATGCTATCCAACCTGGTATTATGTAAAAATTCATCACTCACCCCTTTTATGGTTGCTATATAGCTTCGGTTACCATACCTAATAAGTACCCTTTCCTGCAAAACTTCTGTGAACGAAAATAGCTGTGCATTGCGGTGCAAGTTATTAAAATAGGGGGTGTTTGGGTCAAAGGTTTTTCCTACCTGCGCTTCAATTTTTATCTCGGGCGTAAAGTTGCTGTATAAGGATAGAATGACTTTTTCAAAACCATTAAATACCGATAGTAAAATAATTAAAGCCGCGCTGCCAAATAATACCCCCATCATGGATATGCCCGAAATAATATTTATAGCGTGCATTTTTTTGCTCGAAAACAGGTAACGCTTGGCTATATATATAGATGTATTCAATGGGTTGTATATTTTACGTGGTACGTTATACGTAAATAGTATTTGGCTAATTTACTGAAAAAAGGGGTTGTGTTGCTTTTCAAAACCTATAGTAGTTTCAGGGCCATGGCCAGGATAAACGGTACAGTTCTCGGGCAGGGTAAATAGCTTTTCCTCGATGTTTTTTATCAACTGGTTATAGTTCCCTCCGGGTAGATCTGCCCGTCCTATGCTGCCCCTAAATAATACATCGCCGCCTATAAGCAACTGTGCAGGCTCATCATAAAAACAAAGATGTGCCGGTGAGTGGCCGGGAGCAAAAATAAGTGATAGGATAGTATTGCCAAAAGTGATACTGCCGTTTTCTGGTAAAAAAACATCCGGCGTTGGTGAAACATCATACCTGAAACCCATGGCCGGCGCATAGGCTACAACAGCTTCCAATACCTCTAACTCCCCCTTATTAAATTGCGGCTTTAGACCATACTGGTCAAATATAAATTTGTTACCTAACACATGGTCAATGTGGCAATGGGTATTTAATAATAAAACAGGTATTAAGTTATTGTCCTTTATAAAATTTACAACTACGTTTTGCTCAGCAGCAGTGTACATCCCCGGATCAATAATAGCACACTCGCCGCTTTCATCATATAAAATATAGGTGTTTTCCTGGTAGGGATTATTCTCAAAACATTTAACGGTAGACATATTATTCAGCTTTACTTCGAAGTGCCAAAAATACGCATTTAAAGTATATCGCCCGTATCGGCAAAAGTATCACCCTGCCTTAAATCACCAGTATCGAAGCCTTTTTTAAACCAGTACATCCGTTGCGCGCTGGTGCCGTGTGTAAAGCTATCAGGTGTAACCCGCCCCTGGTGCTCCTGCTGCAGGCGGTCGTCGCCAATTTGGTTGGCAGCATTTAATGCCGATTCCAAATCGCCGGGCTCGATGATAATATTATTATGATTATTTTTATTGGTATAATGCACCCAAATCCCCGCATAAAAATCGGCTTGTAGCTCTAACTTAACGGATAGCTTGTTATACTCCGTTTCGCTCATTCGCCCACGGGCAGCATCCAGTTTATCTGTTACGCCTAATAAGTTCTGTACGTGGTGCCCAACTTCGTGCGCTATAACATAGGCGGCGGCCGCTTCGCCAGGAGATTGAAATTTAGTTTTTAATTCTTCAAAAAAGGAAAGGTCCAGATATACTTTTCCATTGGCCGGACAGTAAAATGGGCCTGTTGCTGATGATGCAAAGCCGCAACCCTCGGCATCAACACCTCCGGTAAAAACATGTATAATGGGCCGTTGGTATGTTTGCCCAGCTTCGGTAAACAGGCTATCCCAAACTAAGGCCGTCCCTTCAAATATTACACGGGCAAATTTCTCTTCTTGACTTTGGCTGCTACCGGGTTGAGTGTTTATTTGCTCGCTGCTCTGATTAACATTCAATAACTGCGATGGGTCAATCCCGGTAAACATATAGATTACCGCGCCTATTAGCCCTAAAATACCGCCGCCCGCCAGCAGTCCACGACCACCGCTGCTACCTCTTTCAAAATCGTTACTTTCTTTGCCGCCAAACCATTTCATAGTTTTGTTTTTTGTTTAGTTAACAGGATTTGTTTTAGTATTGTTTGATGACATAGTATACTACAATTAATTGCAACCAATTACGTTCTGTTATTTTGTCAGTATAAATTACAATAATAGGCTTTAAACACCTCTCGGAACACTTTTTGAATAACCTTATTAAAAAAGATAATTACTATGGATCACTTAGGATTAATATTAGGATATGTAAGCATAAGCAATGGCTCGGCATGGATACTGATGATAGGTATCGCGCTGGTAAGCTTTATTGTACAGTGGCGCTTTAAAAGTAAGTTCAAGCAATATTCAGAGATAGGGTTGTTGTCTGGCCTTTCAGGTAAAGATATAGCCGAAATGATGCTTAAAGACAACGGCATTTACGATGTGCAGGTTATATCTGTTGAAGGACAGCTAACCGACCATTATAATCCCGAAAACAAAACGGTTAATTTAAGCCCCGATGTTTACCATAGCCGAAGCGTTGCAGCCGCTGCTGTGGCAGCGCACGAGTGCGGACACGCGGTACAACACGCCCGGGCTTATAGCTGGTTAACTTTCCGATCGGCTATTGTACCCGTCATTAATGTCGCTTCTACATTAGTACAATGGACTTTATTAATAGGCGTAATGTTACTTTTTATGGCGAATAACCCATATGTGTTAGGTATTGGTGTAGCTGCATTGGCATTAGTAACCTTGTTTAGCTTTATTACCCTGCCGGTTGAGTTTGATGCCAGCCAGCGTGCGTTAGCCTGGTTAAATAATAACTACACGGTTATGCAAACTGCCGAAGAACATGAGCAAGCTAAAGATGCCCTATGGTGGGCAGCCATGACCTATGTAGTGGCCGCATTAGCTTCGTTAGCCACTTTGGTTTATTATGCTTCGATGTTGTTTAATAGAAGAGATTAAGATTATAGTCAGGAAACAAGAGCCAGGAAGCAAGATTGACGCATTTAAAAGAAAAGCCCCGCTGAAATCAGCGGGGCTTTTTTATGTCTTGATTCTAAAAACTAATTCAATCTATAAGGTGCTATCAAATAAAACTCAGGAATTTGCACATTAAATAAGGCATTGTCTATCAGGCGGGTCATTTGGTATTCGCCTTTCATACTGCCCATATCTGTTTTTAAATTACAGCCTGATACGTACTCGTGCGAGTGTCCGGGTTCAATAACGGGTTGTACGCCTACTACACCTTCGCCCTCTACTTCGCGCTTGGCACCATTTGAGTCAAATATATACCAGTGCCTGCTTAGTAAACGCACCGCATACGTGCCCATATTTTCAATGTTCACCTTATAGGCAAACATAAAATGGTCATTTGACGGGTTGGAATACTCCGGCTGATAAATGGTTTCTACTGAAACCTTAACACCTTCTGTTATATAAGTAACCATGTATTGGGCAATCGTTTAATTCAAATATATAGCATCTATTTAAAAATCATACCATTAATAGGCACATAATTTCATCAATCTATATCTTTTTTACAAAGTTATGGGATTTAAGCGCCTAAATTTCTAAAGCAGAGGCAGTTTGGCTAAATCTTGGCGTATGCTCTATTTCCTGCAAAATTTGATCCAACTCCTCAAAAGTACCTGCCGTAACCAGCTTCATGCGGTACTCTTTAAAGTTTTCAATACCTTTAAAGTAGTTAGCGTAATGGCGGCGCATTTCAAACACCCCTGTTTTTGGCCCCTTCCATTCAATCGATTTTTGCAAATGGGTTTTGCAGGCATCAATACGCTCGGCCATGGTAGGCTTATCCAAATGCTGACCGGTTTTAAAATAATGTTTTACCTCGCGGAATATCCATGGATAACCAATAGCCGCTCTACCTATCATCATCCCATCCACACCATACTCCATGCGCCAGGCAGCGGCTTTCTCCGGTGAATCGATATCACCATTACCAAATATCGGAATCTCTATCTGCGGGTTCTTCTTAATCGTACGTATTAATGTCCAGTCAGCCTCTCCTTTATACATTTGCGAACGGGTGCGGCCATGTATAGTTAATGCCTTAATGCCAACGTCCTGTAAGCGCAGAGCGACCTCTTCTACATTTTTAGTATTATCATCCCAGCCTAAGCGGGTTTTTACCGTTACAGGCAAATGAGTAGCTTCTACAACCGCTTTGGTCATGGCTACCATTTTATCAATATCCTGCAATAAACTGGCTCCTGCACCGCGGCAAGCCACATTTTTTACCGGGCAGCCGTAATTAATATCTATCAGGTCGGGGTTGGCTTGCGATGATATGGCCGATGCTTCGCGCATATGCTCAATATCACTACCAAATATCTGAATGCCTATAGGGCGTTCATATTCAAAAATGTCCAGTTTTTTACGGCTTTTTGCCGCGTCGCGGATCAATCCTTCAGACGAGATAAACTCGGTGTACATCATATCCGCGCCATGCTGTTTACATACGTAACGGAAAGGCGGATCGCTCACGTCTTCCATCGGTGCCAGCAGCAGCGGGAACTCCCCTAAATCAATATTTCCTATTTGTACAGACATCCTTATCTTTATCCACCGCAAAAATACGTATTTTAACACAAATGACCACAAATCGGCGTTCGCAACCCTCTCCGGCTATCCAGCTGATCTTATTTATTGGTATTACCATTGGGGTTGTGCTGTTAGGTTACCTGTTAGGGGCATTGGCAATATTTGCTGTTTATGGCTTAGAAACCTTAATGCAATTGGCGCAATTAAACTTATCCAATCAGGATACTGTTAACGCTTTATGGATACTGCAGGTTGTAAGCACTACCATTCCGTTATTTTTTGCACCTGTACTTTTTGCAAGCATTATTGTTAAAGAACCCCGGGAATATTTGAGGCCCACATGGGACTTTCCACCCATATTACTGTTGCTGGTTTTTTGCATCATGTTCATATCATCGCCCTTAATTGAATTTTTGGCCAACATCAATCAAAAAATGTCGTTCCCCGCATCATTAAAATTTATATATGATTGGATGCGCGAGAAGGAAGATGCCGCCCAAAAGCTAACCGGCATATTATTGCAAATGAAAACGGTTGGCAGTATGATAAGAAATGTCATTATAGTGGGCCTGCTTACCGCAGTTGCCGAAGAGTTTATGTTTAGAGGAGTTATACAAACCATTTTTACCCGCTGGACCAAAAATTATCATACTGCTATTTGGATAACGGCTATACTATTTAGCAGCTTCCATATGGAGTTTTTCGGGTTTTTACCCCGATTAATGCTGGGTGCGCTATTGGGCTATATGGTTGCCTGGAGTGGTAGTATATGGCCCGCGGTTTGGGGACATTTTATTAATAACGGCACCGCTGTAGTGGTCACCTATTTATATCAGCATAAAAAAATAAAAGTAAATCCTGATGACCAACACATATTCAATTACAACATGTATATATTAAGCCTGATAATTGTATTATTTTTACTATTTATGTACCATAAACTGGCAACAGATAAAAAGCAATTCCAGGCAGAATAATGGAAAAGGATTGGGTTAAAATTTTCACTTCTTCAGATTTCTACCGGGCAGAGATCATCAAGCAAATGCTTATTGAAAATGACATTGATGCCGTATTGCTTAACAAACAGCTTTCGGGGTATAATATAGGTGCCGTTGAAGTTTATATACACCAGGAAGATTTTAGCAAAGCCGTTGAGATAATGGCTTTGAGCCAAATTTAAATTATGAAATTACGCGCCATAACCGGGTTCTTTTTTATTATTGTGATGCTGGGCTCCGTTTTATTGGGAGACCTTGTATTTGAAATATTTTACCTTGCGCTAAGTGCTCTTTGCCTAGCCGAATTTAATAGCAATGTTAAAAAAAGCGGTATTAACATTGATTGGAAGACTTCTTTGATAGGCGGCGTTTTAGTATATTCTCGATATACTAAACATGGCGCAGTTAACGATTATCCTCTGCTTAGAGACTCTGCTTTTTCGGCATTATTCCTGATTTTTATTGTGATACTTATTGTAGAACTCTTTAAAAAGAACGAAAAGCCATTTACAAATGTTGCTTATACCTTGTTAGGTGTGTTCTTTACCGTTATACCCTTTACATTTTTTCATGAAATAGCCTACGTAACCGGCAGTTTTAACTTTCACTTCCCCTTAGCTTTTTTATTGATGCTTTGGGCCAATGATACCGGAGCCTATTTAGTGGGTAGCAAGTTTGGTAGAACTAAATTATTTGAAAGGCACTCTCCCAAAAAAACCTGGGAGGGGTTTATAGGCGGAGTTGCTATTACCGCTGGTGTGGCTTACTTGATTAATAATTATTATACGGATATTTCACTAACCCAATGGGTAATTATGGGGATATTAATAAGTTGTTTTGGTACCATAGGCGATCTGATCGAATCCATGTTTAAGCGAAGTATCAACATCAAAGACTCCGGCGGCTTATTACCAGGCCACGGCGGCTTGCTTGATCGTTTTGATGGCCTGCTTATTGCTGCACCAATTGTGTACATCTATTTACACTCCGTTTTCAAATTTGTAGCTTTGCATTAAATACTATAACCATGACTTTTCATAAAGAAGGATATACCTCAATGGCATTATGCATTCTGTTCATTTTTGTACTGAATGCTTTTATACAGTTTTACTTCCCAACTGCCTATTTTGTGAAGTGGTTAATTTATATTTTATCGTTTGCGTTATTTGTTACTATCCTGCAGTTTTTCCGCAGTCCGGCTATAACTATTGCCAAGGATGAAACGCAAGTACTTTGCCCGGCAGATGGTAAAGTGGTAGTTATTGAAGAAGCGGACGAAACCGAATATTTAAAAGATCGTCGCTTGCAGATATCTGTTTTTATGTCACCTATAAATGTGCACATTAACCGTAACCCTATAAGCGGCGTGGTTAAATATTTTAAATATCATCCCGGCAAATACCTGGTAGCGTGGCACCCCAAATCATCTACCGAAAATGAGCGCACTACCGTAGTGACTGAAAGCAGCACAGGTGTGCCTGTTTTGTTCCGCCAAATTGCTGGCGCCCTGGCCCGCCGAATAGTTTGGTATGTAAAAGAGGGTGATGCCGTTGAGCAGGGTGAAGAGTTTGGCTTTATTAAATTTGGCTCAAGGGTTGATCTGTTTTTACCATTAGGCACCAAAATTAATGTGGAGATAGGCCAGGTAGTAAAAGGCGGTAAAACCGTATTAGCCGAGTTGCCTGCGCCTGTTAAAACAACAAAAAAGGTAAAAGCAGAAGCTTAGTATTTCAGTTATGAAATATGGTCCATTTGTGCTTTTAATTGTTTTTGCATCCTGCAGTTACTTTCAAACTAAACAACAATGCGCAGAGGGTTTAGCCAAAAATTACCTGGATAGCGCCTTAGGCCCTAATAAATATCAAATAATTGATACGGGTAAAATTGATACGCTAAGGGGTGGCCCGGATAATGAGCCTGCCTACCAATTGATCACTAAAAAGATTGATAGCTCCTATAAAGTCAGTGATTCTTTAAACCGACTGTTAGCAAATGCTAAATCCAATCAGGATATATCAAGATTGAATGGCTTAAGTCAAAAGACTTACGATCAACGCAATATCCTTCTTAAACAAAGCTTAACCTATTTATTAAATTATAAAGGCAAACCCGAAGGCTGGATACTTGAAGAGACGTACAAATTAAAAAATGGCATGGACAGTGGTTTATACCATGCCACATTTAAAATAGATGATAAATTATCCCGGGTTTTATCACAACAAACTACAAAAAAACTTACAGGCACCAATCCATAACCCGGTTACCACCACCGCTGGATAGTATCGTCTTTTTTCGATTCAGGCGCTTTTCTTGGCGGCGCAACAGGTGGTTTTTCTTCCGGCTCTTCCTGTACAATTTGCTCGGCTTGGGGAACAGGCGGCACAGCGGCTTTTAGCGGTTTATTTTCCTTTTTGGGTAGTTCGGGCTCTTTTACTTTCTCCGGCTCGGCAATAGGTATAGGTGATTCCTTTTTAGCAATGGGAGGAGGTGAAGGCAAAACTTCTTCTAGTTTAACAGTGGCAACAGATTTATTTAATGCCTCATCTTTAGAGTGCTCATCTAAAGCCCTTAACTTGGCGTACTCCTCATGAGTGTGTTTTTTAATACGGGTGACTAATGTTATTGCTGCCGCTTTATCCTCGCCTATGGTTATAGCACCATTAACCACAGCGCCCGGCTCAATGCAAATATCTGTTGCCCGTATTTTACCTTTAATTATGGCTGTTTTAGTTATCTCAAGCAACTCAGTTGCCGAAATATTGCCCGTTATCGTCCCGCTTATTACACAATGCTTACCGCAGATATTGCCTTGCAATTCGCCATCTTTTTCAATAAAAATCTCTTCAGAGCAAAAAAGGTTTCCCACTAATTTTTGGTCAAGAAAAATCACCTTGTCAGACAAGTAATCGTTGCCCTCTCTCACTAAGCCGTTAATATTACTCAAAGAGTGTATTTCCGTCTTTTGTGGCTTTTTCCTGAAAAGCTTTAGCATTTATTGTTGTTGTTGTTCGCCGGCAAAACGGGTTACCACAGTAGTAGAGTTACCAATATCAATACCTATTGACGATTTTTCAAGACCACCGGAAATACGTAATGAATTTAGCGCATAACCTTTACTTGCCAATGCAGCAGGATCATTAACCACTTCAATTTGGGTAATATCCCCAAACTCTGCTTTAAAGCAATCTACAAGGTCCTGGTAGTACATACCGCCACCGCATAAGTAAATTTTGTTGGCGCGCATTAAGTTTTTATCGGTAATTACATTACGCAGATTAGGCGAAATAACCTCGTTGTAGTATGATTTTAGAGCGTTTTTGCGGATCTCTCTTACATCAACATTTTTCTTGTCGATAAATAAGTGGCCTTTTTGGAAGGCTTCATCAAGGGTATGTGCTGTTCTCAGATCTAAATAATGGCTTTTGGAAAGCTCATTGATCATATAGTTGATAGCATAGCGTAAACCATGCGTACTTATCATACTTTGTTCAACCACGCCAGAATCCATACTTAATACAGACTCAAACGTACCAAAACCGCAACTTAATATAAAGAAGTTACCGGTTGCTTTTTCTTCCCCTTTGCGCAGGGCTATTGAACAGCCTACAATCTCAGGAATAACGTCAACATTTTTTACATCAAGTATAACCGTTTTTTTACCAGAACCACCGTAAGTTGATGAGTCATGATCGATAATGTGCGTTTTCCTTAATTCTTCTGTCGCGGTATCTTTATAAATACGATAGGTTGCATAAGGGAACCCGGTAGTGATAGTTAACGGTTGCTCCACATTGTCTGCCACTAATAACATCGCCGCCTTAACCAATAATTGGTAATCAAGGTCATTAGGCGATGAGTTGATCAGTTTATGAGGGGCTTGACCTTCATAAAGCGCCAAATTGCCGCAAATGTACCATTGATTATTATGAAATACCTTCAGTCCGTTCAGTAGATCTGCAGATGTATTGTTTAATGCAGAATTGTTGTTTTCAATTAAACTGGAAAAAGATTGCGATTGTAACATACAATTATTGTTAAGGTTCTTGTAACGGTTAAATTTTCACTTTCATTAAAGGCAATTATAATACTCATACCTAAAACACGTGAAAATACATTTTATAAATGACAATTTATATTTTATTAGCCGTTGGCACCAAAATTTTTTCTACTAATAATGTTGCTAACTGCCAATACGCTAATATATTCCATAAAAAAAGCCTTACTGAAAAACAGAAAGGCTCTTTTTGTATGATGATGTAATTAAACTCTTTTTGACTTGATACGAGCTGCTTTACCGGTAAGGGCGCGCAGATAGTAAAGTTTGCTACGACGTACTTTACCGTGGCTGTTTACTTCAACCTTTTCAATGTTAGGTGAATTGGCTGGGAATATACGCTCAACGCCAATACCGTTTGAAACTTTACGTACAGTAAATGTTTCAGAAACACCAACGCTATTACGTTGAATAACAACACCCTGGTAAACCTGGATACGCTCTTTGTTTCCTTCTCTGATTTTATAATGTACGCTTACAGTATCACCCGCCTTAAATGACGGAAACTTGTTAACTGTTACTGTTTGCTCTTCTACAAATTTTACTAAATCCATGATTTTAAGCTGTTAAAGCGACTTTTAGCTCCCTAAAAATCGGATTGCAAGTATAGGGAATTTTTTTAATAATAAAAAGTTGATTTTAAAAATTTCAACAAATTATGATTTCTTAACAAATTTGCTGTAGAGGTACAATACTTTGTGTATCGTTTGAATGCTTGAGACGCAAAGTATTGGTAACTACTCTAACATGTCAGGCCGACGTTGTTTGGTGCGCTCCAGCGCCTGGTCATGGCGCCATTTTTCAATATCGCCGGCGTGCCCGCTTAATAGTATATCAGGCACTTTATGGCCGTTCCAATCTGCCGGGCGCGTGTAAACCGGGGCGTCAAGCAACCCATCCTGGAAAGAATCAGACAATGCCGAAGTCTCGTCAGACAATACACCAGGTATCAGCCTCACTACAGCATCTACCAGCACTGCTGCGGGCAGTTCGCCGCCCGATAGCACATAGTCACCAATGGATATTTCGCGGGTTACAAACAGGTCGCGTATGCGTTGGTCAATACCTTTATAATGGCCACAAAGAATAACAATGTTTTTTTTGATGGATAGCTGGTTGGCTATGGGTTGATTTAGTGTTTCCCCATCTGGCGACATAAATATGATCTCGTCATATTCTCGCTCGCCCTTTAACTTAGCTATACAGGCCGCAAAGGGCTCAATGGTCATTACCATGCCGCTGCCCCCGCCATAGGGATAATCATCCACGCTTTTTTGCTTATTGGTGGCATAGTCGCGCAGGTTATGCACTACTATTTCGGCTATGCCCTTTTTTTGCGCACGCTGTAAAATAGAGTGCGCAAAAGGACTTTCTAACAAACCCGGCAAAACGGTGATGATATCAAAACGCATGGGGACAAAGTTAGTTATTGAAAACCAAGAATCAAGATAACCAGAATGCCTTAATTCTTGTCTCTTGATTCCTGGCTCTAAACATTAATCTTCGTCATCCAGTATAAAAATTTCTTCAACCGGCTTACCAAAAACCTTTGCAATTTTTAGGGCCAGCACAGTTGAGGGTACGTATTTATTACTCTCAATAGTATTAATAGTTTGGCGCGATACGCCTATCAGCTCGGCCAATTCGCCCTGGGTTATATTTTTTATGGCGCGTTCAACGCGTAATGAGTTTTTCATATCGCGTTGGTTGTTCTGTTAAATAAAGGTTTTATGCGCAACAGGTATTCCATTCGTATTATACTGAAAATCAATATTACATTAATTAACACATCTGCTTTCCAGGCAGATCCGGGCAAGTCAAAATAGCCAAAACCATTTTTACCTGTCACAATTAAGGCGACTTCGGGAATATTAAGTTTTTGGTAAATGATCAAAAAGAACAACAATAAAATAGCTAGTTGCAATGATTGCGCACGATATGAAGTGATCAATTCATCTTCAATTTTTTCTTTTGAAAAAGCTAAAAATAACAAACCTACTGGTAATATAAGAGTAATAGAATTTGTGGTTAAGGTATGTTGCATAACCTTTTTAGTTACACCCTCAATTTTTAAATATTCTCTTTTTTGCTGATCTGACATATTAGACTCGTAATGATCATATTTTTCTTCTGCTTCATAGCTAAATGTATAATACGACCCAGTGTTATAATACATTTTAGTTTCCTTTAAAACATACAGGGCTAAGGTAATTGCTAGGAATATATACCCCGCTTTTTTAAAGTAATGAGGTAGTAGTAAACTGCTACTTGTTGATGCCTGCCCTTTACGCTCGGCTGAAAAAACAATTGAAAATATGGAAAACAGAAATATGTATAAAGAGGTCTGTTTACAGAACTCTAGGACTTTAGAGAAATCCTGCCATGTTTCAAATAAGGCACGACTAAACAATAAATGAAACAAGTATTGAAAAATATCTAAGAATCCGGAAGTGCCAATGAAGTAGGCGCTTACCGCCACAATTAAGCTGATGTATCCTATTTTTTTGAAGTAAGGAGGTAAAAAACATGTTTTCATGATTTGTCTAGTTTGTTTCACCAAATGTAAAACAAATTTGACAAAAGTAAAGTATTTTTGACAAAAAATTTTAGTCGAGATATATCTCCAATAATCCTTCCGGTAAATCAACAGTTAAAATCTCGCTAACCACATCAATACCTTTTATTATTTCTTCGTTTAGCGGGAACAGTACCTCACAGTTTTTATAGGTAACTGCGGCTATTAATTGTTGTGGATATTCGTGTATAGCGGTAATTTCGCCCAACTCACCTTCGTTTTCATCAATGGCGGTAAAGCCTTTAAGATCCTTTAAGGTAAAATCGCTTTTCTTCTTTTTGGGTTTAAGTTTGTTTGGCAGGTAGATGTCCTTTTTTACTAACGGGGCAGCCTTTTCAATGGTATCTACATCCTCCAGGTATAAGTACGCCGCATTTTTTTGCTGATATTTTATCGACTCCACAAAAAACGGGGCCAGCTTGCCGCCTATTTCAATAAACAGGGCATCAAAATCAATAGTATCCAGGTTTTCAAAATCAACATATAGCTGCATTTCGCCTTTTAGGCCCTTTGTTTTTAATACGCTGCCTATCCTGAAACAATCCTCAATTTTCATATTGAAAATACCTTTAAATTAAAAAAGCGAAGACCTTTAGGTGCTCCGCTTTTTTGATAATGTTTTTAAATATAATTATTCTGCTTTATCGTCAGCAGGAGCTTCTTCTTCGGCTGGAGCCTCAGCAGCTGGTGCTTCTTCTACCTCAGCCTCTGCAACTGGTGCCTCTTCTACTTCAGCTTCTGCAACCGGAGCTTCTTCTACTTCAGTCTCTTCCACCTCTTCTGGAGCCGGTGTGTTTTTAGCTAAAATAGCTGCTGCTTTTTCTTCTTTCTTAATTGCCTCTGCTGCTAATGCCGCTTTACGTGCCGCATCTTTTGCAGATGATAAATCAGATTTTTTACCGCTGATTTTACCTTGCTTTTGTTCGGTCCACTCAGCAAATTTAGCATCTGCCTGCTCTTGGGTTAACGCGCCTTTTTTAACGCCGCCCTGTAAGTGCTTTTTGTATAATAAACCATTGTATGATAATATAGCGCGGCAAGTATCTGTTGGCTGTGCGCCGTCATTTATCCAGCTAAATGCTTTATCAAAATTAATATCAATAGTTGCAGGATTGGTGTTTGGGTTGTATGAACCTAAACGCTCAATAAAGCGTCCGTCTCTTGGTGCGCGTGCATCCGCTACCACAATGTAGTAAAAAGGCTTTCCTTTTTTACCGTGTCTTTGCAATCTGATCTTAGTTGCCATTTCTTTTTATTATTTATGTGTTCAACATTATCCCCGGAGTTTCGTTCAGCGGGGCTGCAAAGGTAACAAAATTTATTTATTATAAAATTTTATCTTTCAAAAGAGAGGGCAATCCCACGGGTTGTACAAATGTCATAATATTTATTACTTTTATATATTATCCACCTGAATTGCCATGCCTGATACGTTCAGCGTATTGTTTGATCATAGCCCCAACCCAACGTGGGTATATGAAATACCATCACTGCGCATTTTAAAAGTTAATAATGCTGCCATAACTGCTTATGGTTATACCGAGCAGGAGTTTTTGGCAATGGCTATAACAGATATACGGCCGCGGTTTGACCCTACAAAAGAAAACGATTATTTATCGCGATCAGCAAATACCTATGCCGGCGTATGGAAACATCAGCATAACAATGGCGAACACTTATATGCAGAAATAAACCTGTATCCTATAGCTTATGCGGGCCGGGATTGCATGGTAGTTATTGCTACTGATATTACCGACAAAGTACTTTCGCAAAAAGAAAGCAACATTCGTGAGCAGTTTTTAAATTCATTAATTGACTCGCATACCAATTTTTTGATCAGGATTGATACCGACGGGAAATACACCTTTGTAAACCGGCAGTTTTTAAAGGTATTTGGTTTTAAACCAAATGAAATTATTGGCAGGCATTTTTCATTTACTTCCATACCCGAAGAACTTCCATCATGCCAAAAGGCTTTTGATAAATGTTTGAGCAATCCCGGAAAAGTTATACAAATCACCCACAAAAAAGTTGACAAAGCAGGCAACTTACATGATACGCAATGGGAGTTTATATCCGTTACCAATGACGAAGGCAAGGTTACAGAAATACAGGGGATAGGCAGAGATATAACCCAAGAGAAAAATACCGAACAGGAAATGGCGTTGGCCCAAACTAATTTGGAGGGGCTAATTGACAATACTGATGATTTGATATGGTCGGTAGATAGCGAACGCAGGTACGTTTATATGAATAAGGCTTATAAAAAAGCTGTTTTGGCCCATACAGGGATTACCCCTTTAAAAGGAGAGTATCATCATTCCGCTAAATATATGGAAAGTTATGGCGAACCGCTTATTAATGAATGGCGCACGTATTATGACCGTGCTTTTAGTGGTGAAAAGTACCTGATCACTAAAAAAGGGCTCAGTTACTCCCCGGATAACCCTATTTATTATGAAACCTATTTTAACCCCATATATTCAGTAACCGGGGCTGTTATAGGCGTTGGCTGTTTTTCTCGCAATATTTCAGAACGGCTTAAAACCGAGAGGGCTTTAATTGACCAAAATAACCGCCTGAAACAAATCGCTACCCTAAGCTCGCATGATTTGCGCCGACCGGTTGCCAGTATGTTGGGCTTGATAAATATTATTGACAAAGAAAATTTTAGCAACCCTGCTAATAAAGAGGTAATAGAGCACCTTTTTACTGTCGGCACCGAAATAGATACGGTTATTCGTAAAATTGTTGACAATACTTTCACTACCGATTTGAATATTGGCTATGGCACTTTAAAAGAACGAGAAGATTAAAGTTTTGTGCTAACTTATAAAGAAAGTATTTCCACTATCTTTTTAAATTGTTCGTTTATGGTAACGTGATGCTTAACGGCTTTTTCTAAAGGCGTATAAGCTATTTCGCCATGTACTACTCCAACCATCTCGTTTGAATGCCCCGCTAATAAACGCTCAACGGCAGCAACACCTAAGCGACTTGCCAATACACGATCCATACACGTAGGGTGGCCGCCTCGCTGTATATGGCCCAGTACCGAAACACGGGTATCATAATTCGGGAATTTTTCTTTTACCAAACGGCCTATTTCAAGAGCAGATCCAGGCTCTTCTCCTTCTGCAACTATTACTATTCTTGCTGATTTATCCTTACGCCCATATTCTAACCTGTAAAACAAAGCATCCATATCTGAGCTGGTATCAGGCACTAATACCACTTCGGCACCAGCGCCCATGCCTGTACGTAAAGCTATAAGGCCCGAATCTCGGCCCATAACCTCAACAATAAATAAGCGCGCGTGAGATTCGGCAGTATCCCTTATCTTATCAATGGCTTCCATTGCCGTATTTATAGCCGTATCGTAACCAATGGTAAAGTCGGTGCCCAACAGGTCATTATCAATTGTTCCAGGCATGCCTATTATCGGGAAGTTAGTTTCATTTGCAAACTCTTCTGCACCTATAAACGTACCGTTACCACCAATAACAACCAACCCATCAATGCCGTGTTTTAATAATTGCTCATGGGCTTTCTTACGGCCTTCAACCGTTTTAAACTCCTCGCTGCGGGCAGTTTTTAGCATGGTTCCGCCTCGTTGTATAATGTTTGAAACAGATTTACGGTACATCTGAAAATAGTCGCCATTTATTAACCCCTCATAACCACGGCGTATACCAAATATCTCTAAATCATAGTACATTCCTGTACGTACAACTGCACGTATGGCCGCATTCATTCCCGGCGAGTCGCCCCCTGATGTTAAAACCCCTATCCTTTTAATCTGTGTCATTATTTATTCTGAAAAGCGCGTATACCGCTATCTAAAAACTCTTTATAACTACTTATATTTTTATTTGCTGCTGAAGGTTTTATCTCTATACCGCTTTTGTCTTTGAGCATATTACCATTACTATCCAGCATTACATAAAATGGCTGCGAATTGGCGCCAAAACGGTCTGCTTCAAAATCGCTCCATTTTGCGCCTAAATTACTAATTTTTTTTCCGCTATAGGTAGAAACGTATTGCTCTTGTGGCAAAAGTTCAGTTTTATCGTCCACATATAACTGCAGTAAAACAAATTCATCGCGCAGCAATTTAAACACTCCCGGATCAGACCATACGTCGTGCTCCATCTCCCGGCAATTAACGCAGTTCCATCCGGTAAAATCAATTAGTATAGGCTTATTTAATTCCTTCGATACCTGCAGTGCCTGTTCATAATCATACCAGGCGTCTAACCCTCTTACTTTCCCGCGGCTAAATATCTCCTCATACTTCTTTTGCTTGATAGATGTAACCGATGCGTTTGCGGGCGGCAAAGCAGCCGGATTGCCTGTCAAATCAAAATCCTGCGTGGCAGGTGGTGGTAAAAAAGCGCTTATTGATTTTAATGGTGCACCCCACAAACCCGGCACCATATATATGGTAAATGCAAAAACTACTATGGCTATTAATGTTCTGGGTATGGATATGTACGGGAGATCACTATCATGCGAGAATTTGAGTTTACCTATCAGGTATAAACCCATCAATAAACCAATGGCTATCCAAAGTGATAAAAACACTTCACGGTCAAGCAAATTCCAATGGTAGGCCAAATCGACATTTGATAGAAATTTAAGCGCGAAGGCCAACTCTAAAAACCCCAATACCACTTTAACGCTGTTTAACCATCCGCCAGATTTTGGCAGACTTTTTAATCCCGAAGGAAATAATGCAAATGCTGTAAATGGTAAGGCCAGAGCGAGAGAAAAGCCTAACATACCTATGGCGGGACCAAGCCTGTCGCCTTTTGAGGCTGCATCTACTAATAAGGTTCCAATAATTGGACCGGTGCATGAAAATGAAACAACAACCAAAGTTGCAGCCATAAAAAATATACCCGCTAATCCACGCTTATCCGAGTTAGCATCCAATTTATTAGCCAATGAGCTGGGCAGGGTAATTTCAAAAGCACCCAAAAAGGATATACCAAATATGACCAGCAACGCAAAGAAAAACAGATTAAATATAGCGTTAGTGGCTAACTGATTTAAGGCATCTGAACCAAAAACAATAGAGATAATCAACCCCAGGGTTACATAAATAACAATAATGGATAACCCATATATCAACGAGTGTAAAATCCCTTTTGACCGCGAGCCTGCCTTCTTAGTAAAAAAGCTTACCGTTAGGGGCAATAGAGGATAAATACAAGGTAATATCACCGCGGTAAAACCACCCAATAAGCCGGCAATAAATATTTCCCAAAGCGATTGTTCTTTCTCTTCGCACACGGGTGTTTTATTTGTTGCTGGTGATGATTTTGCTGCCGCTTGCTCCTTTTTTTTTGCGGCAATGTTATCCGCAGCGGTGGGGATATCAGTAAATATAACATCGGCTGTGGATACGGTGTCGGCAGTTTGTGTTTGACTGGCAAATGCGGGTGTTAACCCGGCCAGCCAAAAAACAGCCAGCCCCATTAGCAACCTAATTGCTGATTGGATATATCTAGTTTTGGCGGATGCTATCATGGTATATTATTTTACAGGGATGTTAAAGGCAAGTTCTTCGGGCGGCAGGCAGCCGGTTTTATTACATACCGCATATTCCAAAAATCCTTTTACTTCAGTTGAAGATGTTGATCTAAGCTTGATTTTTTGCTGAAAAACAACCTCTTTTTCAAAGTAGCCAATATTCATTTTAAAGCTATCTTCATACTTTGTTTTTGGAGTTGGTTCTATTGTTTTACCTGCTAAAATATACGTTTTAGATGGCGTAAATGTGAATGAGGTTTTAATAGGACCACCTTCTTTTACATTTTGCGAATAAATATGCCAACCGGGCTGTATACGCGCCCTCAATAATACCAAAGCTTCGGTAGCGTTAATGCGCTTTGAGCCTTGTGCCCATCTGACAGGGGTTTCAATTTGTGCATTTGCAACAACACTAAACATCAAAACAACAATCAGCGGGTATAGCTTTTTCATCTAATGGCTTTTATTTGCCTACAGCAACTGTAAAACTCACCTCCTCAGGTGGCAGGCATTTTAAATCGTTGCATACCATATATTCCAGTTTGCCTTTTACAGCAACAGCGTTTGTCGATTTCACTTTTATTTTTTGCTGAAATATTACTTCCTTTTCAAAATAACTTACATTCATTTTAAAGGCTTTTTCAAACTTGGTGGCGGGTTTTGGCTCAGTGGCTTTTCCGACTAAAGTAAAGTCTTTTGATGGTGTAAATACAAACGAAGTTTTAATAGGCCCGCCTTCCTTAACGTTTTGCGAATAAATATGCCACCCGGGCTGTATGGTTGCCTTTAAAAGCACCACCGCCTCGGTCGGGCTTATTCTTTTTGCCGCGTATGACCATTTTACCGGGGTTTCAATCTGGGCAAATGCACCAATGGTTATCAATAAAGCAGCTACCAATAATCCTAATTTTTTCATTTTATTTATTTAAAAATTCTATCTCTTTTAAATTAAACTCCAATTCCTCGTGCTTGTCATTTTTTATAACAAGCAGGCCATTGCTTTTTACATTAGTAATAACGCCTGCAAAGGTATTATTATTTGACCTGAACTGCTTTAGCTGGTTTAACCAATATAGTCGGTCAAGATAAGCAATCCTTACAGTTTCTTTTTTTCTATCCCTTAATTTTATATACCACGCTTCTATATGACTGCAAATGTCTGACAATAACACCCGCAAATCGTAATCTTTGTGTAAGATTTGTTTGAGCGATGTGGCATTCCCCGCCTCCACAGGAAAACTATCCTGGTTAATATTTAACCCAATACCAACTATGGCATGTTTAAGTTGTGTGCCCTGTATGATATTCTCAATCAAAATGCCGCACAACTTTTTATCGCCATAATAAATATCATTGGGCCATTTGATTTTCAAGTCGTTACCCAACAATGGCTCCAATGCATCAACCACTCCCAAGCTTATAACCCGGTTCAGGTCAAACTGATCGGCAATAGCTAAAAATGTGGGATTAAGCAGTACGCTAAAGGTTAAATTTTTGCCCGGTTGACTATGCCATTTGTTTTCTTGCTGGCCCCGGCCGGCAAATTGACTTTCTGCCATAATGACCGTTCCCTCTGGCAATGGCTTGGAATTTGACAATAAGTTCTTGAGGAAATCGTTTGTAGAGTTTACTTCTTTTAATGTCAGTAAATTTTGACCAACAAATAATGCCGAAAATGTGTTATTTTGCAAAGTAATATATAATGTTTAACTCAAAAACGTTCAAAACTAATTCTTTTTAATGGTAAAAAATAAAGCGATAAATGAATCGACTTACATTTCTGAATTAGCCATACATGGCATACAGGAAAAAAAAGGCAATGACATTGTCAGGTTAGACCTCCGAAATATACATAGTTCTGTGTCTGATTATTTTGTAATATGTCATGCAGACTCGGCCACACAGGTAAAAGCTATAGCAAATAGTATTGAAGACGAAATATATAAAGCCATACAGCAAGACCCATGGCGCAAAGAGGGCTTGGAATACGGCGAATGGATACTGCTGGATTATGTAAATGTGGTTATTCACGTTTTCAGAACAGACAAACGGGAGTTTTATGGCGTAGAAGAATTGTGGGGCGATGCCGAAGTGAAAAGCTATAAAAGCGCTTGATTCTCTATCCCCGATATTAATACTTACACAGTGAGATTTTAAAAAAAATGAAAGACGATAAATTGGATAAACCCAAACCGATACGTAAAATACCGAATAAAAAAATTGCACCTAAGCCGCCTAAATTTAATTTTATGTGGCTTTACGCTATTGCTATAGGCATGTTTTTAGTTGTTGCCCTTTTCTCGGGCGGTGGCGGCGGCGCGAAGATAGAAAACAAACGATTTGAGAGCAAAATGCTTAGGGCCGGCGATGTTGAACGTTTGGTTGCTTACAAAAACGGCGAGCTAATAACTGCCGAAGTATTTATTAAACAGGATAGTTTAAAGAAAAAAGCAGAGTACAAGGATGCCAATAAAGCGCAACGTTCTTTCAGCATGTCTGTTAATGATCCGCAATATTCTTTACAGTATCCATCTTATGAAAGGTTAGAACAAGCTGTTGACAGCGCTCAAAAAGCCCTGCCTGCATCGCAAAAAATAGATATTGATTATCAGCAACCTCGTGATAGCTTTTTTTCAAGCAATTTAGTACAGTTCCTGATCATGATTGTTATGATTGTTGCGGTGTGGATGTTTGTAATGCGCCGTATGACAGGTGGCGGCGGTGGTGGTCCGGGTGGCCAGATATTTAATATTGGCAAATCAAAAGCTACCTTATTTGATAAAGAAGCTCAGGTATCAGTAACCTTTAATGATGTTGCCGGCCTGGAAGAAGCCAAACAGGAGGTAATGGAGATAGTAGACTTTTTACGCAATCCTAAAAAATATACCAACCTGGGTGGTAAAATACCTAAGGGCGCTTTATTAGTAGGCTCGCCGGGTACGGGTAAAACCTTATTGGCTAAAGCAGTTGCAGGCGAAGCGCAGGTTCCTTTCTTCTCTTTATCAGGATCTGACTTTGTGGAAATGTTTGTTGGTGTGGGTGCATCACGTGTGCGTGATTTGTTCCGCCAGGCAAAAGACAAAGCTCCTTGTATTATTTTTATTGATGAGATCGACGCTATTGGTCGCGCACGCGGTAAAAACAACATGGTAGGCGGTAACGATGAACGCGAAAATACACTGAACCAGTTATTGGTGGAGATGGATGGTTTTGGTACCGACTCTGGTATTATTATCCTTGCCGCAACTAACCGTCCGGATGTATTGGATTCGGCATTATTGCGCCCGGGCCGTTTTGACAGACAGGTATCTATTGATAAACCCGACTTGATTGGCCGTGAGCAAATATTTAAAGTACACCTTAAACCGGTAAAACTGGCCGAAGGTGTTGACGCTAAAAAACTATCGGCACAAACCCCAGGTTTTGCAGGTGCCGAAATTGCCAACGTTTGTAACGAGGCGGCATTAATTGCTGCGCGTAAAAACAAAGAGGCGGTAGATATGCAAGATTTTCAGGATGCTATTGACCGTGTAATTGGCGGATTAGAGAAAAAGAACAAGATCATATCTCCGGAAGAGAAACGCATTGTTGCTTACCACGAAGCCGGCCACGCTATTGCAGGCTGGTTCCTGGAACATGCCGATCCATTGGTTAAAGTATCAATTGTTCCACGCGGTGTAGCGGCTTTAGGGTATGCTCAATACTTACCTAAAGAACAGTTTTTATATACCATTGAGCAGTTGGAAGACGGTATGTGCATGACCTTAGGCGGGCGTGTTGCCGAGGATATTACTTTTGGAAAAATATCTACGGGGGCTCAAAATGATTTGGAGAGAATAACTAAACTGGCCTATGCCATGGTAACCATATATGGTATGAATGCCAAAGTGGGTAATGTGTCGTTTAACGATGCACAAGGCGAATACCAGTTTAGTAAACCATACTCTGAAAAAACTTCACAGTTAATTGATGAGGAAGTTCGTAACCAAATAGCGGTTATTTATGAGCGTACCAGACAATTATTGACGGATAAAAAGGAAGGTTTAGAAAAGCTGGCAGCAAAACTGTTGGAAAAAGAAATTTTGTTCCAATCAGACCTGGAAGAAATTTTAGGCAAGCGCCCCTTTGATACACGTACTACTTATGATGAATTTGTAAATGGCGCGACGGAATCAAATCAGGAACCCGCGGCACTTAGCCAGGTTCATGAAGGCGTGAGCGATCATTCAGGTACATTTGAGCGTAGCCCTGAAGAAAAAGAAGCTACTGGAGAATAGTGAGTTGTTGTAGGTTATATGTTGTGAGTTGTAAGTAATAGCAACTGTAAAAACATATAACTTACAACTTACAACACACCCACAACATGCGCGATATAACTACATCCAAAGAAAAACTGCTCAAAAAGATAAGGCAGGCCCTGCTTGAAAAGCGCGATAACCCTTATCCGCAATTAGAGACATTGCCGCACTACGAGCCTAACGACGAAATGTTAGAGGTAATTTTTGCCGAGGAGTTTACCGCAGTATCAGGCCAGTTTGTTTATTGTGAGGATGAGATACAATTTATTGAAACCTTACTAACCCTTGCCGAAGAGCGCAAATGGCATAAAATATATTGCTGGGAACCTGCCCTGCAAGAAGTATTGGCACGTTACGAATACCCTTATTTTGAAACCGATAAAGATTTTGATGATGCCGAAGTTGGGTTTACCCTTTGCGAGGCTTTAATAGCCCGCAATGGCAGTATATTATTATCAAACGCTAATGCTGCCGGCAGGCGTTTAAGTATTTATCCTCCCGTTCATATTGTATTGGCTTATTCATCGCAACTGGTGCTTGATCTGAAGGATGGTTTCAAGATCATCAAAGATAAATACGGTGCTAATATGCCATCCATGATCAGTAACGTTACCGGACCAAGCCGTACGGCTGATATTGAAAAAACCCTGGTTTTGGGCGCTCATGGTCCCAAAGAATTATTTGTTTTTTTATTGGACGGATAGTTTTAAATCTTCCAATTTGCATTCCTCTAACACCCTTCGCTGGTTTTGCTTGCTCTTATATTCCCATTTGATCAATCGTATGCAATTATCTGATATTTCTAGCCCGGTTATATCACCATCATCAAAGCAACAGCAGCCGCTATTAAAATAACTATCCAGGTAGCCGGTAAAGTCAGGGGGTACATTCCCTTCCAATTTTAGCTCTAATATCTTTTTTTGCAACTCCTCTATCAACAGGGTATTTTCATTTTTTCTGGCTTTATCCAATTTTTCATAAACCCGCTCCAATTCGGTTAACGAGCGAAATACCGGCTGATGCGTATGCCCGGTAATTAATACCATGCTTTTCCGTTTAGCACTCCATTCGTACATCAAACGGTTATGGTCGGTTTTCAATAAATTGCTATAAGCCGGGGTATTAGGGTTAATGCTTAAAAAAGATTGAAAAGGCGCCCAAATTGTTGATACAAACCATTTGCTTAACCAGTTACCATCGCTTTGCAGATCGCCCTGGT
>CAZTAU010000027.1:0-52126 GCA_964611565.1 uncultured Mucilaginibacter sp. | reverse complement strand
CTAAACCAACGTATCCTGTTCCAACAACAGCAATCTTCATAAATTTATATAATTAAGGGTTAATACTTATTACCTAAGTGAAGATGAGAGTGATCTCGATAAACGCTCGGTAAATGTATTGTAAACCTGAAACCGTGCTAATTGTTTACGTAAAACAATATTTTAATATGCGGGTTATGTATATGAACTATATTGATTAAGGAACCACATTTACAATTACTGTTAAAAAAATGAATATACCTATCCCTAATAAAATAAAAATTCTAATTATTGAAGATGATGAATACATGCAACATCTATTGTCAGAATTTTTAAACAGCATTTATGAAATCAAAGCGTTTAATGACACTTTAGATGGGCTAAATTATCTCCAAAATGGCAACCTTCCGGATCTTATAATTGCCGATCTCAATACCCCGAAAATAAGCGGATTAGAACTAATAAATCAGCTTAAAGCGAGTAGCTTTTTCAAATTGATCCCCATAATTATAATATCAGGCGATAGTGCTTCTGATAAACGAATTAAATGTTTAAATGCTGGAGCTGATGATTATATTGTAAAACCGTTTAATCCGGCAGAACTTGAGGCCCGCGTACGTGTTGTATTAAAAAGAACTGGAAAAAAATAATGGATCACTCTGAATTTACACCTGAAAAATATATCGCATTAATAAATTTTGGCGATGATCTATCAGAGATCGAGGATATCGATTTTAATGGAGTTAAATTATTGTCTTTTAAAACCACCATTCAAATGTTCGCAGACTGGCGAACAAATCAACTTGATATCGTGGCGATTATATCAAAAGGCGAAATATTAGGCAATAATGGGTTAAATATAGTAGAGATACTTGAAAATGAGGGAATGCCATCCATACCCGTATTTTTAATTGTGACTCACTTTAATGATAACTTAAGAAACATTGCCATAAATGGAAAAATAGCAGAGGTTTTTGTTGCACCTGCAGACAATAATGATATTCAATTACGGGTAAATTTCATTATTGAAAATTGGCAAAAATTACAAAGTCCTTATGTACGTAAAGACAATGTGCCTTATAAAACACCTATTGGTAAGCGCTTATTTGACATTGCACTTTCAAGCGCAGCTTTGCTGTTTTTATCGCCATTATTTTTGATTACTTATTTGTTAATTAAGTTAGAATCTTCGGGCCCTGCCTTTTATTATTCGTATCGTGTGGGCACAGGCTATAAGATCTTTAAATTTTACAAGTTTAGGTCAATGTATATTGACGCTGATCAGCGTTTAAAAGATCTAAAACACTTAAATCAATACGATGTTAGTAGCACTAAAGCCACTTCAATAGGAGAAGCAAAAGAATCTTTATGCAATGATTGTATTAAATACGAAAAATGTCAATTTCCATTTTTTGGTGATGGACTCACAACCTGTGAAAAAACGTATGCAAGAAATGTGGCTGAGGGGTCAGCTTTTATCAAAATAAAAGATGATCCTAGAATTACTAAAACAGGAAGATTTATCAGAAACACCAGCATTGATGAACTGCCCCAATTAGTAAATGTGTTAATTGGCAACATGAGTTTAGTTGGTAACAGGCCCTTGCCACTTTATGAAGCTGAAAAACTTACAACGGATAAGTATATTTTAAGATTTCGTGCCCCAGCAGGTATAACCGGTTTATGGCAAGTAGAAAAACGAGGTAAAGGCGGAATGAGTGAAGAAGAAAGGCTTATGTTAGATAATTCATATGCTATTAATCATAGTTTCAGAAATGACTTAAAAGTTATCTTAAAAACTTTTCCAGCGCTACTACAAACTGAGAATGTTTAATTAACTATTGTTACTTTTCGCTTTGATTTTTCCCAAGCAGCGCTTTGGTTTTTCTTGTAAAATTTAACCATTCCTGCTATTACTGCATAGTTCATAACGCAAAAATAGTATGGTACAAAAAGTATTTTGATACGTATACTTTTACTTTCAAAATATAAACCTATTAAGCTTAATATATAAAACATAAGTTGCAATAAAAAGATAATTTCATAGGTTGCATAATGGGTGGACAAAATGATTATTGGATTTATTAAAAATATTGCTACCAATAAAAATGGGGTAATTGTCCAACGTAGTACCCTATGACTTATGTACTGAAATGTAAAAACGGGATTAACAAAAGGATTGGCCGCCTTTTTTAAACGTAAAATAGATTGTATCCCGCCTGCGCATATCCTCACCTTCCTTTTTAATTCCTCCCTGATATTTTCAGAAGCGGTTTCTGTGGCATATGCCAGGGGTTCATATCCTATAACATAGCCTCTTTCCGCAATTCGCATGGCTATCATGTGGTCATCTATAATGGTATCATGCTCAATTGGCTGATAAAGCGCCGTTCTGACGCTGAATAATTCGCCTGCCGCACCAACATTTGAATATAAAGCATAATCCATTCTTTTTAAAAAAGATTCATACTTCCAATAAAACCCCTCTCCTGCAGAACTTGCATCAGCTGTTTCATTAACAAGTATTTTCTTCTCGCCTGCCACAGCTCCAACTTTTGGATTTTGATAATGTTTAACTAATTCAACTATTGCGGCTTCATTTAAAAAGGTGTTTGCATCAGTGAAAATCGTTATTTCGCCATTTACATATGGAATGGCCCTCTCAATAGCCGCCATCTTTCCGGCACGTTTGTCCTCATGCAGCAATAAAATTCTCTTATTACCTTTTAATAATTCATATGTTCGATCTGTGGAACCATCCGTTATAAAAATTATTTGCAATTTATCATTTGGATAATTTAGTTTAAGTGTGTTATCCAGTTTTTCAAGTATCAACTCTTCCTCGTTATACGCAGCTACCATCAAGGTTACATATGGTAAATTTTCAATTTTTCTGAACTCAAAGGGTTTAACAAACATTTGTTTTAATTTAACCAATATAAATAATACAAAACCATACCCGATGTACGTATACACAACAATAAAAACGCTTACCCAAAAAAATATAATCATCACTTCTTAAAACCTAAATTGTTACTTGTAGTTGAATTAGATAAATTCCATAAAAAACCTTTTATGGCCCATTTTACCAGATCTCTCCTGCCCTTTATTAGGTAAATAAATATCTGTTTGGGAATTGTGATAAGAGTAGAGTATAAGTAAAATACGATAGTTGTTGTAAGGTTAGTATTTTTACGGATATAAAGTATTCTGTTTCTTGTCATAAAGTAGGTTTTTAAAGGACTTTCTTTTCCGACACTTATAGACTCTTTATGGAAGATTTTCGTATTGCCGGTAAACCAAATTTTCTTTCCGGCTCTTTTAAACTTTTCGCACCAGTCTAATTCTTCATAATAAAGAAAATAATTTTCCTCCATTACTCCTACTGCCACCAAATCAATTGCTCTACACATCATCGCTGCACCGTGGCAAAAAGATGTCTCAACGCTTACATTATCATACTGCCCGGAGTTTACATCTAAATGCCCGAGCTCCCGGTTTCTACAAGTGATGTAATTCATTTCTGTAAATCCGGCATACTGAATAATTTGTGGATTATCGTGATAAACTATTAATGGGGAAATAAGACCAATTGAAGGATTAGCATCAAGTTCCCCCGTTAATACACTAATTAAGTTTTCTGTTATTTCTGTATCGTTATTAAGAAACAGTAAGTAATCTCCCTTAGCTTGGCGGATTGCTAGATTATTCCCCCCTGCAAAACCCAAATTAGTCTCTGAACGAATATATATCAAATCTTCGAAGGCACTTTTAAAGCTGTCACCATGATCCTCTGTACTGTAGTTATCAACTAATATTACTTCAACATCACAATTGCCCGTATGCTGCTTTACTGATTTTAAAAATTCAAGCGTTATCTGGGGTTGATTAAAATTTATACTAATTATTGACGTTAACCCCATTATAAAATGTAATATTTTTTAGTTTATTGAAATAAGGTTATTTTAAAATTAAAAAAAAGTAATTTTGATAAAACCTTTTTTGGTCGAATACGTACAAGACACAAAATTGTTTTACATCAGTTAAAAAATTTTCAAGTCTTATACATTAAAAGTACTGTTCAAATTTTTAACCATATCACTATTTATACATAATGAAAATTGTCACTAAATTGTTTTGCACGTCCTTAATAATAGGAAATTTTTTATTGTTGGCATGCAATCTATCTTCCTGCCAAAAAACAGCATCGGCTGATATTATCAAATCAAATAATAACACAACTGATATTTCAAACGATAACCCTACTAGTAATCCCACTGAAACTTCAAACTCAACCTTTACTACACCCAATACACATGAATTGAAGTTTGACAATATTTATTATGCAATGGGATCATCCGTGTATAACAATCCTAGTAAAATTGCAGGGAATGGTGATGCCGTGGGTATAATACCCGACAGAAAAGGCAAATCAGATCTATTATATGCAGGCACCTCACAGCCTACAATAACAGGTGTACCACCACAACTTATAGATGATAAATGGCTGATGTTTGATAATAGACCGGATACTTACTACAACAGCTTACCGGTTACACCAATCTCTCCCCCCTTTGAAGCCACGTTAGTAAGCCGAAATATGCCTGGGCAATTATTTGAAGCAAAAATGCAAAATGGGAATAATGGTTTATACTGTGGCGACATCGGTTCGCCGATACGGGTTTTTGATTCACAGGGAGTTATTCCTAATAGCTCAAAAGCAAAGTTTTATGAAACTTCTATCGAAAGAATAGTTGTAAAAACGAATGGTGTTGATTATTGGTTAAATGGCAAATATATTGGAACATATAGCTTTGCCGGCGTAAATCCAGCGGCTGTTGTTGCAAATACTATTAAAAAGTTTCATTCAATGGGAACATTCACAAATTCAATGGACTTTGATTTTGGTGCTTTATACTTTAAAGCCGGTAATTTTAGTGATGCAGAGTATGTAGAGGTATACGCCTCATTATCCTCTAAATGGGCTCCCGGAACTGCTCCCGATGAAATTTTATTAAGTAAGATCAATTGGGTAAATAAAAATGGCACCTATACACCGTCAGCAATAATTTCACATACGCCTGAGGGTGTTACCGTTGCAGACCCGTCGCAATGGGATTATCAATGGTTTTGGAAAGATGATAATACTAACTATAATAAACAGACATTGTTCTCTACCAAGATGGTTGTACACACCAGCGATTTTCCTTCTAACAATCCAAACGTGGCTATAAAATTCAGAGTTAGACCTAAGGACTCTAAAGGCAAAACCTGGAGATACTTTTCAGGTACTTTCTCTGACGCGCGTCAAGCCGTTCAATAAAGTGGCATCATACTTTACCATTTAAGTTAAAAAATCGAACAATTTTGCTGTTGAGCTGTATTAAGTAAATTAGATATAACACCAGATGACTTATTCAACTGGTGCTATTTTTCCTTTACTTAATTAGCACTATGAAAGTTTTATATGATTACCAAATGTTTAACACGCAGAACATTGGTGGCATAACAAGGTATTTTTATGAACTTATAACAAATTTTGACCGGGATGATGACGTTTCCTGGGAGATACCCATTAAATATTCCAGCAATTTATATTTAAACAAACACCCTCACTTTAAAGGAAAATTACTTCCGAATCCAGTCAAACTTGGTGACACGAATGGTGGTTTATCAAAAATTAAACTCATTAAAGAGAAGTTGTTATACAAAGCCCATAATAATATCCATCATAAGGAATATTACGGTGTGGAGTATGTTAAAGATAAAAAGCTAAGTATTGAAAAATTGAAAAAAGGCAATTTTGACATTTTTCATCCCACCTACTTTGACAGCTATTTTATGGACTATATTGGGGACAAACATTTTGTACTTACCGTTCATGACCTAATCAACCAAATATTTCCTGAAATATCTTTACATCATCCTATAGATAAAACCCAGGCCATGATCAAAAGGGCCAACCGTATAATTACCGTATCTGAAAGCACAAAAAAAGATCTGATTAATATTTTTGATGTTGATGAACAAAAAATAGATGTTATTCATCTTGCGAACCCACTAGACGCTTCTTCAGAGGACTTATCTGAAAAATTTACTTTAATGATACCTGAAAAATACTTATTGTATGTTGGGGGAAGATGGGATTATAAAAACTTTCTGTTTTTCACACAAATGGTTTCATCATTAATAAAAGACCACCCTGATCTAAATGTTGTATGCACCGGCTCTCCTTTTAACACATCAGAAAATTACTTACTCTATAAATTGGGTATAAAACATTTATTCCATAACTCCTTTGTTAGCGACGCAGAACTTGCTTACTTATATAAAAATGCTTTGGCCTTTGTTTTCCCATCAATGTATGAGGGTTTTGGTTTACCGATTTTGGAGGCCTTTAGTTGTGGTTGCCCGGTATTGGCAAGTAATAGCAGTTCATTAACAGAGGTAGGCGGAGATGCAGCAATTTATTTTGAACCCAAAAATCCCGGGTCAATGTTAAATGCGCTAAAAACTATTGTTACAAATCCAGAACTTAGACAAGAATATATAAGAAAGGGTAATAAGCAGTTAGAAAAATTTAGCTGGCAAAATACTGCTGCTCTAACCAAGCTTACCTATCAAAAAACATTAGCTAATTAATATGCCAATTACAAGTTTTCCTGACGTTACCCTATTAATAACACATTATAACAGAAGCATCTCCTTAGAAAGATTGCTGATTTCATTTGCTAAAGTGGATGTGCAATTTGCAGAAATTATTGTTTCTGATGATGGCAGCAAACCTGTTCATTTAAATTATTTAAAGGAATTAAAAGATAAATATAAACTAACGCTAATTACAACAGAAAAAAACAAAGGCTTAGGTAATAATATTAATAAAGGACAGCAAGCGGTAAAAACCCCATATGTATTATATATACAAGAGGATTTTGAGCCTAAAAATGGTTTTATAAAACAATTTTCAAATGCACTAACATTTATGCAAGAAGATGCCGGCCTGGATATTGTTCGTTTCTATGCTTACTTTAAATACCCATATTTAAAACCTTATGGAAAAGGCTTTTCAGAGATGGTTTTTGATCCATCATTATTATCAAATAATCACCTTAAATATTACGTTTATAGCGATCACCCTCATCTAAGAAGAGGTAATTTTTACAAAAAGTTTGGTTTGTATAAAGAAGGTGTGATTGGCGATGTTACCGAGTTTATGATGGCCCTATCTTTTATTCAAAAGAAAGGCAGGGGGCTTTTTTATAATAACTTTAACGATTTGTTTTGGCAAAAAAACTCAATGGATGAGCCCAGCACCATGGCAAGAAAAAGCTGGCGTGAAAGTACAAACCCGGTGTTTCTTGCAGTAAGAAAACTATACTTACAATTTAAACTATTAAAATGGACATATCATTACCATTTTAAAAATACCGATAAAGCCTAGTTGGTTTGTACTTTAAAAATGCGGGCATAAGAGCCTTTAATTGATAGAACGATCTCTTTATAACCTATAACATATATTTTCCAAAAGCTAAACCTAGCGTAGCTATTTAACGCTATAAAGGTTATAGTGATTGATACCAGGATAGGAATAATATTTACAATAGCAACAGAATAAACTGATTTGTAAATTGCTAAACCTGCATAATCTCCTATAAGATTAACAGCAAGCATCGCCAGTATTTTGTATAAATTGATTTTGGGTTTGTTAATTATATCAACCGTAAGTGCAAAGAAACGATCTGCAGGATATAAAATCGCTAAAGTCATAAATATCCTGAACAAATTTGGAGCTTCCGTTTGCAGGTACTTTTCGCCTCCTATAATTAAAATAATAGGCTCTGCAAAGATCACAGACAATATCATAATGCCAAAAACTACAACGGATAACATCCCAACCATCTTTTTCATTACATACATCATTTTCTCCTTATCGCCGTTATTATAATAGCCTGATAATCCGGGCATATTTGATGCGGCAAAGCTAACCAGAGGAATTTCTATGATCTGTAATAATTTACCACCAAGGTTAAACACCGCAAGCGCTGCCGGCCCTAAAAAGAAATTTATAAAAAAAGTGTCAGTAACTGAAAATAGATTTGCACTCAAGTTGGTACCTACACTATATCTGCCAAAACGATATAATTCGGAGACAGTACTTTTTGAGAAATTTTTTATGGTACCAATCATCGTCCATCCCGCCAGCAGTGCAAATAAGCTGCTGGTGGCACTACAAAGCACATAGGCCATTATAATGTATTTTAATTGGGCAATTTTTAATATAAATAGTACAAGGGCAATTAAAAAAAACGATCCCTGGTTAATAAGCCTTAACCAAAGTAGCCTATCAAATCGCTTATTACCTTGTACCATCAGCGATGTTAAAAAATAAGGCAGAGATACAAGCGAAACAACAGAAAACAACTTCAGAAATACTGCCAGGCCTTCATTAGATACATAAAACGATAAGAAATACGCAGGAATATTAATAATAACTGTAATACATGTTATTATTAATCCAAGCACCCAGGCCGAGCCAGCAACCTCGCGTGCCCGTTGCTCATCAGTGCCTGAATAAAATTTAATGAAAGCCGTAGTTAAAAACCCCGACCTGAGTGTATCAACCAAATTCAATATGGTTAAAAAGAATATATAAATGCCAATATCTTTTACAGACAAACCTCTATAAAGTACTGCAATAGTCAGCATACCTAATACGGCCATTACCCCATTACCAAGTAATGATTGGAAATGAATGTTTTTACGTATGGCAATAACTTTTTTTAATACTTGCATATTGTGCTTCTTAGTATTCTGCTAAAATTTTTGACTGTAATTTATTTAGTACTTCAACATCAACAACGGGATCAAATTTCCTGGCAAAAAACATCTCAGAACTAGTTATTTTATCGTAATCATCCATGGTTAAAAAATCCGGGTGCCCATCATCTCCTGAAAATATAACGTACCTATAATTTTCATTTATCACCTTGTCCCGATATGGTGAATTCATTAATATAGTGGCTATAATTATCTCATCGCATCCCCAGGTATACTGTAAGCTTTTTTCCAATTTGGGATTTTGTTTAAAATATGTACTTAAATAAATTGCGGCATCATTACTGATAGTCCACCAGGTAGATTTACTCCCACCATAAAGTTGAGGAAACTCATTGAGGATTTTGCGTTTGGGCAATACGTAGTTTAAAAACCTTTGAAACAAAAAAGCGCCTTTAAATTTATGATCTGTAAAGTGATACTCGCTATAACGCTTTACCGCTTTTTTCCACCAAGCGGTATCGGTAGTGTTGTCAAACGAAAGATAAGAGTACCCAATATTTTTGTTAAAAAAATCATGAATTGCGGCTATTGGTTTTATAGGAAAATCTTGTGCACTTAACAGGTTTACAAAATCATATTTTATACCTGATGCCTGTATTTGGTCAATAGATTTGATGATGGCTTTAACCAAGCTAAACCCACCCCAATTACAAATGGTACGGTCTGAAATAAAATAAACCTGGCTTATTTCGGCTAAATATTCAAATAGTTGTATATCGGCCTTTTTATCAACATGTACATAAAAATCAAAATCTGGATGAGCCATTACAGTAAGCAACCTTTCCAGTTGAGCAGGAGATTTATGTACCATAAAAAGGTGAGCTATACGCATTATACTGGTATTATTTTTTTAGATATACTATTAAATATTACCCATTTTTAGTTCGGCAACCGCAAATTCACACGCGCGTGCTGTTAATGCCATATATGTCAATGACGGATTTTGACAGGCTGAAGACGTCATACAACTACCGTCAGTAATAAATATGTTTTTAACAGTATGCAATTGATTGTGTTTATTTAAAACTGAAGTTTTAGCGTCATTACCCATCCTTGCAGTTCCCATTTCATGAATGCTACCCCCCCCAGGACGTCCGTAGTTAAACGTCTCGATATCTTTAAACCCGGCTGCTTCCAACATTTCCCCTGAACTATCTTTTATATCATCCATCATTTTATTCTCATTCTCTTTAAAAGAGAAGTCAATTCTAATTTGTGGCAAACCATATTTATCTTTCTTATCGCCATCTAAACTTATCTTGTTTTCATGATAAGGCAAACACTCTCCCCAACCAGCCATCCAGGTAGTCCAATTTCCTGGAGTAGTAAGCCTATTCTTAAAATCGACCCCAAAGCCTTGCTCATTCCCCCTATCCTGCCATTCTGCCCGTTCTCCGTGCCCCTGTATATTATAACCCCGTATAAAATCAACTTTATCTTGCGCATTAATATTTCTAAACCTTGGGATTATAAAACCACATGGCCGGCGTCCTTTGTAATAATAATCCTGATATCCATCGTGCACACCCGCAGCACCTGCTGACGAATGATGATCCATTAAGTTATGACCTAATTCACCGCTGTCATTGCCAAGTCCATCTGGAAACCTGTTCGACTTAGAACCAAGCAATAAACTTGCCGTATTTATAGTAGATGCGTTTATAAAAATTATTTTAGCATAATATTCAAAGGTTTCATTCGTCTCTGTGTCTATTATCCTCACCCCTTTTCCCTTTTGACGCTGATCATCATACAAAACCTCTGTAACTATAGAGTATGGCCTTAAAGTCAAATTACCTGTATTGAATGCTGCAGGTATGGTAGAACTATTACTGCTAAAATATCCCCCATAAGGGCATCCTCTTTCGCATAAATTTCTATTTTGGCATGGCCCCCTATTATCCCACCCCCTAGTTAAATTGGCCACCCTTGCTATAGTCAATAACCTATCTGAATACTTTTCTCTTAAAGAATTGGCTATATGATTTTCGATAAAATTTAATTCCATTGGCGGTAAAAACTCACCATCAGGTAAATGATCGATATTATCCTTTTTCCCACTCACACCAATAAACCGTTCCACGTAATCGTACCATGGCGATATGTCCTTGTATCTTATTGGCCAGTCTACCGCAACACCATCTTTCAAATTAGCATTAAAATCCAAGTCACTCCACCGATAACATTGTCTCCCCCAAATTAATGACCTACCACCTACCTGGTTGCCCCTAAACCAATTAAATGGCTGTTCCTGAATATAAGGTTGGACAGCATCTCTGATATAAAAATGCTTATCGCCAGCGTTATAGGCCTGGCTTTGAATAGGATCTTGTATAGCGTCCTGAATGGTATTATCTAAACCGTGCTTAAAATCCCATGGATTAAGCATCGCCGTGGGATAATGTTTGACATGTTCAACATTTCTTCCCCGTTCAAGCAGTAAAGTTTTTAAACCTTTTTTGCACAGTTCCATTGCCGCCCAGCCACCACTTATACCCGAACCTATTACAATCGCGTCGTAAGTACTTGCTTCTTTAATCGTTCCGGATATATACATAAATCTTATTTAGTAGCCCATGAGCGTTGGTTGTGCCCTATTTTAATATATGCCTGATATGTTGACGGAACATAATCATAGGCCAATCCTTTTGTTGCTCCAAGCTCTGAGATACAGTAACCTTGTACAGCTAATTCTTTAAGCTTGATAAAAAAAGGCTTACCTAAAAGCTTTTTATTGATCTTGTTAAAAATTAATGTGTTATAATGTGATTTATCCTCAAAATGCTTTAAAATTCTAATTTTATTTTCAGGCGAACAGTTTACAAAGCCCGACCCATAGTTTTTCAAAGCATATTCTTCTAAATTCATCAATCCGCTTAAAAAAGTATGCTTTTCCCTTTCTGTAGTACAAGATTCAAGCATCCTCAATATGTATTCTTCTACTTTGGCGTCTTTAGCACCGGGGGTTGAAGTTTTGGGTATAATTGTTTCGGCCAACTCTGCAATCAATGCTTTTCTTTCTGCTAAAAGATTAAAATCGATCCTGCTTCCTGCCTTAAACCACTCGTATACGGCGGTAGAAGAAACACCTAGAAACAATAATGAGGTAATGGCTTTTAATGAGTTTCGTCTGTTCAAATTTATTTATTCTGTATTAGCAAATAATACTATTAACCCGGCTTACCTAAAACTGTTTTAAACAAAAAAGCGTAATTGTATTACTATTACTAAATCTCTGAATGATGTTTCGTTGCTACTGACCTTTTATTTGCATTTTTAGCATACAATAATGATATTAATTGTAAAAATATGAACCTCGGAATGTTAATTAAAGATCGATATATCCGTTCATCTGTATTTGCTTTAGTTAATGCCAGGTAAAAACTGAATATAAATGTAGCAATAGCTACTAACCATATTATTGCATGTAACGGGAAAATAAACAAATTAACCACACAGCAAATAATTGAAGATAAAATAAACAGGAACAAAGGTGGACGGATAATGATTATACCAAATAAAAATTGGTTAATGCTCAAATTTTTAATCCCCTGACCTAAAATGCTAAAGCCAAGTGAAAAATATTTAAACCAGGTATTTATCCACCTGGCACGCTGATTTACTAACTGATCAGCATGTGCAGTTTTTTGGTCATAGACTATGGCATCCTCGGCAAATGCTATTCGCAAGTCGCGCTTTACTATCTCGGCTTGTAACACCTTATCAAATCCCGCTCCTTCAATTGTCAGCTTTTCTAGGCAATCCTTATATAAATCAACGGTAAATGCCATACCGGAGCCTGTCAGTGTTGCGGATGAACCTATTGAATATAAAATTTTACCATCGTAATAATGATAATATATATCCCTTGCCGCATCCAAACATGCATAGGTTGTATCTAAATTTTTTGCCGCACGCAATCCCTGTACTGCCTTAAAACCATTATCAAAATATGTGTTTAACTCTTGTAAGTAGTTCTCATCAACTAAATTATCACTGTCAATAATAGTTAATACATCATGCTCGCGTTTAAATTTTGAAATAGCATAAAAATGTGATCTGGTGTTACTAGCTAATACCGTTTCCGGTTTTAGCAATACAACTTTGTCACTCTCAAAATTCAGATTAGAGATATCGCATTTATCAGCAACAACATAAATTAAATAATTAGTGTAATTTAAACTTAATAAGGACGCTACAACCTGCGGCAAAAGTGTAGTTTGTTCAAAAGCTGTTACAATTATGGCATAATCTCTTTCTATTGTAGTGTTTGAATGCGATGATATTAATTTTATTTTTTTACCATTTAATAAAAAAATCACATAAAACAAAAATGGAACTATCAACTGATAGCCAATTATGATTTGAATAATGATCCAGGTAAGTTTTAATAAGTTCATTTTTGGCTACTTAAAAATTCACATATGTGATCCATCATTATTTTCACGCTGTTTTCCCAGGTATGGGTTGACACAAATTTTATTCGTTCGGAAATCAATAACTCACTATTTTCTCTAATTGCTCTATCAATTTGAGTTATATATTCATATTTATTACTTGCTAAATAAACGTGTTCTTTAAAAACATCCATCGTCATGGTTTGAGTGGCTACGGTAGGTTTACCGGCAGCTAAATATTCATCTATTTTACGAGGGTAATTACCAATAGTAATTTCGTTAACCACTTGCGGATTTATACACACGTCAAATGCATTTACATATGCAGGCAAACTACTAACAGGTTTTTGACCCAAAAAGTGCACATTTCTTATTGCATGTAAAGAGCTTGATTTGAAGTCGTCATCTTCCGGACCAACCAATACTATCTGATGCTCGGTGAAATGTTGTGCAATTGCTTCTATTACACTAATATCTAAGCGTTGGCTATTTAGTGACCCTACATAGCCAATTATTTTACCTTTAATGCTTCTAATATCCTCGGGAATAGATGATTTGTTATTTTTGAAATCGTCAACATCACAACCCTGCCCAACGTAAAATGAATTTGGGTTATATTTCATGCAGTAATCTGCCAGGTAGGTGGAATTGGCAAAGCAGATATCGCTTTTGGCTATCAATTCAGGCTCAAGTCTTTCTCCGTGCTTCTTCCAATAATCTACCCCTAACATGTAATCTCGTGAATAATAAGCCGACACCAGAGGGTTTAAATAATCTTTTAAAAAAAAGCCTTTAAACATTTCGTTATCATTCAATAAAATAAAGTCTTTAAAGCCCAATTTATCAATAGCTCTTTGTATTGATCCTGACAGCTTTTTGTTATTTAACTGATTTAAAAAGTCAAAAATCCGCCGGTTATTTATCCAATTTATTGATTCAACTAAACAATCCGGGTACAAGGTCCACAAGCCTTTCTCTACATTATCTAACCCATTCAATCTACCTTTAATAACCTGCAAACGTTTTTGTATTTTTGGGTCCTTGGCATTCTTCCATAATGTTATTCTGTCTAATGGTGAATTAACATACAATACACTATGGTTTTTACTCAATTCAGCCGCTATATTTTTACAATTGCTCCCAATTTCGGTATCCCAGGGCTGTTGGCTAATAATAATAAAGTTAAACCGTTGGCTATTAGTGCTCATATATCTATCTGTTATCCGGTAACCCATTTTTAAAGAAATAGCGATAGTTGAACTTTATGGTCCTGTAGATAAACCTGGGTATTGATATCATAACTGATCCACTATATCGTAATGAATTTCTTTTAACCGTACTAGGTTCTGCTGCAGAATTAGTCTGTGCAAAAACCGAACGATAGTTATCTGCTAATAAGCAGTTGGCACCATTTTTTAAAAAAGAGACCATCATATCGTACTCTATCTGGTCTGACTTTTTATTTTCTGAGTAGCGTCCAAATTTTTCAAAAAAATTACTTCTCCGTAAATGCGGATGATCGCTATACATGGGTATTTTTGAAACATCTAAGGACCATGGTTTAAACACCATTTTTGAGAAACCCTTTTGATACGGAACGGTTTCCGGATAGTCCAAATATGAATAAAATCTTATGGTATCTATACTTTCATCCTCATTCATTATGGCATGCGCTTCTTTTAAATGATCTAAACACGCTTCAAGTGGAGTAAAATCTTCCTGAACATATAAAGTATATTTAGTTTTTACGGCATCTTGACCCTTATTTAAATTGTTTCCTAACCCGCGGTTTTGCGGCGTTGTTATCAAATCAAAATCATAGAGTAACCTAAGTGATTTGATATACTCAAGGTGCTGCGAATTGCTGGCATCGTCAGAAACAACAATATCTTTAAAAGATATACCGGCCTCCACAAATCCTTTCAATAACCGTTCTAATGACTGACTTCGGTTATAATGAGTTATTAATAATGTTATAGTATCAAACTTATATGTATTATTTTCCATTTACTTTCTCCCATTTAGCCGTTACCGAATTGTAAACTTTTATAACCTTCGCAGGATTACCTACCGCAACAGAAAATTCGGGAATATCTTTAGTTACTACACTTCCCGCTCCGATCACACAATGCTTGCCTATTGAAGTTCCTGCGGTAATAACACAGTTAGCGCCTATCCAAACATCATCCCCTATTGTGATAAGTTTAGCTGTGGTTTTTTGTAAATAAGGCGCAATGTTTACATCCTCATATCCATGATTTAACCCCGATGCAACAATATTTTGTGCAAAAATTACATTGTTGCCTATGGTAACCGGACCTATAATTACATTGCTCATCCCAATTAATGTTTTATCGCCAATTATAACACCGCCTACACCATTATTTATAGTACAAAAATCTTCAATAACTGACCCTGCGCCCAATTTAAATTCATTAAAAGGGAAAACATCAAGCCTGGTACGTCTTCTAATTATAGATTGTTTACCTCGTACATGCTTAAACGGATTTACAAGTAACCTTACCCATAGCCTAGGCCTATACTCGTTCAAGGGGATCATTAAAAACAATAAAATGTCCTTTATTTTTTGATTTGATTTTATCGACGATATAAGTGACATATTCTGCTTATTAATAACTTATATATTTCTCTTTTTTAACCCACTTATCACACCTATGATCAAGCTTACAATAACTGGAATAGCAAAAATTTCAAATGGCATAGCTTAACAAATTATCAGGTTATTTTTTTCAGATTTATCCAGTTGCGGGCTAATGAAAATAAATACCCACGAAAAATATACTACAAGAGATGAAGGCATATTATTGATTACCTCATTTCCGTAACTACAAAATAATATTCCTGCATATCCCGCAGTTAGCGCAATTATTTTTACCCTTAAACCCTCATCTTCTATAATCCAGCATAAACCACAACATTTACCTAATATATAAACCATTATACATAGCCATATGGTTAAACCGACTATACCGTACATGGCCCATATTTTAACGTAATAACTATCAGGCGGAACAGTAGCCAGGTACTGTCCCTGGTTATAACGTGCGTTATATCCTAAAACACCCAATCCACCACCAAATGGTCTCGACGCCATGTATTCCCTTAACATACGTTGAGTGGTTAGTCTAGTATTCAATGATGGGTCATCTGGGTTAACGGCAGATCGTAACCGGTAAATTTGATAGTTACCATTAGCAATGTGTGTATACTTAAGAAAAACTAAAAAGCTTAAAAGTATACATCCACCTATAAATAAAACCTTAAACTTTTTGCTTAACAAAATGGCGGTAAAAGCACCTACAACCAATGCAAACAATGCTCCGCGAGTGCCTGAAATGAGCATCCCATATAACATGAGCCCTGCACATATGAATAAAAAAATGCGTATGCGTTTTTTAAACGGCCCCATAGCCAAAACTAATGTAGATAACCCGATGGCAGCTTGTGATGCTCCGAACTGCCCGGCCTCAGAATAAAAAGAAAAAACTCTTAATTTACCCCATAGTACATGCGTAGCCGCCCCACCTGCTTCTAAAAAACGCAGCTCGCCCGGTGAAGGCCCCTTGTATAATTGTTTTATCCCGTTTAATGCTGCAAAGGTTGACAATACTATTATTAACATCAAAAATATATCCAACTGCCGATTGCTCCTAAATATCAAAAAGCCTAAAGGCACTAATAAAAAAGGATAAACAGCGGCTGACTTAATTTCTGAAAGAGCACCTACAATATTGGCATTGGGGTTAAGCAATTCAAGCAAACTAACAACTAACCACGCTAGTGTTAAATAAAACAAGTCGGAATTTACATTAGCCCAATAAGCCCGGGGTGATGTAATTGCTGCTACTATCCATAAAATTAAAATAGTGATAATAATAAACAGATCATACGGTAAACCTCCTATTTCCCGTGCTGGAATATTAATGGTAAAGCAATAAATAATCAGGAAATACAAAAAGAAATTTTTCATACTACAAAGGCTAAAAACTGTAATCTTAACCTGATCATTAACTAGCGATTCTGTTATTTTGTATCGGTGTCTTATTTAATATCCATCCCAGGAAACCCGGTTTTTCTTTTAAATATTTAACCAAATGCATATCACTATTTTGAATATTTTTGCCCGCTTCGAAAATTGCTATATTCTTATCAGTAAACAATAACCACTCTTTAGCGATATTGATATCTTGCAAATTATTTACATCAATAAGTATTATGTCAAATTCTTTCCTCAGTTTTTCAAACCCTACATGAAGGTTTTCTATAGTTTGGCTTTCTAACAATGAACTTTGAACCATGCTTTTATTCAAAACTGTAATTAAATCCTCAGTAACTATTTCCTTTTTTACCAGAAAAGTCTCAAAATTTTGACTTAAAACAAGTCCTTTCTCGGCAGACTCAACAACCGGCAGTTCATCAGCTATTAGCAAAACTTTTTTTCCCGTCATTGCAAAAGCATATGTCAAACTATAGGCCACAAAAGTCTTACCCTCGCCTGGAAATAAACTTGTAATACCAATGATCTCGGTGTGTTCATTGTTCATATTATCGTTAATCTCAAACCGCATTGACCTTAACAACTTACGATATGTTTCAAAACTTTTGTTTCCGCTTTTGTCGTTCCATATTTCACGAATATGCCTTTCGTTTCCTTCTATTTTACTTAAGGCGCCTAATACTTTTGATTGTGTTACACTCTCTAATTGAGATATGCTATTGATAGAATTATCCGTCGCAGATATGATCAATAAAACTCCCAAACACAATATTAAACTACCAAAACCCGACCCAGCTACATAAATAGTTCGCTTTGAAGGCTCAGGGTTTCCAGGTAGTCCCATTTGTTCAATATTTAATTGAAACCCATTAATATTTTGAGATGTTTTAGATTCATTATAAGCATCAAACGAGCTTGTATAATCTTTTGTCGCTAAATCTGCAGCATTTTGGTAATTTTGAATATCAGCGTCATAGGGTACCATGCTACTGAATTGTGCTTTTAACTTTGATAATTCAACATTTATAGCGCGTAAACTACCTTTTTCTTGAGCCAGGGATATTTCTAGATTATTTTTTTGGTTTACTAGACTTTGTCTTGACACGCGAGGGTCAATTATGTTATCGTTTGAATTTTTAATTCTTTTATCATCCAAAAGACGCCTAAGCGAGTCGGCCCTTCTTCGATTTACAGTAACATTAATGCCGCCAATTACGTTGCTATTTGCTGTCTGTAATTGGGTTGTTAAATTTATCAGTTCTCTGTTATCAGCAACGCTACTGCCCGAAATATCAGTGTCATTGTTTCTAAGTTTACTATTTATGGTATTAATGGCAGCCACATCCTGGTCAATTTTAGATAGCATATTTGCTTGCTGGGCTTGGTAGGTAATAATTTGAGCATTGACCGCTGATGCCTGCTCACTTAGATTAAGTACACCACTGGCCTTTTTAAATGATGACAATTGAGCTGTCTTTTCATCCATTATAGCCTTTTTCTTTTTGACCAAAGAATCTAATAATTCATTGGAGTTGTTAGCATTATTGCTAACATCTGCTGAATAACTTCTAATAAATTCTGAAGCTAATGTATTTACTACGTAGGCAGACAACTCAGGATTTCCTGAAACGTACTCTATAGTTATTAAATCACTGTTGTCTTTATGGTTGATATCTAACTTTTTGCGTAAGTCCTCTTCTCCATAACCCATTGATTCAATAATTGAATAAAGTTTATAACTTCCTTTGTCGTCGTTTAGAGTTAATAATGCCTTAAATGCCAGTTTCTGCTGATATAACGATATAACAGCCTGCTTTTGTTGCCGACTTAAAGAATCTATTTGTTTGCTATATTTTTTAAACTTTTTTTGAGGTAATTGCAAATCATGCAATATCAAACGATAAGAGAGAAGATTGATGGTTTTTTTCATTTCCATCTTTTCCATAATACTATTAA
Source organism: uncultured Mucilaginibacter sp. (assembly GCA_964611565.1). Taxonomy (GTDB): domain Bacteria; phylum Bacteroidota; class Bacteroidia; order Sphingobacteriales; family Sphingobacteriaceae; genus Mucilaginibacter. The sequence goes on along the minus strand of CAZTAU010000027.1, from coordinate 32,938 downwards.
ACTGTTGACTGATTTTGAAAAAATCTACAGTCTCATTTGAAATTACCTTTTTTGTGGGATCCAATAAACCTGTTGAAATTTCAACATTTGATTTATATTGCTTTGGTAAATTTTTAACAAAAAAATAGGTAACCGTAACAGTAGTGATAACCACAAAAATGACCACTAACTTGTATTTATTTAAAGTTTTTAAAAAAGATTTAATATCCATTAAAGTATTGTGTATTTGTGTCTATATGTGTACTAACGGATCTCTGAAAGTGGAACTCCAATAATTTCTTCTAAAGCATCTTTTGCCTTTTGAAGTTCAACTTCAACTGCTAATTGTGCCATCCTTGCACCGGTAAGATTCACCCTTGATTGGTCATAAACTTCCATAGATACCTCAGTTCTTTCAAACCTTCTTTTCACCCCCTCAGAAATAAGGGAAATATCCTGTAAATTTTGGGAGCTAAGTTTTAATTGAGCAACTTGCTGCATATAGTTATAGTAACGGGTTTTAACCTCCATTTCTAAAGTCTTATCATACTCCTGTGCCCTTAATTGAGCAACTTGATAATCAAGTTTTGCTCGTTTTACCTGGAATGGCTTTTGTAAAAATGAGCCGACGTTTATATTCACACCAAATTGATAACCATTAACCAAATAAGGATTACTATTTACACCTGGCGCAACTATTGCCGCATTATTATCTGGCCTATATATGTATGAGGCATTAAATATATCTAGATAACTGACAGTATTAATAGCTATGTTAGTTTTGATACTTTCTGCTTGTTTATCAATTATCTTTTTTTGGATAAAGTGGCTCTTAGCTGATTGTATATATTTTTCCAACAAGCCATAATTGATGTCGCCTAAAACACGTTCCTGAGCAAATATGTTAGTGATTAGTGAGGTAGTAACTAAAAGTGTAGCAAAAATTGTTTTTTTCATAGTAAATTATTTAGGGTGTTGTATCCAATTCAAATCTTAAATCCTATTTCAGCACTATAACAGACACATTCTTTTATTGTTTTATCTTAAAAAAATTAATAGAATTCAGTTAATAAACTCAACACTCGATGTTATAATATTACTAGATGTAGTGATGCTTTTTACCGGCCAACGATCAATTATTTACTTAAAAAAAACTAATTGATGATTTTAGAGTTATACCGACGTACTTACTGCTAAGTCAATTGTTGTAAGTAAGCCACTAGTCCGGCTATTATATATTAAGTATCTTTTTAAAATGGATGTTACAATAGCAGAAAATATAAATCTTCTAATTATAGATAATGGGGAAAATACAAGAACCTTGATGTCGTCTTTAATAGATGAGAATTTTAACATTTTTACTACCAAGTCAGCTGAAAAAGCATTTCACATATGCAGGGATAATGAAATTTCTATTGCTATAATTTCGATGGAGATGCCCGAAATAGATAGCTATGCCCTTATTGGTAAAATCAAAAACGACCCAACCACTGAAAACATAATGATAATCATTACATTAACAGATGTAGATGATTCTGAATCTGTGGTAGAAGGGTTAAATAAAGGAGCTATTGACTATCTTCACAAGCCATTTGATCTAAACATAATTGTTGCAAAAATTAGGTCGTTAGTAAAATTAGTTCATTCCCGAAATGAAATAATAGAATTAAACAAAAAATTAAAAAAATCTAAAGAGGAACTTACAAAAGCAATTGGCGAAACACAAAAAAACACTATAATAAAAGAGAATTTCCTTGCGAATATGAGTCATGAGATTCGCACACCTCTAAACGCAATAATAGGGTTAATTAATTTACTCAAAGGATCTTCTGTTGATAACAGTCAAAAAAAATTGCTAAAGTTAATGGGTTTTTCATCCAATGCTTTACTAGGCATTGTTAATGATATTTTAGAAAGCGCGAAGATAGATGCAGGTAAAGTAGAGATTATTAATGCTAAAATCAGCATTATAAAATTAATTAAATCAGTATGCGATTTGATTAGGCCAATGGCTAACGAAAAAGGCTTAAATTTAATTTGTGAGATTTCTGCGGAAACCCCGGCTTTTATAATGGCTGATGCATTAAGGCTCAATCAAATATTACTTAATATAATAAATAATTCAATAAAGTTTACTCACCACGGCGAAATTGTAATTTCTCTTAAACCCTTAGAATTAACCGATACCCAAGTGCTACTTGAATTTTCTATCAGAGATACTGGTATTGGTATACCTGATGAATCTATTAAAACAATATTTACCAGGTTTGAACAAGTTGAAGACAAGACTTGGCAAGGGTTCGGAGGCACAGGATTAGGCCTGTCAATAGTCAAAAGATTAATTGAGTTGAAAGGCGGCAATCTCCAAATCGAAAGTAAAGTTGGCCAGGGAACAAAATTGACCTTCACAAACTGGTACACTTTAGCCGATGATATAAATGAAAACTTAACGTCCGAGGATATTTATCAATCAAATTCAACCGATGATGATATTTTAATATTGTTAGTAGATGACAATCCTGTAAACCAGTTTATAGTTGTAGAGATGCTAAAGGAATGGAATATAGAAGTGGATATTGCCAACAATGGTTTAGAAGCGCTTGAAAAATTGAAGGACAACAATTATAAGTTAATACTGATGGATACCCACATGCCAATAATGAATGGGAATGAAGCTACAAAGAAAATCCGAAACGAAATGTCATCATCTAAAAAAGATATTCCAATTATATCTTTCTCTGCATCTGTTATTGAAAATGAAAAGGACGAAGCAAAAAGCGCCGGAGTTAACGACTTTATTGATAAACCTTTTGAACCTACATCATTAGTAAAAAAGATTCGTAAGTTAACTAATAAAAAGGCTGACCCAAAATAATCAACAGCTACAATAGTAACTCATTGTGTTATGTAAAACTGGATTAGGCTCTTATTATAAATAATAAAACGCATTGATCGATACGACTCGCTTCTAGCAGAACATTTTACTTGCCTTTAGGCCGCAAACCGTTTTATATTATCTACTAATTCCTTCATTTCAAATGGCTTAGTTAAAAAACCATCAGCATTGCATTCGTTGTCAAGAAATGCATGCCAACTTTGGTTACCTGAGATTATTATTACCGGAATATCTCGCGTTGCTGAGTGCTGTTTCAATTCACGGCAAATATCCCTACCATCAATGTCACCTAACTGAATATCAAGAAGAACAATATCGGGACGGATCTCGTGCACGGTATTTATTACCGCTGTCCCATTATCTAGTTCAGCAACATTATAACCTTCCAACTTTAAAATCATCATGATGATCTCTCTAATATATGGGTCATCATCTACAATTAATATTTTCTTTGAAACGGCTAATATATTGTTTTCCATAGTATATCCCTTGCACAGTGGAGTTACAGCACTAATGGGCTATAATAACTTATTAACCGACAAACAAATTTCAGGCCAAGAACAACATTCGAAAATTCAGTACGACTCTATGTACTGTGAATATTTACGTTGCAACAGTTATAATGTCTATTTTTTTAATCACTATTAGTATAAAAATATAATATTTCTAGCATGTTTTTAATTTTAGCAATTATAAGACCCCTAAATAATTTAGCATCATGTGCCAATTCTTCAATAATTGTAAAACATCAGATTATTTGAAGTTTTTATATAAATAACGTACTAGTTGTTAGTGTTAAGTACATTTTAGACTAGACTACATTAATACTCCAATTAAATTTTGTTAAATACACTAGCAGACTAGCTATGGCCTAATTATTGTATTTGTACAATTATACAATGGCAACTGCTGTTGAGTAGACTACCTAATTAATTAAATACTATGAAAAACAAATTCGCTTTTATTATTTTAATTTTATTTTTAGCAGCTTGTGCTAAAAATAAAATTACCCCTCAAGGTCCAAGTAGTGTGCCTGTTAAATTTACTACGACGGTGTACCAAACACTGGCCCCATTCAATGATTCAGGCTTGCCAGCTAATCTGGAAACGCCAGATATTATATCTAGCGATTTACTAAATTTTGTTAAAAACACATTACCCAATGGCGTTAATTTAAAAACTACCCGCCCAGATTTACTGTCTAACACGGTAATAGCTGATATCAAAATAACTAATAAAACAGATTTGTATATGACCTTTGTTTCTGGTGTTACTAATGCTAGTGATGCCATTGGTATATATACTTATTCAACAAATAGCCCACCAGCTAGTGCGGCTGATATTAATAAAATTTCTGTTGTTTTCGCAAACGCGGGGAATGGTACTCCACTAAAACCAGGTGATAAGGTTAACATTGGAACTTTTGAAGCAGGTACATCTGTTGGATTTGTGTTATTGCAAAATGGATGGAATAATCTTGGTAAAAGTATTAATTACGATGCTGTACATTTTTGTTCAAATGATGTGTTGAATCCTGAGGTTAGCTCCGATCTTAAAAAGCACGCTGTATTAATTAATTATACACCTGAGTCAAAGGTACTTATTGGGTTTGAGGATTTAGATAGAACAGAGACAGGTGCTGATAGCGATTTTAATGACGTCGTTTTTTATATAAGTACAGTTTCAAAGTAATCACCTGTCATTAACATACATTTAAATTATTTATAGGTATTTGATAAACTATTTGTTGAAAAAATAGTTTATCAAATACCTTGTTCATTTTTATATAAAATGACATTCATTCGATGCAGTATTTGCTACGATATTTTTAATTCTTGATGAAGCGTTACGTTGTAATAGATGTTTTTAGGGGTTTGTTTTCGATACTAGTCGTTTTGTTTCATATGAGTGTCTATTCAGACACTCCGATATTAAATAATAAGTTCATCTCTAATTCCGACTTATTTGTTGACTTCTTTTTTGTTTTGAGCGGATTTGTTATTGCTCATAATTACTCATTTTTGGATGGGTTTAAAGATTTAAAAAAATTCTTTTTAAATAGATTTTATCGACTATATCCCCTGCATTTCGTCCTTCTAATTGCATTTCTCTTTCTTGAGATTATAAAGCACTTATTAGCCTCAAAATTTCAGTTTAATGAATCTATGATGGCCGATAACAATCTTACTACTTTCTTTACTTCTCTCTTTTTACTTAACTCAATTAAAATTTTAGAAGTGTCAGATTTAAGCTGGAATGCACCAAGTTGGTCAATAAGTGCTGAAATAATCTCCTATATATGCTTTGGATTACTTACCTACTTACTTACACATTTTAAAATAGTAAAGTTTAAGATGCTTTTTTATCTTTTAATTATAATATCTGCAATAATTGCTTTAAATAGCTTAACTAATTCGTTTTCGCTAATACGTAATTATGATTACGGTTTTTTGCGTGGTTTAATAGGTTTTTTTACCGGAGTAATATGTGTTAATGTGTTCAATAACACTATGCATTATTTTGATAATATTAAAAAAGCGTGGTTTACTTTGGTAGAAGCAGTTATGCTTACTATTATATTTTTTATGATATGGAATGCCGACATTATTAAACCTATTGGAATTGTTTTTGATCTTTTGTTTTTTGTAGCGATATACTTATTCGCTATGGAAGGTGGAGCTGTGTCTGATTTATTGAAAAAATCTTCATTGTTAAAGAATTTGGGGAGATATTCCTATTCAATTTACATGACGCACGTATTAATACTAATTCTATTTAAAACAATATTTATAAGAATGCTAAAGTTGCCCCCATCATCATACTCATACCTGTTTATTATAAATTTACTTGTGATATACATAGTGTCCGCCTTTACTTATAAGCATATTGAAATGCGTTTCAGCAAAAAAAAACGGCGATTTGAAAATTGACTTAATTTTAATTAAATATTACTTTGCATTTTTGATCATTTTTAAAGTAAGAGCAATTACTAGCTACTGTAACACAACATTTTAAGAAAACTTTACTACTTTAAAGTAAAAAATATAAAAAATATAGAAACCTATTTTTTAAATTTTTCGTTAAATTGCAAATGACGAAAAAATATGCTCCATTTAGACACTTTATGTTCAATAGTTCTATCTACATCATAATTTTAACTACAATATTCTCTTTAAGTAATTGTAAAAAGGCGTTTCAAGATGCTCCATCACTTGGATATACCAACGTTTCTTCGACTGACGATAAAATGGTTTCGGCCTCAACCAATCCGTTAAAAAACATGTTCGGTGTAAATATATATGAGTGGAACTTACTAAATCAAGGAACCATCCTTGAAAAAAACGTGTCTTTAGCAAAATCCTTTAGCCTTGTTAGGCATTATATGGATTGGGATAAATTGGAACACACCCAAGGTAGTTATACATTCAATCCTACCAATCAAGGGGGGTGGGATTATGATATTATGTATACGCGTTGTAAACAGGAAGGTATTACGGTTTTAGCGTGTTTAAAAACTACCCCCCCCTGGCTGTTGGATACTTGGCCTGCTTCTGAGCGTGACAATGAAAATGTGCCAATACCTTATGGGGCCGACAGAAGCGATCCGGCATCCTATATTGCACAAGCTAAAGTTGCTTTTCAATATGCTGCCAGGTATGGCTTCAATACAGCTGTTGACAAATCACTTCTAAGCGTTTCTAAAGAAAATAAATTGCTTGTTGGGATGGGATTGATAAAATACATTGAATGTAATAACGAAACAGACAGATGGTGGAAAGGACCCAAGGCCCAACAAACGGCGGAAGAATATGCCGCTAACATGTCAGCATTTTATGATGGTAATATGGGGAAACTAGGTAAAGGTGTTGGCGTTAAAACAGCTGACCCTACGATGGTAGTAGTGATGGGCGGACTTGCTTTAGATGACCCCATTTATGTAAAAAAAATGATTGAGTGGTGTAAAAAAAACCGCGGTTACAAAGTTGATGGCAGTGTTAATTTGTGTTTTGATATAATTAATTATCACCGGTATACTAATTTGGATGGTGTTGGCGTAGCTCCAGAATTATCATCAGCAGGTACAGTAGCAGATAGTTTTGTTAATCTTGGCAATTCACTACATACTAAACTGGATGTTTGGATAACAGAATGTGGATATGATATTAATCAGGGAAGCTCTCAAAGAGCCATACCTATTGGTAATAAGTCCGTATTGGAAACTCAAGGTGATTGGACTTTACGAACATCGTTATTATATATGCGCCACGGCATTTCAAAACTGTTTTTTTATCAATTATTTGATGATTCTCCCAATTATTATGGTACTTATGCAACCGCGGGATTAGTAGATGATAAAGGCAGGCGCCCTGCGGCTGACTATATACTACAAACAACGAAGCTCATGGGTAATTATACTTATGTAAAAACCATCAGTGCAGATCCTATGGTCGATGTATATACAGATGGTAAAAAAACTATGTATGTATTACTAATTCCGGATCAAAAAGGCAGAACAGGAACTTACACATTGAATACCTCTAACAGCAACCCACTTAACCTTTACAATTTAAAAATAGGAGCCGATGCAATGACTTCCACGTCAGTAACTCCTGTAAACAACAAGTTAGTTATTCCTGTATCTGAAACCCCGGTTTTTGTAGGAAATTAAATGGTCAACAAGTTCCCTGTGATTGTAATTCGCGACTTGTGGGTACAAGGCATGGCAGTGTTTCCGTTTATAATTATACGCGACCCGAAAGACAAACAAAACCTTTTACTCATTCGTCATGAGACAATTCATTTAATGCAGCAACTTGAACTTCTTATCCTACCATTCTATTTAGGGTATCTTATCAATTACATTTATAACATTTTTAAATATCATAATCATGATCAAGCATATAAAGAAATTGTTTTTGAGCGCGAGGCGTTTTCAAAGGAAACAGACACTGATTACCTATTCTATAGAAAGCCTTGGTCATTCATGCAATACATATAAGTCACATTGATCAATTGACATTTATAGTTAGTCTTTATTATACACTTTATCTATTATAGTTAACATTTTTTGAGCGCTCACTGTTAAAGACAAATTCTTAACAATATATTCCCTAGGATTAAAACTTCCCTCTTTTACATGTTCCCAAAAAACACCCATTTTATCTAGAAATTCGCCTGTATTATTAAATGACATACCGCAGCTACTATCAAAAAAAGGAATTGATGTGGTCTTGATAACGGGCGCATTCCATTTAAACCTTGCAGGATCTAAGCAATAACCCGGGTCCCATGCAAAAACAGGCACATTCGCAGACAATGCTTCACACAATGCAAATCCCTGTGTTTCATGCTCGCAGATGAATATCATCGCACGGCTTTGTTGCACTAGTTTAAAATAGTTTTTCTCCCTATACTCACCGTACATAACTTCTTTATAAGAAAGACCTAACTCATTTAACTTATTTATGATTGGATTTCTAAGAGAATTAGTTCTTTCTGCTTTATCCCAACGTATTTTATTGTATAACAAAATGTCATATTTCTTTTTCACCTTAGGATTATATTTCCATTTTTCAGTTTCAACACCTGCCGGCCATTCTTCGCACACATCGTTTCCATAATATGGCTTAAATAGCTCATTTGCCCAAGCACAATGTTGTAGATATTTTACCACGGGATACTGTTCCAGCAGATTTGGCCATTCAGAAGGATGCGTCATTAACCCTATACCCGCAATAATAGGGTTGGATTTATTATAACCCTTTAAAAAAGATTTACTATTATAAAAATCGTCACCTAAAATAATAACCGGCTCATTAGGCTTTATTGACTTAAAAGCAGGATTTTTAGTGTATTTAATATTGAGCAAATCAAGCCCTTTACAAAGATTTAAAAATACTTTTTCTGCACCGGTTATGTTTTCAATATTAAGTTTGCGCTTAATAAAAAGTGCAACATGCCTATCGCCGGGTACTCTTCTAAAACCTATTGGATGCTTAAAAAAAAATACATTAATGTTATTTGGCATACATTTTTACAAATTATGTTTAAAAATTGAAGAGTTTTCGAATTATTATACAAGCTCAAAATAATAATATTGGGGTCGGTAAGTATTAAGAGGAAGTAGTAGGAAAAGTCATAAACGCGTTCACGTATCTGGGCACAATTAGAAATTAAGTAATTAACAATCACGGCTTTCTCGTAAACACCGTAAACTCATAAATGTAGTTGTATTTGACAACGCTATCTTTAAATCTATCCTCGTTGGTGACGATCAGACTATCATAATATATCCCTGATCTAACCTCTGCCAGGCTAGCAATTTGTATCATCTTGTTATAGTGATACAACTTCTCTTTCAAAGTAGGCTCATTTGTTTGAGGCTCTGCTATATCGGTTTTGCAACAACCAAAAAATGAAGTAATGCAAATTATAAAAAGGGTAAAATTTATCTTCATATATTATGGCTATCGTATGCGAAATTTATCAATTATCATGCCCGGTTCGGTGTTTGAATCGGCTATGTTTAAAAGGTTTTTGATAAATGACATAATTGATTGAATAGACTGCCCCCCTCTTGCTATGGATATATTATTATACTAATACATGGCACAATTCATGCTAAGACTAGCAAGCCTATGGGCAGCGTTTATTTTTAATTTCAAACCAACATTTATTGTGAAAAAATCATTTAACATGAATTTAAAGTTATCCAACGGAAACATACTTTTAGGAACTGTTAATTACCTGGAGGAACATAAATATCAATTTAAAGGAGTAGAAGCGCCTTATATTGAATTTGAATTTATAGTAAAGCAGCCTGGACATATATTAACATGTACATTTCAAACTCCTGAATTTAAGGTTGATCTTCGAATGCTTACTGATGTATATTTTAATGCATGTTTTAACGCACTGCCAGATGAATATCCTGGGTACAATAACTAATGTTTGAAATTTGAGGCTACTAAAACTTTACTCTATTTAATTACTATTGATAATATGTTTAAACGTATCTGCTTGACGGTTTTATGTGCGATTCTAATATCTACCATCTGTTATGGGCAGAATAGGCCAAGTTTAACCATAATTGACAGATCTGATCAGGCTTTAGGGATAACTGCCCAAACTAGAATCAAGTTAAAATCGATAAAAAACCGTAGATTAAACATTGCTTTATTTGCTGTTGACCGCAGGAGTCAAAATGATGCCGGAAACTCTGATATTATTATGATTATTTCTGTAAACCAGGAAACCGGAGAAATTAAAATGGCTTCGATTATGCGAGACACATATGTTAGCATTGACGGCCATGGAATGGACAAGATAAACGCTGCATATGCTTTGGGGGGGCCTCAGTTGGCCATAAAAACAATCAACAAAAATTTTGGAACGGATATATCAGATTTTATCAATGTTGATTTTTTTACTGCAGCTAAAATCATTGATGCTATCGGAGGTTTGAATATTGACATTAAACCGGCTGAAGTCCGCTCTTTAAATAATTATTTAGAGGAAATTGCTATCTACGAAAATGCAGCCACCATCCCAATTAGCAAATCCGGAGCACAAACTCTGTCGGGAAGGCAAACTGTTGCATATACACGTATTAGAGATGTGGGAAATGGTGACTATGAACGTACCGAACGTCAAAGGCATATATTGATTCAATTGTTTAATAAAATGAAAAAATCTGGGCAAGAATTGGTTCCTACTTTTACAAAAGAGATCATACCCAATTTAGAAACAAGTATGAATAAAATTTCCCTTTTAAACTTTTCAGGCAGCATTTTATACGCTAACAATAAAAGTATTAAACAGGCGCGATTTCCCCTGGATACACAAGGACGGGGTAAAAAAATAAATAATATTTGGTATCTGGTAACAGATTTAAACGCTGTCAAGAACTCATTGTACAAATTTTTTTATAGTTAGCACCTATTTCATAATAAATGTTTTGAAATCCACTATTCAACCGAGGTTTTCTCAGGTGTTTTTATAAGGAAATTACAACATAAAACTAATGCATATAAGCCCACTATGATCAATATTACCATTGCTGAAGTAAATCGCGAACCCCATATAACCTTATTATAACTACTAGGCAGTAAGTGCCACATTTTATCCGTGCCCAATTCAAGGTCAATCCGTCTTAAAATATAGTAAATGCCAATGAAAAACCCTAAAGCTACTAGGAACACGTAAAACAAAGATGCTTTTATATAGGTCAAGAGTTGTTTAACTAAAAAAAGTCCTCGTACAGGCCTTATATAACAAAACCGTGCTAATAAGATATATACAAATAAGAGTAAGATAATCAGGATAATTGCAAATGTCTTTTCCATGCTGTGCATTTAACGTATTAAAACATTAATAGTTTCAAACACATTTATAACTTCCGTCATAAAACCACAAACTAAGTATAAACATGTTCGTTTAACTTGCCTTTAGAATATATATTATTAGGAAATCAACAGCGTTCGCCTTTTAAAACTGCGACCTATTTGTCCGTGCAGAAATTGTTGCAGTTATAGATAAAAATATAGGTTAACACAAAGTAAAAATAATAAGCAGAATATTAATTTCGTTTACCTATATTGGCATTCACTTTAAATTAACTAGATTAGTTACCAATTAATAATCTAAACTTTTAGTGCACTACCATTTTATAAACTTAATATGAATAGTTATATTTTTTTAATATTATATAGTTTAGTGCTGCATGGTTTTGTAGTATTTGAGATATTTAAAGCTGAACATGACCCAGAAGATCATTATGACTTCTATGAACTTAGATAAATGCTTAAAGAAGTTATATTTCAATATGTAATTTCTACACTATAAAGGAATATTTAATACTGAACTACTTGTTGAAACATTATTTCCTTTAGAGGCAATTAAGTACAATTTATATGAAGACACGCCTTTGGGAATACTCACAAGTTTGTAATACCCGCTACCCAGACTTTTCCCAAACACCGCAGTTCCTACGTCGTTATACCGAATTAAATACCATTCAAAAGTTAATCCTTTTCCTGCGTCTTTACCAATTACCCATTGGCCTCCCTTATCAACTAATGCATAATAATATAGTTGGGCATTATATACGGTAGCTTGTGCAGGGCGCAGGATCTTCACCTTTGGCAGCACGTTCTTTTCCACGTTTCCACCCCACCTACTACTTAATTGATGCAAATAAGGCTTGTTCCGGCCAAATTCATCTTTCAAACCGTTAAAGGTTAAAACATCTGCAGTGTGCTGATCTTGCCAACTTCCTACAAAAGCTCCGTTGTTATTCGCAGGTAATTTTAGGCAAGCTTCAGGTGCAATCTCACTGAAAAAATAAGGAGTATTTAACAACCCTATTACATTTTTATGAGAAAGATTTTCCGGATAAATTAATCCAACTGAGTTTATTTGTGGTACCCGATCATGCACCAGTGAAACATATAAAGGAAGAGAATTTGAGACCATCACGTCCACCGTTATCGGACGCTTTGGATCAAAATATTTTATAGTTTTAACAAGTTGGTTTAACCAAGTTAAATAAGCGTCCTGTTGATAAAATAGATCCGGCTTATAAAAATAATTACCCAACTTTTGTATCACATTGTTACCAATATGCCACGAGATTATATTATCATTCTCCTTATTCTTTTTAACCGTTTCAATAATTTCGTTGCTTAAATTTTCCAGAATATCTTTATCCCTTTTAAAATTCAAATTATCTGATACCCAAAATCCATATTGAATTTTAAGGCCAGTTTGTTTCGCAACCGCAAAAGTTATATTATCGTAAACATTAGGGCCATAAATCTTTACAGTGTTAAGTCCGGCTTGTTTAATATCTTTAAAATCTGCTATAATCCCTTTTTTTGTTAATGGATTAGTGTTATTGTGCCAATACTGTCCGTTATTATAATTCACTCCTTTTATATTATCAAAACGACTTGTATTAGTTTTCCATGAGACAGCATACGGTGGATAATTTAAATTTAGGTCCAGACGTTCATATACGGTTCTGGAAAGTTGCTTAGGCAAAGCTGATGAATTGCTTGTAATAGTCCAGTCCAATAACCCCATACTACCATCGGGCAAATTTTTATCAGTGGACGAATTAAATAATACAAAACCTTTAATCTCGTCATATTGATTTTTTATGGCTTTAAAACTGTTTGTCAACCATTCGTCTTGTTGTCCGGATGATTTTAGCGAACCCATTTCTGCTACCATTACAGGTATATCATAATTTTTGAAAATATTATGAAATGGAGTGTAAAGTTCCTTAAAAGACTTGTTACCTGAATTTGTCTTTTCGCCATAATTTAAAACAGTAACACCTAACCAGTCTACATAATCCGTGCCCGGCCAGTACTTTTTAAAAGCACTGGCCCTCCATGGGTTCCAAACCCATATAACATTGTTTGCTTTACTGCGCGTGAAAATATTATGAATGTGAACCCATGCAGCTTTAAATTCCTCGGGGGTATTATTTCCCGCCGCAGACCATGGATACGCGGGGTTATCAGTCTCATGCGCAAACCTTAAAAAAACCGGATGTTTGAGCGATTTTATTTGTTGTGCAAATTGGATTATATACGCGTCATACTTTCCTTGAGTAATACGTAGAAATATCTTTTTCTCATCATGTGCGTTCCGTGTGACAGGTAACTCCTGAAAAAGCGATTGCCAAGGCTCCCAAGTTATCATAGGAATAGAGTTATTTTTAAAAACAGAATCTATTTTAGCCATGGGCAGCTTACATTCGGGTCGGTCTCCCCATGCTACATAAAAAGAAACTATATCAAAATGTGTTTTTAAGGTTGACTGATGTAAGTTTACTTGCTTTAAAGAAGTTAATCCATTTGAACCATCTGGAGAATATATACCCGATAAAAACATAGGTTGTCTATAATGTACGAGTTGTTGTTCTTTATCAATCTCTTTAGGCATGGCAATCAGATAAACAGATATGGCCACAGTCAAAATCGTTATAATTAATGCACTCGTTCTAAAAAAATCATACACCCGCCGCCTTAATATCCAAAAACGCCCTTTGAAATTGGACACCCTGTTGAGTATTTTATAGAACAGTGAATGCCTTGTCTTGAATTCTCTAAACCGTAACTGAACTCCGGCCAGTAATGTAAAAGCCATAAAAAGACAATTGACAGATGCCATGCCGACCATCATAAAAGTGAAAGGATTCCAGTCGTTGTATAACCCATACGCGATTGCCAATACAGATAGGACCAAAACAGCTATATTAGGAATATTAATCAATAAGGAATTTTGATCTTTATTATCCTTTGGTGTAGGTATATACGGAACATCTTTTCTTATAAGGGTGTACAAGAGCCCCAAATTAAATACCCACCATGATCCGATTAATAGAAGGCCACCCACGATATGAAATCCGCGCTCAGTATCCTCCATTACCCATTGCTGCACATAGTTCCTGATAACTAGTATTGAAACGATAAATGGCGCGCTTAAAACGAAAAATAGGTATAGATCCATTTTTAGCGGATACACGTCAGTAAACAGAGAGATTATAGGAATCAAAAAGTTGATCATAAAAACCAGCCCCGATAGATAATACATTGGTGCAAGCCCATAATGAAGTTTCTGCCGCCATGTGAAATTTTTAAACAGACTTATATATGATGTTACAAACAGCTCAAAAACCCCCCTTGACCATTTTAATTGTTGTTTATAATACGACAATAGGGTTGCAGGTACAAGCCCCCTCGCTAATACTCTTGGAACGTATACAGATTTCCAGCCTTTAGCATGAAGTTGCATAGATGTGTGCATATCTTCAGCTAATCCTGCAGCATGCCCATCAATTGATTCTAACGCGGTTCTGCGAAAAGTGCAGTTGGCGCCTATGGCTAACACCGTCCCGTACTTATTCATTGTCATCATCATTGGCCCATAAAAGTGAAAAGTTTGCTGGGCAGCTCCCTTTGCAATTAAAGTTTCTCTATGGTTTTCATACGCCTGTACTATTTGTACAAAACCAACCTTAGGATCATTAAAATGAGATACGATTGGGTCAAGAAAATTCGGGTGCGGTACATGGTCGGGGTCAAGTACTACACATAGCTCGCCATTAGAATACTTTAGTGCATTGTTAATATTTCCTGCTTTAGCATTTATTTTGTTTGTGCGCGTAATGTGATGAACACCTAATTGTCCACACACACCTTTTAGATACTCGTCGTTATCTTCGTCGCATAGGTAAGTATCATGAGGATAGGTAATTGCCTGCAATGCTGTAAGTGTTTCTATGATCATTTCATAAGGTTCGCCCTTACAGTAGGTTGTAAATATATCTACGCTGTAAGTTTTTTTGGCTCTTGGCGTTTCAGGAACAGTTATGTGCAAATAATGATACCACTCATAAAGCACTTTTAAGCATGTGAAAATAAAAGTAAATAATAGCATGCCGTATAATATCGGGTTTGAAATCACAGAAAAATCTATCAATCCATACATAAAAAAAAACATGCTGCATACGCCAATAAAAATTGTCACGTGTAAAATACGCTGTTGCTTTTTAGTAGGAGATTTTATGTTTTCGACGTCCATGCACTTAATTGCTGTTAATTACGTAAAAAGGCACATTTGCTGTTGAAACGTTATTGTGATTATCATAAATATTTACATAAATCCGATAAGGTCCTTCTTTTGTAGGAGTTTTAAATGTTACATTGTTTCGGTGCTGTATTGCTACCAGGCCCCTAAGTGGTATTAGCCTTTTTGATGCGTAAACATCCTTCACCTGGTACCAATCTTCCGGTAATACTTGCCAAGTATAAACAAGGCCGGTGGTATCTTTATTTTTAATCATTACCCGGGCATAGGAGGTGATATTAGATTTAAGAATTATATTGTCTTTACCTTCTTTGTTGTTAATACGGATACTTGCTATTTGAGGGGCAATATACTTTGGCAATTTGCCTGTCCATAGGTATTTCATTGTAGCAACGGTTTCAGATGCGGAACCATTTTCCGCAAAAAGGCTATACCAGGTTGGCGTATATTCCTGCTTATTACCCCAATAAAACACCATCGCGCCGATAAATCTTGGATCGTCAACCGGCATATAATTTTTGTAGAGCGAGTAATATCGCGTTGCTTTTTCGGTACTACTCAATTCAAGATAAGACCTCCACTTGGAGTGGGTTGAGAGGCCCCAGGGCCCGTCTACCCCCCATTCGGTTATCAAATACGGGCCGTTCCAAAAAAAATTTAATTCGTTAAGCTGATCCTTTAAAAATAACAGGCCCCCGAATGTATTTATTGAAATGAAGTCAATATTAGTTCTTAGTTTTAAATTGATGACACTTTTACGATTGACATTTACCATAGTAGTTGTAACTGGATGATTTGGATCTACCTTATGTATGGTGTCGACTAGCCGATTATATGAAGAATAAAAATTGCCGGACTTAAAAAAATAAGGAAACTCCAATTCGTTACCGACGCACCAAAATAGCAATGATTTATGGTCTTTATATTTCTCAACTAATGCTGCGTAACTTTTAACCATGCTATTTACTTTGTTTTTGTGTTCATAAAGGTAGCCGCCGTCTTCGCTCCCGGGTAAACTTAACCCCACAATAACACTAAGATTGTTAGCCTTTGCTTCAATTAATATCTTGTCTAAATGAGCGGTATCCCAGGTTCTAATTGTGTTTCCACCCGCATTTTTCAATTCCTTAAGAAATGTATAACCAGAGGCACCTTTTAAAAGAAATGGCTTACCATCTTTAATTATAGTGTATCTTCCGCCTTTATTACTTACATGAACTGTTCCATTTGAATTAGCAGAGGGTTTATCGCAAGAAATAATGAATAGCAAACCTAGTATCAAAAAATATCTATTTTTTTTGAGTCTTAACAGTTTTCTATTTGTTTTTTTATTATCTAAAATGAAAGGATTGGGACTAACTCGAAACATATGTGCACAGTGACAACTATGAATTATCGCTTTTGTTTCTGATATCAAAAAAAACAGACAATCTTGAGTGCAGTCAACTAAACCACTACCGATATTGTACTTTCTAAAAATAACAATGTTTTGTACAACATAAACCTTAGGGGCTCGTTCAATAATGTCTTTGTAAATAACAACATATAAGTTTGTATCAAGATACCACCCAATTAATTAAAAAGTTAGCCTTCAGTTGAGCGACATTAAATGTGACCACCAAACTGGCAAACATCTTTAGAAGTACAATTTGTACTACAATAATTTATTATGAACAACGCATGAGCGCACCCTTCCGTACCTGTCTGTTAATCGATGATAACCCTGTGGACGTTTTTATTAATCGAAGCTTAATTTTGCGGTGCAAATTTGCGGATGAAGTAATCACTTTTAAATCGGCTGAAGCATTAGATTTAATCCGTGCCGGCACTATACATCCAAATGTTATCTTCATGGATCTTAAGATGCCGGGGATGGACGGCTTTCAATTTCTGCAGGAGTATGCAAAAATTGATATACATAAGGATAATATTAAAATTTTTATCTTATCATCAACTTATGACCCTGAAGAAATAAACCAGATCGAAAATAATAAATATGTAAATAGGTTTATTAAAAAAAATTTGACAACCGAAATCCTTAATTCAATATCATAACATAAATTTCAACATTCAGAGGTCAAGTGTGTAATAACTGGAAAACTAATTTAAATGTGGTGTAAAATATACACACCTCTCCTCATTGAACGAATTCCTTATAGCTAAACTTTCTTGGATTGATTTTTGATTCGCTTTTATCATTCGATCAAATGGTTTAAAAATGAAGCTAATATTTTACACTCTTTTTTTTGCTGTCATGTTAATAGGTTGTGCCAAAGAGAATGTTGCGCCTATTGAAATTAAGGGAAATTCCTCAAAAACATATGGTAACATTGATAAGTCAAAATCAGAATATTGGTATAATGGAACTACAGGCACTTCATTGGTCCGTGTAATTTGTAAAAACTGTACGGCGATCGCAAGCTTCGGCAATAACGCAATTCCCTTTTTATTTAATGACGACGGTGTAGGATATCTAAAATTTACACAAAACGCAGGGCTACCTGTTTATATTGCTGTTTGCCCCGATGGAACCAAGGCAATTAAGGTTGACATCCTTGATTCTCGAAATATAGCATTGTTCTCCTACTCAGGAAGTGTTACAGCAAATTGGATAAATACTTACGTTATCAAATAATCGCCGGAAATTGGGTTAAAATCGGTAGCGTATTTTCAATTCACACATTTTTATCATATTTGAGTTATAACTTCATACATAAAACATAACCACCTATGCCCGAATTAGATTACAAAATCAAACAAAAAATAGATACCTGGCTGCAGACAAGCTATGATGATCAGACAAAACAACAAATACAGCGATTGGTTGACGAAGGCGCTATTACCGAGCTTACCGACTCGTTTTACCGCGACCTTGAGTTTGGTACAGGAGGCTTACGTGGCATCATGGGGCCTGGCTCAAACCGTGTTAATAAATATACCATTGGTACAGCTACGCAGGGATTAGCAAATTTTTTAAAGAAAACTTACCCGGCAGAACAAATCAGTGTTGCTATAGCACATGATAGCCGCAATAATTCTGACGTATTAGCAGGTATCACAGCTGATGTGTTTTCTGCAAATGGTATACACGTTTACTTTTTTAAGGCCCTACGTCCTACGCCCGAGCTTTCCTTTGCGGTAAGACATTTAGGTTGCAAAAGCGGCGTAATGCTTACAGCGTCACACAACCCAAAAGAGTACAATGGTTACAAAGCATACGGTGCAGATGGCGGACAGTTTGTTGCTCCATTTGATGAGGCTGTTATGAACGAAGTTGCTAACATAAAAAGTATTGATGAGGTTAAGTTTAACCGTATTGACGCCAATGTAGAATTGATAGGCGAAGATATAGATGACCTTTATTTAAAAGAAATAACAAAGCTTTCAGTATCGCCCGAGGCTATTCAACGTCAAAAGGATCTTAAAATAGTTTACTCGCCAATACATGGTACAGGCATCACCATGGTTCCGCCTGCTTTAAAGCATTTTGGATTTGAAAATGTAATTGTTGTTGAGGAACAAGCTACACCCGATGGCAACTTCCCAACGGTAATTTATCCAAATCCTGAAGAAAAGGAAGCTTTGACACTGGCTCTACAAAAAGCAGAAGAAGTTGATGCTGATCTTGTCATCGCAACAGACCCTGATGCCGACCGTGTGGGTGTAGCTGTTAAAAATACTGATGGTAAGTTTGTGTTGTTGAATGGTAATCAAACAGGCAGCTTACTAATAAGTTACCTCCTAACAGCATGGCAGGCAAAGAATAAACTTACGGGCAACGAATACATTGTTAAAACTATTGTTACTACCAACCTGATTGACGAGATAGCCAAAGACAAAAGCGTAACATGTTATAACACACTTACCGGTTTTAAATACATCGGTGAATTAATGACCAAATTTGAAGGGAAAAAAATCTTTATAGGTGGAGGGGAAGAAAGTTATGGTTATTTAATAGGAGAACTGGTGCGCGATAAGGATGCCGTAGTATCAGCAGCGTTTATTGCCGAAATGACGGCTTATTACAAAGACCAAGGCAGCAGTTTGTTTGAGGCCTTGTTAGAATTATACATGAAATACGGCTTTTACAAAGAAAAGCTGATATCGATCACTAAAAAAGGAAAAACCGGTGCCGAGGAAATAAAGGCCTTGATGGAACAGTACCGTATTAACCCGCCAGCTACTTTAGGGGGCTCAAAAGTAATTACAATTAAAGATTACGAATTGGGTGTAGAAACAAACTTAAACAGTAATACTACCCAACCAATTGAGTTACCAAAAAGCGATGTGCTGCAGTTTATTACCGCAGATGGCAGTATTATATCTGCGCGCCCGTCAGGTACAGAACCTAAAATCAAATTCTATTGCTCTGCTAAAGGCACCTTGCCGTCTAAAAATGCCTATAAAGAAACCAACCAGCAAATGGAAAATAAGATTGAAGCGATCATGAAGGATTTGGGAGTATAGATTTAGTTGCTTTTTCATATCGTCCCTGACTATGTATCATAGTTAGGGATTTTTTTTGTTTTCGCCATCCACCCCTTGAATAAAGACATGTACATTCCATCTAAAAAATGTATTATGTTCAAGGGGCATTATTGATACTTAATATGCCATAGCGATCCTTCGTATTTAAATGGCTTAAAATTAATGTAGTACTTGTCCTCTTCAGCAATAAAATCAAATACCTTGTTATAACCGTCAGATAACTGATATTCAAGCTTAGACTTATTAAGGAATATACATGGATAAGATGCATCGATGCCATAAAATGCTGGCGGAACATACTGAATAGTTATTCTATCCTGATTTTTGTCATTATAACCGATCAAATCAATTAAGATATAAGAAATGCCGAATGATTGTATTGATTTTAACACTCTATAAGGGTCACTCATATATTGTAAAGAACTCGAAAGCAATACAAGATCTATTTGCTGGTGTGCCGTTTTGCAATCTTCTAAAGAATTGTAAAATTTAATATGCTCGTTCTCAAAACCCATCTTTCCAGCGTCAACAAATTGAGGCTGTTCAATAATGCACCAGTTCAATTCAGTTAAGTGAGATAAATAACCGATATTCTGATAATATGATGTTCCGAGTGAACCGCCAAAATCAATTAGGGTAAGCTTGTTATTATTTTTGCTGGCTATAAGTAATAGCGTACTTAATAAATGAAAATTTACTTTGATCTCTTCATAAATAATGCCATCACGTTCATATGCAGCCTCTCCGGTTTTTACTTTTTGAGTTGCATTAATAATTCTCTGTAAAATATGATTTTCATCGTACCCTGAACATTGAGCTTTAGCTTGTTCATATGTTTTATAATCACCTTTCCAACCATATTTAAAACTATACCATCGTAAAGTTTTGAATATAGAAGGCACCATTTCTCTTATCAAATAATTCATGTGGATCAGTTAAACTTGTTTAAGACGTTTACAACGTTGTG
This sequence comes from uncultured Mucilaginibacter sp., assembly GCA_964611565.1. Lineage (GTDB taxonomy): Bacteria > Bacteroidota > Bacteroidia > Sphingobacteriales > Sphingobacteriaceae > Mucilaginibacter. The sequence goes on along the minus strand of CAZTAU010000027.1, from coordinate 12,008 downwards.
AATATCCTGAGTACTATGTATGTAAGAGCACGGTAAACTTAATGTTGTTTGATGTATTTCTTCTGAAATAGGAAATTTTAAACAGTTCATTGCTTTTAAAGCCATTTGCTTATGAGGAGCAATAGGGTAATGTATTTCTGTAGCAATTCCATTTTCTAATAAATAAGCCTTGATCCTATCACGATCGGGATGCCTTATATTAAATATATGGTAAACATTACTATAATTAGGTTTTACTACCGGTTTAATAAACACATCGTTTAAATGTTCAAGATATATCGATGCCAGTTTATTTTTGTGCTCATTAATGTTGTCGAGATGAGGAAGTTTTACTCTTAAAAATGATGCTTGTATTTCATCCAACCTGGAATTATAACCAATTATGTTATTGTAATATTTTTGATCGGAACCATAATTGCGAAGCTGTTGAAGTATTTGATAATCTGCTTCTGATTTGCAAATAATAGCTCCGGCATCGCCCAATGCGCCAAGGTTTTTAGTAGGGTAAAAACTGAATGCTGCAAAGTCGCCAAACGCACCTGCCAGCCTGCCCTTATACCTGGCGCCATGAGCTTGAGCACAATCCTCAATTATTTTGAGGTTATTTATTACAGCTATAGATTGTATTGGGTCCATGTCGCAACATTGCCCATACAAATGTACAACCAATATAGCTACAGTATTAACTGTTATAGCCACACCGATTTTTTCAGGATCAATGTTATAGGTATGAATATTAGGTTCTACAAACACAGGAACCAAATCACAATGCAGAATAGCTAAAATGGTAGCAATGTAAGTATTGGATGGAACAATTACCTCACTACCTTTCGCGAAATTACAGCACCTTAACGCTAGGATCAGCGCGTCAAGGCCGTTGGCCACACCCACAACGTACTTTTCAGCTTGATATTTACCAAACTCTTTTTCAAAAAAACCTACTTCTTTACCTAAAATATACCACCCATCCTCTAAAAAATTATCAAATTTTTGTTTAAATTGATGTTCAAAAGAATAGTTTAATAATTTCAAATCTTCATAAGGTGTGATTATATGGCTCATAAATGTAATCTTTGGGATCAAATGCTGTTGACGCCAATACTAATAAAATAGCGTCTTCAGAAAAATTTTTCATTATATGCCAATCTTCCGGCTTGATGATTAAACACTTTTCAGGCGAATCTAGCTCAAACGTGTCTTGCCTGACGCCATCATCGTTAAATATATTACAAGAACCTTGTATACATATAGCAGCCTGGTGGGTTTCGTGATGTCTATGGCCTCCTCGATCAGAATAATCAACATTATAAATATAAAATAGTCGCTTAATTTCAAAATTTACTATTTGGTCCAACACCGTTAATATACCGCGGGAATCTTTAAATGTTGTCAAATTGATGATATGGGCCATAAAATTAATGCTTTAGCAAATGAGAATCTATCATATCCGCAAGTTTTAAGCTTTGAGGAAAACCTAGCTTTCTTGCAAAAAGCATATTTGATTTGCTAATAGAATTAAAATCATTTTCGTCAAGGATCTTAGGGCTTGCACCGCCCATTGACCAGTCTATATAACGGTAATTGTTATTCACAATATTTTTTTTGTAATGTGAGTTTAAAAGGATTGTCTGGAAAACAAACTCATCGCTCCCCCAACACAAGGAAAAAAAATTAACTAATTTAGTATCATTTTGTACCCTGTGAGCTACATACATGGCAGCGTCGGGGCTTAACATCCAAAACATTGATTTGCCGTATGGATGCATATTATAAGGAATTTTGCGTTTTGGGGTTATTAAATTTACAATTTTCCCTAACAAGGTTTTCCCTTTAAAATTCACATTGGTAAAATAATATTTTTCCATTCTTAACAATCCCTCTTTCCAATCATTCCTTATATCTCGGTAGCTTAAAAATTCCTTTCCGATGTTTTGGAAAAAAAACTCCCGCAATTCTGATGCAGGTTTCAGGGGATAGTCCTGTCCACTTAAAAAATTTATAAAGCCATAATTTATCTTTGTATTAACTATCTCCGCTATACATTTAAAGGTAGCCAACACTGTGTTGAATCCCGCCCACTTAACTTCTACCCTATTATTTATAAAATATACGTTAGGAATTTTATTTAAAAACAAATGTGGCTTAATATCAAACTTTTTATCGACATGGATATAAAAATCAAAGTCTGCATGCCACATGTTTTTTATTACCCTTTCAGTTTGGTGTGGGTCTGTATAGGTTAATATTAGGTGAGCTATGCGCATATTTGGATTACAAGTTATACTGATACTTGAAACTGCAAGACAGCTGAATTGTTTTTGAAAAACCTTTACTTAAATGGTACTTTAATGATAATAAACTAGAATCGAGTAATACATTAATTTACTTGCATAATTTTAACTGGCCATGGATACCGGGTTTCGTTGCGGTGAAAAGGTGGCCATTAGTTCCTCGGCTTTGCTAACCATATTTTCCGAACCAATGAATAATGCAGAGCGCTGGTGAAGCGTGGCTACTTCAGTGTCTAGAATACGATCATACCCGTTGCTGGCGCGGCCCCCGGCTTGTTCAATGATAAAAGCCGCAGGATTGCACTCATATACCAAGCGGAGCTTACCTTGTGGTGCTTTGGCATTCGCCGGGTAAATGAATATACCACCGAGAATAAGGCTGCGATGCAAATCGGCTACCATAGAGCCCACATAGCGCGAACTATACTGTTGAGACTGGCAATAATGAATATATTTTTGCACACCTTCGGGGAATTGCAGGTAAAGGCCTTCATTGAGCGAATAGATGTTTCCGTTGGACGGTATGCGCATATCAGGGTGCGATAAACAAAATTCGCCAATAGAAGGATCTAGAGTGAAGCCATTGACACCTTTGCCTGTAGTGTAAACAAGCATCGTAGAGGAGCCATAAATGACATAACCGGCGGCCACTTGTTTAATTCCTTTTTGCAAGATATCGTCTGTCGTGGGTTTTCCAGTAACCGACTGGCGGCGGTAAATAGAAAATAGCGTGCCGACACTGATATTTACGTCAATATTTGATGAGCCGTCGAGTGGGTCTATCGCCACGATGTATTTAGCATCATCGCAAAGGTCCACGTACGCTTCATTCTCCTCAGATATAACCACGCAGCATTCCCTGCCGGATCGCAAGGCGGAGATAAATTGCTCATTGGCAAAAATGTCGAGCTTCTTTTGCCCTTCTCCCTGTATATTGATGGTACCCGCATCACCTATAAAACTGGCAAGACCGGCTTTGTTTACTTCGCGGTTGACCAGTTTTGCCGCTATACCAATGTCTCGTAATAAGCGGGATAGCTCACCCTTGGCATATGGAAAACCCCCTTGTTTTTTGATAATAAATTGTCCGAGTGTGATCATATAATTTAAAAACGTCACACTTGCAAATATGTTTGCAAAAAAAAATAATTAAAGCCGAAGTTAACAGTTGTGCGAATTAGTTAATACTGCATTGTTATTTGAACGATTGTTTTCAGTCGTCTAATAACACTAGTTGATTATTTACCAATGCAGAACTTACTAAATATATTTTCAAGCAAATCATCTGTAGTAACAGCGCCGGTTATCTCACCAAGGTAATACAGGGCTTGTTTAATATCTATTGATAAAAAATCTGAGGTTACATCATCAATACCATTAAGTACGCGCGATAATGATTCTTCGGTTTTTTGTAACGCCTCCAGGTGGCGGATGTTAGTTACCAATACTTCGTTGCCCGATAATTGATCTTTTACAGCTGCAGAGTATATTTTTTTCTTTAGCTCGTCAATATGTTGTTTTTCTTTGGCCGATACTTGCATGGCGCTTTTTGGCAAGGCCGATATTTGTTGCGCAGTCAACAGATCGATCTTGTTAGCTACCAATAATAAAGTAACCCCGGGTTTTGTCAGGCTTTCAATATCGCTGTTCAATTCATCTATTGTGATTTGCTCCGCATCAAAAACGTATAATAACAATGCCGACTGGCTTATTTTTTCCATAGTACGCTGTACCCCTATCTGCTCAATGGTGTCGGTCGCTTCGCGGATGCCCGCTGTATCTGTCAGCCTGAAATTGATGCCTTGTATATTTAGGACTTCTTCAATGGTATCTCGTGTAGTACCAGGAATATGGCTCACAATGGCCCTATCTTCATTTAATAAGGCATTTAACAGGGTTGATTTACCAGCATTAGGCCTACCTGCAATAACGGTGTTTATACCCTGCTTAATAGCGTTACCTAATTCAAATGATTGTATCAGCGCGTTAATTACCCGTGTGATTTCGTATATCAGTTTTTTTAACTGGTCGCGATTGGCAAATTCAACATCCTCCTCAGCAAAATCCAGTTCTAACTCAATTAATGATGCAAACTGCACCAACTGCTCGCGCAATTGCTGTAATTGGTTACTAAAACCACCGCGTAATTGCTGCAAGGCAACTTGCTGCGATGCTTTTGAATTAGAAGCAATAAGGTCTGCCACTGCTTCTGCTTGCGACAAGTCCATTTGCCCATTTAAAAAAGCCCGCAGCGTAAACTCGCCTGCTTTTGCCGATCGTGCACCATTTTTTATAAGGAGCTTAATAATAGATTCGATAATAAATGCCGAACCATGGCAGGAAATCTCCACTACGTTCTCGCGGGTATATGATCTCGGGGTAACAAATAAAGAAGCCAATACTTCATCCAAGATGATATCTCCATCCACAATATTACCGAAGTGTATAGTATGCGATGCCTGCTTGGTCAGATCCTTACCGCTAAAAACACTATTTGCAATTTTAATAGCATCCGGGCCTGATAAGCGTATAATGCCTATGGCACCGGTTCCGGTGGGTGTGGCAAGGGCAACAATGGTATCTTCTGCGTTGGTCATTAGTCATTAAGTCATTAAGTCATTGTTGACTCGTTGACTTTCGCAAAAGTCGCAAATTACAATGAACTATTTGTCATTATCCATTCACTAAAAAACTTAACTTGCGTACCAATTATGGTAACTTTTTTTGAAGCTTCTTTAGATATTATTTCGGTACACCACGTAGGTAACCAATCGCAAAGCGAAATGTATTCTCTGTCCGAGCAACCACTTGTTTTAAAAGATGAGTTAATCAACAGTCTGTTAAAGCAATACTTTTTATCTCCTTTTGAAAAGGTGAACGAAGTTTATCACTTAATGCATACAAGCGATCTCAATCTGAACGAGATATACAACTTTGCTACACAAGCATTTGATGATAAAAGCAAGTTTCATGAAATATCTGAACAGATAGCCAAATATTTATACAAAGTAGCCAATCACCCTAAAATTAAATCGGGCGAGTTGTATGTGACCTATTTTCGTGGCGTACAAATTGAGGGCGAATTGCTGGATGCTATAGGCATATTCAAGTCAGAAAATAAGGAAACCTACTTGAAAGTATATCCTGAGCAGGGTGGCTATCAAGTTGATTACGAGGAAAACGCCATCAACATCAATAAACTAGATAAAGGCGTTTTAATATTTAATACCGAAAAAGAAAACGGCTACAAAGTAGTAGTGGTTGATAAGGCCACCAGCGGACAGGATGCAGCAGTTTACTGGAAGGATGAATTTTTGCAATTAAAGATACGTAACGATAACTTTAACCAAACCAACAATACATTAAGCATTTACAAAAACTTTGTCACCAATAAAATTGATGAAAATTTTGAAGTAACTAAAGCTGATAAGATAGACTTATTGAACCGGTCAATGAAATATTTTAAGGATAAAGAAACCTTTGACCTGGATGAATTTGCCGGTGAGGTTATTGGTAACCCACAAGCTATTGCCTCCTTTAAAACCTACAAGCAACAATACGAGAATGAATATGAAACCCCAATTGCCGATAGCTTTGAGATATCAAACAACGCGGTAAAAAAACAGGCGCGTGTTTATAAAAGCGTATTAAAGCTAGATAAGAATTTTCATATTTATATTCATGGCAATAAAGAGTTGATAGAGAAAGGCTTTGATGATGATAAGCACATGAATTATTACAAGGTTTATTTTAAAGAAGAAGCTTAACCATGAACAATCATGTTTCAATTCAAAAAGCTAAGGATGCATTAAAAAACTCTGGCAATATGTTTGAAGTTCTATTTAATCATGGCACATTGTCTGTTGAGCTTTATAAACCCGATAAAGTTGATAACCAAACTCCTCATATTCGCGATGAAATTTATGTAATTGCTTCGGGCAGTGGTCAATTTAATTTAGCCGGCGAAGTCACTTCCGTAAATCCGGGCGACTTTTTATTTGTACCTGCTAAAGCTGTTCACCATTTTTTTGACTTTACTCCAGATTTCAGCACTTGGGTTTTCTTTTATGGACCCGAGGGTGGCGAATAAATTAGCTTTGATAAGCCAATCGCATAAACCTCAAAACTTCCTCGTTCAAATCCTCTACATTTAACATCCTAAAATGATGATTAAACTGGTTACTTCCCGGCACCTGCCCCATTTTTTGGAAGCATAAGTTATCCTCGTATGGTTGTTTGAAGGGAAACACCACATGAATAAAGTTTTTTCCCAACTGCGTTACCCATGCAATACGCTTATTAGAGTTGGATATACCTATCATAGTTTTAGTAGGCTCAACAGTAATGTCGCCAACCTTTTCAAACTCATCAATAAAATGACGGTAAAGCATTAATGTATGCTCGGATTTTCCGGTTAGGAAATGGGATATATTTTGGTCTTCGCTCATGATACAATATCGGGAATTACCGCGTCACTTCCCCACCGCTCTTCAATACCTAAACCAAATAGCGCGAAATCATACTTAACCGGGTCGGTTGGCTCAAGCTCACGTAGCTTTTCGGTAAGTTCTACTGCTGTTTGCCAGTCGGTTTGTTTACGTGTAATGAGTTTGAGTTTACGGGCTACACGGTCAACATGCAAATCGCAGGGACATATCAGGTCCGCGGGTTTAATTTGGTTCCATATGCCAAAATCTACCCCGCAATTATCTTTACGTATCATCCAGCGTAAAAACATATTCAGTCGTTTACAGGTTGATTTTTGCGATGGTGAAGAGACGTGCTTTTTAGTACGAGGAGGAAAATCGGGTAAGGAAAAGAAATAAGACCGAAAGTGGTTAAGCGACTCTTCCACCCCCTTTAGGGGGCCGGGGGGCACAAAGGCATCCTCCAATGAATCATGATTACTATAGTGATGCCTAAAGAAAGCGATAAAATACAGGGTATCAATATCATTAAATGTGCGGTGCTTAAATTGCAGTAGTTTTTTAAGGTCGATGTCTTGATGATTCATGATGAAATCGTACGGCACACCATCCATCAGGGCAATTAGTTCGCGACATTTATTGATGATGGTAATCCTTTGCCCCCATGCCAGTGTTGCCGCCCAAAATCCCATGATCTCAATATCCTGTTTTTTGGTAAACAGGTGCGGAATACAAACCGGGTCGTTTTTAATAAACTCCGGGCGGTTGTACTGGGCAACTTTAGCATCAAGAAAAGATTTTATATCGATCATTTTGGCAATATTCTTTCTTTTACGGCAACTAATTAAATATTCTCATTAAACAACTATAATAAATCTTAATTACTACAAAAAACAGTCATAAATAATCAATTTACAATTACTTAAAGCAGGTAAATTTGATTTAATGTCGGTTTCCCAATAAGCACAAAATACCAATTATACCTATTAACCGACCATTTTAATTAAATTATTATTATGAAAAGACGGGCTTTAATTAAAGGCGGTTTGGCGGGACTATCTTCGCTATACCTATCAAGATCATCAGCAGCAAGTTTTTTAACCCCTACCCGTATACAATCGGGTCCATTTAAACCAACCTGGGATTCATTATCCGATTACCAGGTACCAGATTGGTTCCGAGATGCAAAGTTTGGTATGTGGGCACATTGGGGGCCACAATGCCAGCCGGAACGCGGTGATTGGTATGCCCGTGGAATGTATCAGGAGGGTAGCGATCAATACAAATATCACGTTGAAAAGTACGGACATCCCTCAAAATTTGGCTTTAAGGATGTAATTAACGAATGGAAAGCGGAGAAATGGGACCCGGAAGCTATAGTTTCTTTATATAAAAAAGCAGGTGCTAAATATTTTATGGCTTTGGCAAACCATCATGACAATTTTGACTTATATAACAGTAAACACCATAAATGGAACTCAACCAAACTGGGGCCAAAAAAAGATTTGATTGGAGGCTGGGCAAAGGCTGCTAAAAATAATGGTCTGCATTTTGCAGTGAGTGTACACGCATCACATGCCTGGAGCTGGTATGAAACATCGCAACGCGCAGATAAAAACGGCCCATTGGCTGGTGTACCTTATGACGGTAAGCTTACTAAAGCCGATGGTGTAGGAAAATGGTGGAACGGATATGACCCGCAAGAATTATATGCGCAAAATCATCCGCTTAGCAAAAACAGCGATAATAATAACACAATTCATAGTCATTGGGGTTGGGGCAATGGTGTTACCCCTCCTACCAAAGCTTACATCGAAAATTTTTACAACCGTACTATCGACCTGATTGATAAATACGGACCTGAACTGGTATATTTTGACGATACCGCTTTACCATTGTGGCCAATTAGTGACGCGGGATTACGTATAGCCGCGTATTTATACAATACCAGTATAAAAAAACATGGTAAATTAACCGCCGGTGTTTTTGGTAAAATATTGGACGAGCAACAACGCAAGTGTATGATCTGGGATATTGAGCGTGGACAAAGTAATCAAATTGAAGCTTTACCTTGGCAAACAGATACCTGCATTGGGCAGTGGCATTACGACAGGCGGGTTTATGACAACAACCGTTATAAAACAGCTGCTACAGTTGTTCATACGTTAGTAGATGTAGTTAGTAAAAACGGAAACCTGATGCTTAATGTCCCTTTGCGTGGAGATGGCTCAATAGATGACAAAGCAAGGGCAACCGTTGATGGTATAACCGAGTGGATGGCTATGAATAGCGAATCTATTTATGGAACGAGACCATGGAAAACTTTTGGCGAGGGCCCTGCTATTGCGGGCGCGGCACCAATAAGTGCGCAAGGATTTAACGAGGGACGTGGTAAAGCATTTACCGGCGAAGACATGCGTTTTGCTCAAAAAGGGGGAATATTATATGCCACTTTATTGGGTTGGCCTGCGGATAAAACCATTACAATAAAATCTTTAGGCTCTATACCGGGTAAAATTCAGAAAGTGGATATGCTGGGATCTAATGCTAAGCTTACTTTCTCACAATCTTCCGAAGGATTAAAAGTTAATCTTCCGGATAACGCTCCTGGAAAAATTGCGTATGTGCTTAAAATAGAGGGTGCGATAGGCTAAATAAACATTATTTTTATTACAAATTTCCTTTTATTTCTTATATGAAAACATTATTTAAATCAATTTTAACTTTTTCAGTATTATTAATAAACTGTCAAGGTTTTGCACAGGTTATACCTGCTACTATAAATGTCAATTTAAATAAAGAAGTTGGTGATATGTACCCAATGTGGGCATGGTTTGGTTATGACGAACCCAACTATACCTATATGAAAGATGGTAAAAAACTACTTACCCATATAGCAGATTTAAGCCCTGTACCCGTGTATGTGCGTGCCCATAGCTTATTAGTAACCGGCGATGGTAAGCCCAAATTGAAATGGGGATCGACCAATGCTTATACCGAGGATGTAAATGGTAAACCCATATACAATTGGACAATTATTGATAGCATATTTGACACTTATGTTAAACGCGGCATGAAACCATTTGCCCAAATAGGTTTTATGCCAGAGGCTTTGTCGACTAACCCACAACCCTACATGCATAGCTGGACACCGGGTGGCAGATCATCTATTGCTACAGGCTGGGCCTATCCCCCAAAAGATTATAATAAATGGGCCGAACTGGTTTTTCAATGGGTAAAACATTCTGTTGATCGCTATGGAAAAAAGGAAGTTGAAAGCTGGTACTGGGAACTTTGGAACGAGCCTAATATTGAATACTGGAAAGGCACACCAGAAGAGTTTTTTAAATTGTATGATTATACCGTGGATGCAGTTAAACGCGCTTTGCCTACCGCAAAAATAGGTGGTGCTGACGTTGCCGGAACAGGTGGCAGAGGCGGAACTAAGTTTTTGACTGATTTTTTAACCCACTGTGTATCCGGAACAAATTATGTTACAGGAAAAGTGGGTACGCCTATTGACCTGATATCATTTCATGCAAAAGGTGCACCTACATTAGTTAATGGCGTAGTACGTATGAATGTGGGTACACAAATGCGCGATATTCAAAAAGGCTTCAGCATCGTGGCATCCTTCCCTACCCTTAAAAATTTACCCGTGATCATTGGCGAGTCTGACCCGGAAGGTTGTGCTGCCTGCGGCATGGTAACCAGTCCGCAAAACGCTTACCGTAACGGAACTATGTATCCAAGTTATACTGCCGCGTCCTTCGCGCGTAAATATGCTTTGGCGGACCAGATAGGTGTTAATTTTAAAGGAGCGGTTACCTGGGCCTTTGAGTTTGAAGATCAACCCTGGTTTTACGGTTTTCGCGACTTAGCCACTAACGGCGTTGATAAACCGGTGCTAAATGTATTCCGTATGTTCGGCAAAATGTCGGGCAAGCGAGTTGAAGTTCAGGGCAGCAGGATGTACCCGCTGCGTACTTTTGTTGACTCAAGCGCACGCGGGCCACAAACCGATATTGGCGGTCTGGCTGCTAAAAGTACTAAGGGAGCAACCACAATGATATGGAACTATCATGATATGGATATACAAGCCCCTGCTGAGCCTGTTGCCGTTACTTTTACCGGACTAAAAGCTGCAAACGTTACCCTAACACAATACCTGGTAGATAATGCTCACAGCAACTCCTATGAGGTTTGGAAAAAGATGGGATCTCCACAAAATCCAACAAAGGAACAAATAGCCACTTTAGAAAAAGCAGGTATGCTGGAGACCGTTGGCAAGCCACAGAGACTTAAAGTAACCAATGGTAAGCTAATAGTGAATACATCGTTGACGCGGCAGGGTGTTGCTTTACTGAAGTTGGATTGGTAACCCCCCGGCCCCCTAAAGGGGGAGTGTTAGCGCGCTATGCAAGTACTCGCGCAAATCAAAAACTCCCCCTTTAGGGGGTTGGGCGGCTCAATGCCTGTTTCAAATCTTCCAGTAAATCATCAATATCCTCTACCCCTACACTTAGGCGCAAAAGGTTATCCACCACGCCTACCTTTTCGCGCTCGGTTTTTGGGATAGATGCATGGGTCATAGTAACAGGGTGATTAATTAGTGACTCTACGCCGCCTAATGATTCGGCCAGGGTAAATACTTTAAATGATGAAGCTACCTTGAAAGTTTCTTGTAAGTCAGCACCTTTTAGGGTGATAGATATCATGCCGCCAAAATCAAGCATTTGCTTTTTGGCTATTTCATGGTTAGGATGATCAGTAAACCCGGGCCAGTATATTTTATCAACCCGTGGATGACTTTTTAAAAACTCGGCTATTTTACGGCCATTCTCACAGTGCGCTTTCATACGCAAGTGCAGTGTTTTAATACCACGCAGCACCAAAAAGCTATCCATTGGCCCTGGTGTAGCACCGCATGAATTATAGATGAACCAAAGGCGTTTATACAAGTCTTCATCGTTCAGCATCAAGGCACCCATTACCACATCCGAATGGCCGCCAATGTATTTGGTTACGGAATGCATTACCACATCAGCACCCAGGTCCATTGGGTTTTGCAGATATGGCGAAGCAAAGGTATTGTCTACAACAAGAGTCAGGCTTTTCTCTCGGGTAATTTTCGCTATTCCAGCAATATCTACAATTTGCATGGTAGGATTGGTAGGTGTTTCAATCCAAACCAACTTGGTTTTATCATTAATATAATTGCGAATATTTTCGGGATTTGACAGATCAATAAAATGAAATTTGATGCCGTAGTTAGCAAATATTTTGGTGA